>NZ_JALQDD010000001.1:0-103228 GCF_023631405.1 Caballeronia sp. GAWG2-1
ACTTTTGTTGGCCGGGGTCTGGGGGTCGGGGGGCGCCGCGATGGTTTAGTTCACACCGACCACCCGAGCGGATTTTTAAACGGCCCCCCCCCCCCCCCCCCCCCCACCCCCCCCCCCCCACCCCCCCCCCCCCCCCCCCCCCCCGACGCTCTGGTTCAGCATCTGTTTCTCGAATCGGATCATGGCGTTACGTTGATCGCGTTTGATCAACGTGGCGCACAGGCCCGCATTCCGGCCGATGAGGAACAGAGATGTCCAATACTCAAAATCGTTCAGTCGAACACACCGCGTATCCGTGGCAAACCAAGACGTTTGCCGCGCACAACCATATCGAAGAGCAAACCGCCCGCAAGCGCTACTGCCAGACGGGTAGCTACTTCGGTGTAGTGCCGCAGAAGCATGCGAATGGCCGTCTTCGCTGGCCTGCCGTGATCGTTACCAAGCGCGATGGTGTAGTGGCTGCCTATGACGCATTTGTCAACACCAGCAATAGCGAGGTGGCGCAATGATCGGCATTGCCACCAACAAAGTCTACATGGTAGTCCTCCTCGATGGACAGGGGGCCGCGTGATGTCAGGCAATTCTGTTCCACTACATGCGCTATCGAGGAAGCAACGTGGTTTGGTCGAGGCTGTGGCTCGCACCGCTACGTTCGCTACGATGTTCGCAGGCGTTCTTGATACACATACCGCGAACGCTGTTGCTCCATGCGCCAAGGCCAAATGGAACGGTCGGCAAATCGGGCTTGCGGCCTACATTGGAATCGGCGGTGCCTCCGGTGTTGGAAAGTCTCCAGCAGCGGAGCCGGCCATGAATCACCGCCGCGCCCTCATTGCTGCGCACGATACGGAGACGCTCGCTGCATGGCAGGAACACAAAGGCCGCATGACGGCGTGGCACGCCGAGTATGCGGGCACCCAGAGGGCAATTGGCAAGCTAGCAAGCAAGGGGCTTCCCCCTAACGATGCTTTTGCCAGTCGGTTGGTCGAGCTTGAACAAAGTCGCCCTAAAGCCCCGCCGTCACCGCCTCGCACCCTTGAGCGGTTTACGTTTGTTGCCGTGAAAGAGCAGACAGATCAGAACCGCGCGTTTTTGATCGCCCCGGATGAGGGGAGTGCCTTCTTGCCTGAGTTGGGGAAGGATCTGATCGGTTTGCTGTGCTCGAGTTGGAGTGGCATCCCGATCAGTTTCTCGCGTCGCGGCACGGGCATAACGATGGTCGATCCGAAGATTACGATGGTCGTGCCAATTCAGCCAGACCGACTGTTAGCCTTTTTGCGCACACCTCAGGGAAGGCATGCACTCGAAATCGGCCTGTTTGCCCGTTTTCTCTGGTATTTCGCGGATCGATCAATAGTTGAGCCTGCACCTACGGACCTGCCTGATGTCCTCGCGCTTGCCGAAATGCAGGCGTTTCTCGGACGCTGTGAACACTACTTCCGCGAGCAGATACGTTTGCAACAAGTGGGCTCGGAGGGGCAAAAGATCCTGACGTTCTCGCCCCGAGCCGGCCGCGCACTTGAGAGCGCCGATCGTCGTATCGGAAGTATCCGGTGGGAGGGAGCGAGTTCGAGTGAGATGGCCAGCCTCAACAAGCTCCATGAGCAGATTATCCGCCACGCGGCGAGGCACCACGAGTTTGAGGGCGAAGAGGGCCCCATTACGGCGGAACGGGTCGAATGTGCGGAAGAAATTGCCCTGTGGAGCTATGAAAATTTCTCGCGGCTGATCAACTCGGAGGTACAAGCTCTCTCGAGGACCGATGAGGATGCAGATCGACTGCACGAGCTCCTATTCCGTGACCTGAGTGTGCGTGACAAGATCCCGGAGGATGTTCTGCGTGAGCGGGCTTTCAATATCGGCATGGCGACTCAAGGGCAGTTCAAGAAGGCATTGGCGAAGCTCTGCGCCCAAGAGGAAGTGTGCGCCAAGGACGGCATGGTTCATCTGAATCGACGCGACAGCGTAGGGCATCTTCTCGGGCGAGGAGGCGTGCGCTGACTATCCTTCTGCTATGACGAAGTCGGCATGTTTGGGGATATCCTCAAACAGCCTGAAAACACAATGAAAGCAAGGAGTTTGTCGATGTATCGTCGGCGAGTCCTCTGCTTCATTGCGTCGGAATAATTCTGGTATATGAACAGGGTTAATAACTAACTCTACATATCTATAAAACGGTTAGGATAATTAAATATGAATGACTATCATCCCTATGATGAGGATGATGATCGACAGGATCATCATGCAGTAATCAATCGTTCAGATGAGCATGACGATGACATGAGGTCGACCATGACGACTGTGTCAGCAGTCGTCAATCAGGTGCGAAGTACAGATGGGCAGTCCTATCGGCTAAATGCAGCAGACCTGCATTCCCTGATCGACTTCATGGAGACGTTGCTCCGTGGTAGCTCGCTACCCTACAGGTACAGGAGAGATGGGAGCGTAGCGGTGTTGAAGATGGCAGACGACATCAAGAGACTGCCAGCGTATGCTCGCATTCATGACCCGTCTCTATCGTATTCACCAGATCTGGAGTTCTTCTTTGAATGGTACCGTCAGCACGAGATCAGCAACTACGCACATGTGGATTGGACGGATGAGGATGGTCATGGTCTCGACCCGCAGCATGCGGAGATGGCGATTGACTTCATAGCGACGATGCTTGTAGAGACGCGGAGGGTCAAGCTCAAGAAGCGCATTAGCGATTGGAAAAGTAACGGCAAGCACAATCTCGCGTACCTTCGCCGTTACCTGGGCCACCTGTTCGAGAGGTATGCAAGGCTGCTGTTCGTTGACATGGTGCTCGAATACCGCAAGACCGCATGTGCCGATGTTACCGAAGCGATAGAGCGTCGTGATGCCATGCAAGGTCGTGCTGAACGTGAACATGAAGCCTTCATGAACGGCACCGAGCACCACGAAGAGAACCCTCGATGGATCAGCCTCGTCGAGCTCAAAGTTGACTGGGAGCGTCTGTACGGGAACATGAAAGGCAAGCGCTCGATATTCAAGCACCTCGTCGGCCATGTGGGCCGCATTGAGTATTCACGAGACGGCGGGCATCACCTGCACATATGCTTCATATTTGATGGCTCGGAGGTGCAGGACCATGTGGGGTATTCGCTCAAGATCGCGAAGTACTGGAAGGACGTTATTACGGAAGGACGTGGGTACGCGTTCAGCTGCAACCTGAAGGCTGCTCGGGGAGGGTATCGCAACGTTGGTGTTGGCATGATCGATCACTACGATACCGAGAAGCGCAAGCATCTGTGGACGGCGTTGAGCTATTTTGCGAAAGCTACGCAGCTGGTTCGCATCAAGCATGCAGGCAAGTTAAAGATGTTCCTGCACGGCAAGATTAAGGAGCTAACGGGACCAAAACGTGGTCGCCCCCGTACCCGAGGCGTTGAATCTTCACCGGGCGATTCTTCCGAGATTTGAAATAAATGCGCGAAAAAAATGACGCAGTCCGCGCGCGCCATATCCCGAACAATCCGCAAGGTACGTGCGCACTTGGAGGATTGTTCGGGATAAGCGTCAGACGGGTGAAATTTTGCGAGTTTGTTGCGGAAATCGTAATTTCGCAAGTTGAGCGAAAACGATCCGTATATCCAGTTTGAATGTAGATGGAAGTCCCTATGCAACCGAATATGAACCGAGCATCCAGTGCATCAAAAGCCTCTGCGCAATACGACCTGCAAGCCGATATCGAAGAGCTACGCAAGCTGCTGTCTGACCGTCATGCAGACCCTCGAAAGCAACGTTTTCGCAACATGTACGACACCATTCAGGAGTTGATTACAGGAGGGGTATCGAATGCGGCGATAATCAAGAAGCTGAAAAAAATGGGCTTGGGTGTCGCGCCGGTCACGTTCAAGAACTGGCTCACCGAAATACAGCGAGAGCGTGATAGCGCAGCAGCAGGTAATCAGCAGGGAGACGGAGCATCGCGAGTCCGAGGGGCCATGCAACGTGCTGTAGCAGAACGCGTCACGACTTGACTAAAAGCCTTGAGCGCTTTCGGTGAGATCGGTTTGGGGGTTGGAATCGGAAGCGAACTGTCCTCGCATGAAAGCCACCCTACATGGCTGGAAGCCCCGCTGGTCATAGGTTTAAGGGGGGGCGACGCAACCTATGGGTGTAAGCCTTTAGCCAGCTAAAGCGGCAAATGTGGCGGACGGCCTTATCAGCGGTCCGACTCCAAACGCTTCCTTATTAAACTCTGTTGCCATTCCGACTGTTCCGCGACCGGAGGCGCCGAGACAGTCGAAACCGTGACTCGAAGGGTGTCTCTCTGCGACTGCTCATCAAGAACTACATGGCCGGTCGGTAGAAATTTTCGAACAGGTGATTGAGCAGTTCTTGCCCGAGGCGTTGTGGCGCCGTATCGGCCCTTCGTCAGTGAAAGGGGGCGCGCCAGCTGCGCTTTCAGACTCTTTCTGGTCATAGGGATTTGGCGAGACGGGACACGAAATGTCCCGTCTCGCCGTTAGCATCGTCGAACGCTAAAGTGCGCGGCGAGATTGCCGATATTCAGTGATCGGGCATTTTGTTCAGAGCGCCGTGCGAATGACGCGCTCAATACCGCGATATCGACTCCTGCCACGATGTGGACGCTTCCGAGAGGGGAGCGAGGCCGGCCTATGTCATGCTTGAGAAATGTGAAAAAAATAAAGTTCCAGGAGTGCGCAAGGAATGCGATTTACCGAGTATGTGGTACTGGAAAGCGCTGACAAGGCAATCGACCCATTGGGATTTCGCCGGCCAGCCAGCGCCTTGCAGGACATGTTGTTCCCGCAGTTCACGGTGCTGACGATTCGCCCCGTTTATCTGAGCTCGCTGTGCAGCATTCTCGACAAGCTCGCCGACGAGCCGTTCGAACCGCGCCAGCTGTCGCAGCGCTTCCGTGCGCTCGAAATCTATTGGGGCATCGCCAACGCTTCGGTCGACGCGTCGATCATCAACGTCACGAAATATCAGCGGCTGCGGGGCCAGCAAGTCAACCTAGACGCTATTCCGAAGCGGCATCCGATCTATCAGCGTCTCTCTTACGGAACGCTCGGTCACTACAGCAGCTCCGCGCTTCGCTGGGGCCTCGTCGAACCGAACGGACGTACGCTGTGCCCGCTCGGCCGTGATCTTGCGGATGCGTTCTCGTCGCGCAATCGGACACTGCGGTTTAGCGACGCGCTAACAAACTGGCGGAGCAATCACGCAATCTCGCACGCCGATTTCGAAAGAGCCGGTGAGCATTATGGCGTCGATGCATCGGCTTCCCGCAAGGAAAGCGAAATCTGGCGTAACCTCATTGAGATCTGGTGTAAAAAGAATCCCCGCGTCGGACCGTTGTGGAGCGCGCCGCCGGAATGGCAGGCGCTCCAGGAAGGCTTTGCCAACGCCTCGGCCTATCGGGCGTTTTGGACCAGTGCTCGGCAGCAGTACGAGGGCCTCGCCACGGAGCTCACGGCCATTGAACGCTTTGAGCGGCTCGCGGCCGCCACGCAGTTCGTGCTCGATTTGCGCATCGCTTCGCTTGAATACGGCGACACGTTCCGCAACGTGCTGCCTCAAGGCGCGGAGGCGTTTGCCGCGATAGTCACGGCGCTCGCCGCCGACTACGCCGCCGCGCCTGCATTCCACGATTCACGCCGCTTGTTCGCTAGCGTTGCGCACGCCGCCGGAGATTTCAGAACCTTGACGGGTTGCGTGGTTGATCACCACATCGATCATCAAACGGCGAAGGGCACTTCGCCCATCGTGAACCATGACGAATTGCTCGTGAACGGTCGCGTGAATCCAGCCACGCTGAAAGAAGCCTTGGCGATTTTTGACAACGCTTCGGACGATTCGGGCGCTCAACTCGATGGCCTGCAATACCTCTATCGTCGCCAATGGCACTTCGAAAAATGTCGCCGCTGGTACGACTGGGCATTCACGCAGACGGAGGCCGCGCAATGACGGAGCAGATTGAATCGCTACGCGAGTATTTCACGAGCATCTTCGAATCGTGCAGCGAAGGCGCCAACGCGTTGCAGCACGTCGTGGTGCTCAGCTATGAGTTCGACGATCAGCAGGTGTTGAACCTCGCTCTGCGGCGTTCGCTGAGCGCCGCGCTTCAGGCGAGCACGTCAGACATCGCGCACATGCTGCGCATCGTGCCGGTCATGATCTACGACGCGCGTAAAACGCGTGAGCACAACCAGTTGCCCCATTTCATGGAGCTGCTGCCGGTGCGCGCGCAGCCCTGGACCTGCCATCACGCGAAAGCCTATCTCGTGGTCTCTCAGCGTCAGGTGCATCTCGCGCTGGGTTCGATGAACTTGACTCGCACGGGTCTCTTTGCCAATCGAGAGGTCTTCGAGACGTTTACGTGGAGCGACACCGGAAAGGGCGAAAGGGCAGACCTCGCCGTATTGCGCGAGTTCATCGGGGTGCTTGCGCGCGGCTACGCGTCGTTCGATTCGAGGCCACTGGCTGCGGCGATAGAGTCGGTCCAGCAGCGGCTGGACCGTTGGGACGCGCCGGAAGACAAGGAAAGTGCAATGCTGGTCCATCAGGGCTACGACGGCGTCACCGGTCTGGAAGCGCTCGCTCGCGCGTGGCGCAATGCATTCGGTGATGCGTTGCCGGAGCGCGCGATCGCCGTTTCGCCGTTCTTCGATCGCAGCGCGCAGGGCGCGGTGGTCGCTCAGGATCTGAAGCGAACGTTCCCTTCTCTCACAGCGTTCGACATCGTGACAGATGCGCCGGTCGCCCAGCATCTTTGCCGCGATCATTTTCGCGCGCTGCCGAACACACGATTGTTTCTAATCCCCGAAACCGTCACCGAGCGCGAGCGCGAGCGTATCGCGCAGGCTAATCAACCGGACGACCTCGCCGCGCTCGCGATCACGCGCAAGCTCCACGCCAAGGTTCTGGTGCTCGCGCGCGGCAGCGAAGCGCTCGTTTATTTGGGTAGCGCCAACTTTACTCGCAAGGCATGGTGTGGCGCTAATCACGAAATGGGCGTGGTGCGCGTGCATCGCGGTTCGGTCGACAAGTTGTTCGGCGCGATTTGCAACGGCCTGAGCGCTGAGCAGATCGACCGTTATCATGATCTGCCGTCCAACACGCCGGGCGAGATGCCCGAGTCCGAGGATGATTACCAGGAACAGCCCGGATACCCCGAATTCGTCCAAGGCATTGAGCTCGTCGAAATGCCGGATTCAGATCTGATGGCATTCCACGTACGTGCCGAGCCGCTCGAAATTATGCAGCTAGCGGACTACGATGTGAGTTGGGGGGACTTGCCGCTTCATTTCACCCATGGACACTCGAATCCGATCGACCAATCGCAGTTGATTGGCCGGATCATCGGCGGCCGCAACCTGAAGTTCGTGCATCGCGGCGCGCCCGAACGTGTCTACTACCTGCCGTTCCGGCATGCGGCCGCGCTGTTCCAGCAGCGCGAGCGCTATGTGCTGTCCACCGCGGAAGACTGGATGCTGCATTACCTCAAGGAGAAGTTGCCGCTTGACCGCGACACGGATGAATTCGTGCCGGGCGATCCGAACATCGTCGACGACGATCCCGCCGCTGCGATTCATGCCACGCGCGAACGCAACATCGTAATCGGGATGCAGCAGCATCTGAATTTATTCGTGCGCGTGCAGGATGCCTTTCGCAAACGTGCGGCGCAATGCTTGGAAGCGCCATTGCCCGAGCAGCTGCGCAGGTGGCAGGAAGAGGTGGCGGAACCGCTGACCACCTTCGCGGACGTTCTCTCGCGCGACGCAAAGGGCCGGTCGCAATCCGGCGCGGATTCGTTGTTCAGGCTTGGCGAACTGGTTTTGTTCGCTCGCGAGCTCGCTGCCGGTTCGAAGGCCGGCCACGCGCTATGGATGCGCATCAAGGCTAAGCTGCCCGCGCAACACCCAGACGTGGCGGTCATGGAATATCTCAGCTTCTGCCGTGAGGGTCTCTGATCTTGAGTTCGCAACGATTCGATACGGTTATTCGCGCGGAGGCCGAACGCCCGAGCTTCCAAAAGGATTGGGACCGCCAGCGCAACACGGCGCGAGAGTTTCTCACCCGCTTCGAGAAAGGCTTCGACACGCAGTTGCTCGCCGACGAGGTGGGCATGGGCAAGACGTACGTCGCGATGGGCGTGATCGCCGCGCGGCTGCTGGGCGCCAGCCGCGCTGATGCGCGCGCGTTGCTGATCACACCGTCGAGCGCGGTGCTACGCGCGAAGTGGGAGCAAGAGTTACGCAGCTTTTCGGCGTTCTATGTGAACGGGCAGGATCGAGCGCGCAAGCGTACGTTGCGTCCGCTCGTCGTGCATAGTTACTGGGAACTGATCGCGTGTCTTCACGCTTACAAGAACACTATCATCAGCCGTATCTCGGAGGAAACGACGTGCTGCATTTTGCAATCGGTCTACGAGTGGGCGTGCCGGAATAAGTACCTGTCCCGGCGTAGCGCGTTCAAGCGCCTGGAGGGCTTCGATGAAAGCTCGAAGAAGGCGCTGGAATTCGCCTCCGAATATTCGCAGACCGGTTGGTTCAGTTACCTCGACGAACTGAAGGCCACGCAGGATCAGGCTATGCGCGCGCATCTCGCCGCGCTCCGCACGGACGACAGCCAGGATTCCTGCAACTGGTTCAAGGACGGATTCAAGGCGTTCGCGGCCAAGCAGGAACGGTACTTGCCCAATGTGCTGATTCTGGGCATGTCGTCGCTCGACCGGCCGCGAACCGACCAGGCCGATACGCGGCGCTTCAGCACCTTCGTGCTTGGTGTGCTGGTGACGGGCCTGCACGCGCCCACTCGTGATGCGCTGCTGCGTTCGCTCCGCAAGACCAACATCCTGCTGCCCAACGCCACCAAGGAGTCGCTTAAGGAGCTAGCGTCAAGCGATCTGTATCGCACCTACGATTGTGTCATCAAGGCGCGCGACGACGATCCGGATCTCAAGGCACGTTGGTTGTCATTGCGTGCCGGGGCGGACGACAATTCGATCAGGGACTTCTTCAAGGATCTGATGAACGCGGTTGTTCAGCAGAAGCTGCGCGAGTCCGGAATCGAACTGGCCGTGGTGGACGAAGTACACAACTGGAAGGGTGGCAAACACGGCGCGAAGGCATTCAGCAAAACTTTCTCACCATCGATCTCCAACAAGCTGCTGCTTTCAGCCACACCTTTCCAACTCGAAGAGCGCGAAATGCGTACCGTGTTCGACTTCGCGACGGACAGGAACGGTGCAACGCATCGCGTACTGGATGATATTTATCGCGTGAACGGCGTCGTCGCCACATGCCTGAGCGCTAACAAAATCTTTCAGAAAGCGTGGGACGCACTCGCCAGCGACGACGAAAGTGCGGCCCGCCTGAATGCACTGTGCGAGGCCGCGAGCCCCGCCGCTGTCGAAGAGGTGCTTGCCGATCTGATCGCTGACCCGGGCACGCGTCCGGCGTTGCGCGCTTTCAGCCATGCCGCCGTGGCCTATCGCAAGGCCGTGGATGAACTCTCGGCCTTGCAGCGCAGGATTGTGATTCGCCATCTGAAGCCGCGCGGACATCGCTCTTTTCATGCTGGCCGAGACTTCGACGCCGGTCCGGCGACACAGCGCACGATGCTGTACGACGTGGAAGGCATGTCGCGCGACAGCGATGCATTCATTCATTTTTTGGCGATGCGGCTCGATCAGCAGACCCGCGCGGCGGACGGCAAGCGCGATGTGGCCAATGCGCGTCTGATGAGCGGGCTAACGTCTAGCGTGAAGGCGTTCGAAAGCAGCGCGGCCGTGAAGGCCCAGCAGAGGCGTGTCTTTGGCGCTGAGACGACGAAGTACATGGCGATGTTCCAGCGTGTGCTCAGCACGAGCGAACACCCGAAAGTTCGCGCGACCGTGGCCCGGGCTTTGACCAACTATCAGAATGGCCGCAAGACGTTGATCTTCTGTGAGCGCGTGGAAACGCTCAACGAAATCGGTTCGATGCTGCAGTCGCGCATCAATCCGACTGAAGCCACAGAACTCGACTTGCGCGCGAAGCGCAAGAATATGCTCGAGGAGGCTGCGTTCGTGGACTTGCCGCTGGCGCGCATCTTCGCGAGAGCCTCGCAACTCGAGGCGAGCCAGATGGAGAATCTGCTAATCGAATGGCGCCCCAAGGCGGTCGCATTTGCACTCGACTGCCTGTCACGCAGCCGCGTGAGCGTGACCGAGCGGCGAGTGTTCCGTCTGCTCGATCTGTGGCTGCTGAATCAACTTGGCCGCACACGACGCGTTAGAACGCCCGCGATAGAGCTGTTCAAACTGCTGCGCGAAATGGCGATGTCGGATGACGATAACCAACGCTGGCTCACCACATCGTTCCTCGCTGCGGAAGGCGTAAGTACTGAATCTGCGGAAAACGTTCAGGAACTGGTGAACCGTCATGCGAAAACATTCTTCGAGTGTCCGCTGAATCTATGGGACGGAGACGACACTGGTTCGTTCGCTGAAAATCTTTGGGCGCTGGTGGAATCGGAAGCGAGCCTGCTCGTGGATGATGGGATCGACAAGAGCCTCGTTGCGCCAGGCTTTTTTGACACGGTGCTGGATCTTCAGAAGGGGCTGCGCAAGGTGCTGTTGCGGCCGGACCTGTTCCGTACGTATCTCGGCCCTTTGCTCGCGAACACGCCGGACGACCCAAGCATGGCGAAGATTATCCGCGCAGTGTATGACGGGGTGCGTGCGCCACGCGGCATGGGTGAATCGATGTGGCGGCGTATGGTGCGTTTCCTGTCGAATCTGTGCGAAGCGAACGGCTCCATGAATACCGACGACCACACCAACACGCGCCGCCGCAGCTTGTGGCGCGGGGTCAACCTACAGCGAAGCCGCGTTGGCGTGAAGCATGATGATGAAGTGAGTAACGACGCTAACGCGGACGACGATTACGCGGTGCGCACGCTCGACGGATCGATGAAACACGACGGCCGCATCGTTCTATGTGCGGCCTTCAATTCGCCGTTGGCGCCGGACATTCTGATCTGCACGTCGATCGGCTCGGAGGGCATCGATCTGCACCGCGAATGTGCCGAAGTAATCCATCACGATCTGCCGTGGAACCCTGCGCGTCTCGAACAGCGCATCGGTCGCGTCGATCGTGTGGGCAGTCTCGCGGAAGCAAGCAGGACCGATCAACCAGGTTCGGGACTCGTGCAGGTTGGGATACCTTTCCAGCAGCAGAGTTATGAGCGTTTTCAGTTCAGCGTGCTGTTGGCGCGCGCGCAGCGTTTCGAGGTGCTGCTCGGAAAGCCGGATTTCGCCGTGGATGCGATGGACGAAGAGGAACTGAACGAGAAGGAGCAGGGCGACGTGCTCGAAGCCGTGATCGATCAGGATTTGACGCTCGAGACGCCCCCTCCCTGCTTGCCGGAAGAGCTAGCGCGTTGGTTCAAGGTCGATTTGTCGCTGTAGGCGCGGGAGCGGTTGGATCAGTCAGCGGTTGCTCGTTCGACCGTCAGGTCCGCCGCCTTCCTGTAGCTGGTCATCACCATGACCAAGCGGCTGTGCAGATGTGACTCCATACAGGCGTTGTCCTGTTGCCGCGTCGACCGAATGAATGGCAGATCTCCACGGCGCCGCCAGCGAAACTCGCCGTTCAATAGCTCGTGGAAGTTTGATCGATCACTCATGGCGGGAAGGCGTCGAATGAGAGCACGCGGGGATTTTCGAGAAGCGGCGTAGCGCTATGAGAGGCGTTCATAGCCGATGACCGGGATTGTCAAGGATGGCTTGGAAGACTACCCAACTCTATTTCACCGCATTTGGGACATGTTTTGTCCAAGGCATCATGCAAACTGGTTGCCAGAAGTCAGTTGAACATGCCCAGCCGGCAAATTGGCCGGAGGAAGCGGCACAAGGCGATATGAGCGACATGCGGCGACGTCTACGCGCCGAGCCAACCGAGAACAGACCGATATGCTGAACACCAATTCACCACTTGAGAACCTCGCGGCCTTTGCAATAGTCTTTGCTACTGGAATTCTGTCGACGATTGCGCTCGGTAAGTATATCGAAAAGGTGCGCCGCGATGCCTACAACGCGGCGTACGACGCCGTGTCGCGCGCGGCGTGATTCGCCGCGCCCAATGTCGCATCTTCCTTCCATTGTGCTCCTGTCATGCCCGTTCCCATTTCTCCAATCAAACTGACGTGCCGCTCGTGCGGGTGGCGTCATGTGTATCCGCAGCACAGCGATGTCGTGATGCTGCCTAGCGAATGCTCGGCATGCGGCAGCGAAGACGTCGAGCGAACCAGGCCGGGCTTGCTTGATGGTGCTGCAGCATTGGCAGAATTGACCGAGCTGATCTCGCGCCGTCTCAAGGGCGGCTCCCGCGGAAAGCCGTAGAACGGCATTGCACCGCCTGACTCATCGATAGGCGGCAGCACGCTATACGCGCACATTTAGACGAGGGCAGAAGCTTATGGAACAACAGCAGGCAATAGAGCAGGCCGTGACTTGGCTGCGCGATGCGGACGGCTTGCTCGTGACAGCCGGCGCGGGTATGGGCGTGGATTCGGGGCTGCCTGACTTTCGCGGCAATGAAGGGCTATGGCGTGCTTATCCCGCGCTCGGGGCCGCGCGGATCGGCTTCGAATCGATGGCCAATCCCGCGTCATTCCATGACGACCCTACGCTTGCATGGGGGTTTTACGGTCATCGTCTGAAGCTGTATCGCGAGATCGAGCCGCACGCCGGCTTCGCCATTCTCAAACGCTGGGGCGAACGTATTCCACGCGGTGCCTTTGTCTACACCAGCAACGTCGACGGTCAATTTCAGCGAGCGGGTTTCGCCGAGGACCGTGTCGTGGAATGCCACGGCACGATTCATCACATGCAGTGCATGGTGCCGTGCTGCTCGCGAATCTGGCCCGCCGCCGGCTTCGAGCCGTGGATCGACGAGGAGGCGTGCCGTCTTGTAGGCGCATTGCCGCGTTGTCCGCAATGCGGTGCACTCGCGCGTCCCAATGTCCTTATGTTCGGCGACTACGGCTGGCTGGCGAGGCGCACGGATCAGCAGGAAGCGCGTCTGCAATCGTGGCTTGCGTCGGTTGTGCGCCCGGTGATCGTTGAGATCGGTGCGGGCACTACCTTGTCGACCATCCGCCGGTTCAGCGAGCGACATGGGCCACGTGTCATCCGCATCAACGCACGCGAGCCGCAAATAGATCCGGTTAAGGGCGTTGGCATTCTCGGCGGCGCGCTCGCGACGCTCTTAGCGCTCGATGCGCGGACACAGTGAGAGCGATATTTTACGTGTGTGGATCGTGAAGCTGGCGATGTTCTGTAGACTTCGCGCAAAGGAGCATGGATTGATGGACCGTAATTCGTTTCTTGCACAACCCGGCGCGGCGGCTTTCGTGGCGTGGCTCGTTGAGCGGTTGCCGACGCTACCCGTGCGCTTGCGCTTTGCGAGCAGCAAGTTTGTTCCGGGCGGAATCGACACGTCGGTGTGGGGTATCGAAGCGGTGCTGGCGCACTACTGTTGGCGCGCCCAGTGGTGCGATCCACGCACCGGCAGGCTGGTCGAGTCCGATGATTGGGCAACGACGCGCGCGTCGCTCGAACGATTAAGCACGTGGTTGCGCGAGAGCGTGGCGGACGGCAACGAACTTGCGGCGGGCGCCGCCGCGCGTGAGGTGCTGCGCTGGGGCGGCGTGCGCGGTGCCATTCCCTTTATCGAGTCGAAGGTTCGGCAGAACGCGTGGTGCGCGTATCTGAAAGAGCTTGCGCCGCTCTTCGCGCTCGACGGCGAACAGACTCTCGAAGCGCTGCACGCGGGCAATGTGCAACGCTTCGACTCCGGCTTGACCAAGATTCACTCGCTGCTCGACACGACGGGTTCGCCGATCTACGACAGTCGCGTCGGCGCAGCATTGGCGATGCTTTACGAGCTGTTCAGGCACGATACCGCGGGCCACGGCGTTCAGCACGACTGGCTGGGCTTTCCATCTGGGCAGCCGCGTGGCCGGCAGATTCGCGACCCCGGCGAGCTGGGTTTTAAGGCGTCGCCGCAGTTCCATACGCCAGCGATCAAGCGCGAGGTGTGGGCGCGTTGGCAACTGAGCGCGGGCTGGATCATTCGCGCGGTGGTCGAACGGACGCAGTTATTCACCGCCGAAGCTGCCAGTGAAACTGTGAGCCATAGCGCGGTGCGTTGCCATGCGTTTGAGGCAGCGCTTTTCATGGTCGGGTACGACCTACGGAGTCTGGTAGAAAGCGGCGAGGAAGTTCTCGTCGGTGCCACCGCACGTAACGCCGCTCCTAATCCACGGGCGAGTCTGAACTGGGTGCCCGCCGGGCATACTTTTTCGACGGTGTTGAGGGCGTATCGTGAATTCCGCGAGACCTTGCCTACGGATCCCGGTCTGGCGAGTCTCAAGCATTGGCTGGAAAAGTCACCGCAGGCCGATGGGTACTCTAGTTTTAGGACTTCGTTTTCGAGCTATCGCTATCCTTTGCGGGAGACCGAGCTCAACCTTGTCGACCGTTCGCTGGAGGAGGTTCAGGCGATCGAACACGGCGGTACAAAAGGGTTGGACGTCTTGACCTACGGTGAGCTCGAATTCGTTGCAGGAGACGAGCGCGAACAGGTTTGCTTCGTCGATGCTGGTCTCGCGGGCTACTGCCGACTGATAGCGTCGGCAGCGGAATCGTCTAACGCGCGCCTTATCAGAAAGCAGTTTGCGGGCACGGAGCAGTCGGCTAACACACTGTTGTCGGTTGGCCGGAGTGTTGGCCGACACTTTGGTTTGCTTGACGAAAGGAACTGGCCGACGGAGCTATTCCATCGGTTCTACGGCGATGGCTTCGAATATTTCCGCAATCGACTCGGCGTCGGACGAGACGGCCAAGATCTCGATCCTCGGTAGCGCAGGGGGCGGGATGGTCCGGTGCCCGGTCAAGTGTCGCGAGGCAGGGCACCGGTCCGGCCCGCCAGACGGACTCAAGAAAACCAGAAGAACTGCCGATAGACCCGAGATCTTCCCTCCACGCGACCTCATCGTTCAATGTTCGACATCGACCGCGAAATCATGCACGTGCTTCCCGACGCGGCCACTCAAAGCGACTACCTGAGCACCACCGATATCTATGAGCGGCTGAGCCGAAGCGTACAGAACATGCCGTCGTCGAAGACGATCCACCGGCGTCTAACTAGGCTCCAAGAGCGTGATCTCGTCGAGTCGGAGCAGCGCGGAACCTCGACCATGTGGCGCAAGAAAGCAGGGGCGGCCGGCATTGTGCTCAAAGGCAGTGGCACCATGAATTTCGACGAAGCGCTGGCATTGCAGACGCTCAAGCGCTTTTCGTCCCGGCAGATCCCGGAAATGGTGGTGGAGTCGCTTTCGTCGCTGTTCGACATGGCGGACACGCAACTTCGACGTAGCAACAACCAAACCGAGCGCAAATACTCCCGTTGGACAGGTAAGGTCGCGGTGGAGAGCGGCGGCTTCGCTCTGCACTATCCCGCGATCGACCGCGAACTGTTCGCCACGGTATCGAGATCGCTATTCGAGGAACTCAAGCTGGAGATCGTCTACCGGCCGCGTCACAACGTCGATAATGATCGCGCGAAGGTCGTGTTGCCGTTCGGGCTTGTCGAAGTAGGTGGTCTCGTATATCTCGTGGCGGGTATGGAAGGTAAGGCCAAACCTACAATGTATCGGCTGGATCGCATGACGCGAGCGGAGGCCATGCTCGAATCGTTTGAATATCCTGCCTCCTTTTCGCTCGACTCGTACGTGAAACAGCAACGCAGCTTCGATTTCATGGTCGAGAAGGAGATGCCGCTTGAACTGAAGTTCGTCGGCGGAGCGGGCGAACATCTGCTGGAAGCGCCTATGTCGAAGGACCAGCAAAGCACGCGCCGAGGCGACGCGCTGCACGTTCAGGGAACCGTGTTGCTAAGCCAGCGCCTGCGCTGGTGGCTGCGCTCGTTCGGGCCAAATGTCGAGGTGATCGGACCCGCGAGCCTACGTGCCGAGCTTGCCGAAGAAGCTGGCAAGCTGGCGACCATCTACGGCAAGTAAGCGCCGCGCGAGAAGGAAGCATGGCTCAGATATTTCCCGCCAGCTGGAACGACCCGTTGGTGCGGGGTGGCGCGCAGCGTGAAATCGAAACGCTCGGCATTCTGCAACGCGATTTGCCCGATTCGTACATCGTCTATCACGGCGTTCACTGGACGCAATTGAACAAAGGCTTTTCGATTTTCGGCGAGGCCGACTTCGTGGTAGTTAGCCCCGCCGGCCGCGTGCTTGTAATCGAACAGAAGTCGGGCCGCCTAGAAGAGACGCCCGATGGTCTCGCCAAACTCTATGCGGGCAAGAACAAGAGCGTGTCCGCGCAGATCGCGTGAACCATCGCCGGCATGCATGGTCGTTTCCAGGCGGCATTCGGCGCGCGGAACTACAAGCTTGAGGAGATGTTGTACTGCCCAGACTACCGGGTAGAATGGCCGGCGATCTCCGGTGTCAATCCCGCGCGGATCGTCGATGCCGCGCGCGGCGACCAGCTCGTCGCGATCATCGAGACCATCTTGCCAGCTGGCGAGCCGCCGCTGCCATGTTGTAACCGCCTGCATGCCTTTCTTGCCGACGAACTGTCGCTGACGCCGGATGTGCGAGCGATGATCGGCGAAGTCACCAAACTCGTAACGCGCGTCTCGGGCGGACTCGCCACTTGGGCGCGTTCGATCGAGTTTCAGCCGTTCAGGTTGCGAGTGGTAGGCACGGCGGGGTCGGGCAAAACACAACTGGCCGTGCGTGCGCTCTATCTTTGCTTCAATCGGCCGCTTGCGGATCATCTTCGGCGCATCGCGCCAGCCGGTTCGACGGTGCTCACGTACCCCCAGCTTTGTCAGCAGGCGGCTGCTCGTATGGGGCACGCGATCGACTTCACCGACGAGAGCGTCTTCGCTACGCTCGAGCACGGCTTGATGGCCTCGCAGCCGGAGGAGGCCGAGTGCTTCGATACGGTGATCGTCGACGAAGGCCAGGACTTCCGTCAGGAATGGGTGCCGCCGATAGAGCGGCTGTTGCGCAAGAACGGTCGCTTCTGGTGGCTCGAAGATCCGATGCAGAACCTGTATTTGCGTAAGAGCGTCGAATTGCCGGGCTGGGTCGAAGTGCGCGCGATGGCCAATCATCGCAGCCCGCACGACGTGGTGCGTTTTCTCGGCATGCTGGCGGGTGCCCCCATGGCGATCGAAGCGGCGGGGCCGTTTACCGAGTCTGACGTCACGCTGATCGCGCATGCCGACGGCAGCGCGACGCAGGCGACAAGCGACGCGCTCGATCAGGCCATATCCGCGGGCTTTGCTCCTACGGATATCGCGCTGCTCAGCTTCAATGGTCGGGACAAATCGCCGCTGGCCGTGCTCGATCGGCTCGGCGCTCACGCCTTGCGCAGCTTCACAGGTTCGTACGACGGACACGGCGCGCCCATTTACCGCGGGGGCGACATTCTGGTGGAGACCGTCTATCGCTTCAAAGGACAGAGTGCGCCGTGTGTGATCCTGACCGAGGTCGACTTCGAGCGGTTTGACGACGCTGCGTTCCGGCGCCTTTTCGTCGGCGCGACGCGCGCGACGATGAAGCTGATAGTCGTGATGTCGGAACGGGCCGCGAAATTGTTGCTTGAGAGTGCGAGCTAATGCGCGCATTACGCTGCATCGAGTTGCCGCGTGATCATGCAGAGCAGGTTGCGCCGCACGACAGCACGCCGGCCGGAGCGAAACGTCGAGGCCGCCGCGACCAGGTGGCCGAGACGGGCGAGCGCGGCCTGCGGCGACAATGCGCCGGCGGCCGCCCAATGACCGACGCGCACGCTCGGCAATTGATCCTCTAGGCCTTCGAACACGACCATTTCAATCGCGCGTGCCGGCGATTGCGCTAGCGCGTAGTTGGCCCCTGCGCAATTCCAGCAGAACGCGCCGCCTCGCATGCGCGATGGCTTGACGAGGTGCACGACCAAGTCCGCGCCGTGCGCCGTTCTCTCCCGCGAGATCCACCACCTTGCGGCGCTATGCAGTGCGTGCAGCTCGTCGATCCACGATTGAACCTCCGACTCTTCGTATCCCCAAAGCCGCAACGCAACGCAACGCAACGCAACGCAAGGCACAGCGCCGGCCCGTTACTGCGTAAATTTCGATCGGTTTGCGTGGCGTCTATGCCGCTCGTGCTGGTCGGTTTAGCCATGTGCGTAAAACATCCCCGGTCGTTGTCAGGATTCACAGTGTGCCGGAGCGTCGAGTCAAACCATGTCCGATACGAAATGACGAGACGCCAGACGTTTCCTCCCGGAAAGAAAACCTCAGGTTTTCCTGTTGTCTGCCGATAGCATGATGCGAGAGAGCGAACTATCAGCGGTGCGAGATGACGACGGGACACGATTTGTCTCGAAGCGCGTGAATAATGCATCGTAGCGAAAATGCGACACGACAGGGATATAACATGGCATTCAACTCGAACCTTATCGGTCAGGTAGAGCAGGCATTGACCCGCGTCTTGCGAGCGGGTCACGGCATCAGAGACACGCATGATTCCGCCAATGCCATTATCGACGTGCTGCGCAAGCTGCGCATTGCACGCGAGCTCAGTGACCGCTACTACATCGCGGTGACTGGCAGCCAGAGCGCCGGCAAAACGCGCCTGATGCGCGAGCTGTACAACCTCGGTAAAGACTGGCTATTCGACGACCAAGGGCGCGGCGAGCGTGTTCCCGTTTTCATCATCGAAGACGATTCGATAGACGCGCCGTACGGGGCGGTCCAAAGCGTCGAAAACGGCGAGGTTGTGGAGAAACGACTCGAAGCGAAGGATTTCAGGGACCTGACCACCAGCTGGAGCGAAACCAGTTGTGATCTGCTGCCCAAGCTCTACGTGCCGCGCAAGTTCTTTAGTGGCAGTAATGTGGGTTTCGTGCTGCTACCCGGCTATGAAATCGAAAACCAGCACAACTCGGCTTGGCAGCAGTTGATGCGCCGCACGCTGAACATGTCGCTCGGTACGATTCTCGTAACCGACCCGGTACGGCTGGCCGAAAGTAGCCAGACGGTCATCCTCGAGGACCTGGCATCGTCCTATCTGGCTACACGCAAGCCGGTGATTGTGGTGAGCAAAACCGAGTCGGTCGACGTGGCTAAGCGCGCCGAACTCGAAGCGCGCGTCGCCGATGTCTTCAATGTGCCGGCCAACGAACACAACCGGATCATTTGTTCCGGCGTCGACGATCCAGATTACGTGGCGGCATGGTCGCAATCGTTGATCGAGGCGATGAACCTTTATGCGATCAATGCGACCGATTCGGCCGAGGCACGGATCAAGGACATGTTGGATCTGCTCGACAGCGATCTGCCGAGAATCCAGGGCGCGCTAAACGATGCAATAACGAGCCACGACGCAGGCAACAGCGTCGGCGAACGGCAGCGCGCGGAGATCGTCGACAAGTTTTCCGACGCCGTCGCGAAGTATCGGCGCGGCTATGAAAAGGAATTGCGCCGACAGATCCGTGGCTATGCCGCGCGCGCCCGCAAGATAGCGGACGAGCGCTATACCGAGGAAGAGGTCGGTTTTAAAAACAAGTTGCGCCACACGAAAGAGTTTTTCCAGTTGCGCTCCGGTGAACGGGAAAAAGCACATATCGACCGTATTGTTGATTGCTGGATCAAGGTTGATGACGGGAAAGGCTCCAGGAGCCCGCTGGAAACTAATTTCGAGGTTCTGTCGAAATTATCCGGCTCGCATCTGAAAATCGCGGCGCCGGAAAAGGTCGACACGAAGGCGGGCACGACGCTACCCGTCATGCTCGGATACGACTCCGACCATTCGAACGCACCGACATCGATTCTCGCCGACCCGGTCGTACTCACCGAGCTGAAGCGGCTGCTCGCGGCGCCGTCTGTGTCGACCGAGCAAGACGACGGCAGCGCCGTGCAGCCTGGAAACCCTGAAGCGCTGCAGCGCCTCGTGGCGCTAATCCCGGCCGTGACCATGGAGTTCATCCGCATCAGCCAGGGTATGCTGCTGACGAATACGGGTAGCACCTACGCGAGCGTTGAAGCGTTCGGCAAGGACGCGCAAAACATCGTGACCGGGCACGATTTCAATGACACGATGAAGAACGTGCTGCGTACTGTGGCCTGCATTCTGGCGGTCGACGTCGCGATCGACGGCAGCATCGACACCATCCCGAGCCTGTTCAATGCGATCTTCGGCGTCGTGGCCGCTCCGGCCGGGGTCGGCGCGATGCTGTCGCTGGTGGCCTCCGGCGTGGTGGCCGGAGGCTTCCTCGCCTATCGCGGTGT
Organism: Caballeronia sp. GAWG2-1; assembly: GCF_023631405.1. NCBI lineage: Bacteria > Pseudomonadati > Pseudomonadota > Betaproteobacteria > Burkholderiales > Burkholderiaceae > Caballeronia > Caballeronia sp. GAWG2-1. Next base: position 20,340 of record NZ_JALQDD010000001.1, read on the forward strand.
CAAAGAGATCCATCAGTACGATGCGGCCAAGCGTGGCTACATCAACACCGTCATGGATCAACTGGCCAGCGCGCACGTGGATCTGCAACTCGAGGTCTTCGACGAAGTGATGGAGTCGGTGCTCGAAAGGATGCAACGCTCCCTCGGAGCGGCCTACCGGCTCGACGTTTCTCTCGGCTACAAAGACACCTTGCTGCGCGGCCTCGCCGCTGTCGAACGCGCACGATTGAACCTGATGGGCGACGTGCGTGATCGACAAGTTCTGGTGTGATCTGCATAGGGATCGTCATACTTGGGCGTATGACGCTTATTCGAGTTTCGTCGAGAATATCGATGCCGAATTGAAGGCAGACTACCAACGCTCCGACCAGGTGACGGTCGCGTTGTACGGTTCGACTCAGGTGGGCAAAACCACGCTCATCCTAGACATGCTCGGCATCGCTGACGAGCATCTGCCTGCCGTGAGTCGTGTGCTGCGGGGCGGCCGCTCAGTCGGCAAATCGTCGACCGCCACCGCGTTGCGTTATCGCAAGTCCGACGACGAATTTTGGCGTATCGGTGACGCGGAGCTGGGGCTGAGGGACGACGACGTCGAATCCTTTTTTGGTCGCGTGCGCGCCGATGTGGAAGCGGGCCGCCGGGAGATTCCGGACGTACTCGACGTCTATGTGCCACGCCAGTTCTTCTCCGATCAGGCTGACGCGCTAAAACTCGACATACGGCTGCTCGATCTGCCGGGGCTGAATGCCACCAACCAGAACGAGGTCGAGTACGTTAGACGGGTCGCACAGCAATACGTGCCGTTCGCCGATCTGATCGTGCTCGTCGGACGGGCCGACGATCTGGGTTTCATCAATCCTGTCGCGCTCCAATTGCCCGAGCTGCAGGACTGGGCGATTTACCCACGGCGATTCCGGATTGTCTGCACATATTCGTTCTCGTCGGCCAGTTTCCGCGAATGGTTCGGCGAAGGCCATCGAAGCGCCGATGAGGTCAAGGCGCGTCTGATGAAACAGTTGAAGACTCACGACTATCCACTGCCGCCTGAGTTGCAGCAATTTATTTATCCGCTGGAGTTCGGCGCGTCGTGGAACGATCTGAAGCGCGCGCGTGAAGATTATTTCGAACGGGCGCAACAGGTAGTGAAGGAATTGCGAGCGGATTTTATCGAAGGTATCAGCAAGGCCGCGAACCGTTACTCCCGCATGCAGATGGTGTTCGATCTACAGAAGATCGCGGACGGAAAGATACGCGCCTTCAGAGAGCGAAATGACGCGATCATTGAGCAATTGAGCGAGGCGATCCGTGAATACAATGATCAGTTGTGCACCTACGAAGCAGCGAGACGGTCCGCGAAAGAACGCGCCGACAAGCTGGCCGATATAGATGCACACCTCACAGACCACCTGACGGGAAACTCTTTGGACGCGGTTTTGAAGCGAGCCTTTGGAGGTTCCGAAAGCGTACCATCGAGACCTTCTGAACGGACTGCTTCAGAACTCGTCGCGGAAGCGCAAAGATGCTACTGTGAGTTGCAGAAACTGTGGGGCAATTTCCCGTATGGGCAACAAGAACCAGCCGTGGCCGTGGAACCGGCGAGGCAGGATCACGCCGACGAAGAGAGCGAAGTGGCCGATCAATGGCCCTCCCTCGGCAATGCTCCGTCATTGAGAGGTGTCACTGACTACATCGACCGGCTGAACGGTTATTGGATCGGGTATATCCCAGGACTGTCAGGCTTCGAGAAGGACTTTGCGTTCCTGGAAAAGACGATTGAGCTGGCGCGGGGAAGTTATATCAGCGCGGCCAGAAAATCGGTCGTCGCGCAGTGGGAAAGCGAGCGCGCAGAAGCACGCAAAGAAGCCGCTAGGCTTGCCAGAAACCAGGCCGCTCTCGACTTCCAATGCGATTCCCTACGGGCGTCGCTCGATGAAAAACAGGTGGAACTTGAAGGCGTGCGCCTCGCCGGCGAAGCATTCGAACAGCGGATGAAGCACAGCATCGAACACGGAAACCGCTTTCGCTCGCACATGAAGCAGGCGCACCTCGATGGACTGAGCGCGGTCGAGCGGCGCTTTCGCAACGAAACCAATGCGGCGAGGCAATTCTATCTTCTAGCGTTCAGACATCTGATCGAGCCGGAATACGAAAAAATGATGAATGGGGTCAACGATTGAATACACGGGACGATGAAACCATTGCCGCCGAGGCGGACTTGCGCGAGTTGCTCGCGACCATGATCAACAAGCCATTGATCGAAAAGCTGGACAGCGCGTTGGGAGGCCTCGGCTTTACCATCAACAAGGCGACCAGAGTGGCCACCGACAACCTTGCGCAAAAAATCGACAAGATCGGGCAGAACCAGGAAAGGTTTGCGGAAGATGTCGACGACAAGCTCGATGAGTTCAGCGGCAAAGCCTTGGCGACAATAGAGCAGGGGCCGGCCGCCATCGCTTCAAAATTGTCGCCGGGGCTGACTTCGCTGAACGACGAGCAGCGTGCGCTTAGCGAGACGCAACGCCTTATTGCGCAGGAACATCAGGCGCTGAACGCGGCACTCGATGAAGCGCGCAAGGCGAGTGTCGGTCAGGCGATCCAGCTTGCCGAGCAGATGAGCCGGCTCGAAGCGCGCTACGTCGGCCTCACGCAATGCACAGGCCTGCAAATCGATCGGCTTGAACAGAAACAGCAGAAAAATCAGAGCCTTGCTGAAGCGCGGTTTTCGGCCATCGAGACGTCGCTGGTTTCGGTTTATGGGCAGGGCAGTGCGATCAGGAAGGTGCTATACGGCGGTTTAGCTTTGTCCACCGTAACGCTGGTGTTGGTGGCTTTCGACATTTCGGTCAGATTTGTTCGTTGACCCGCTGTCTGTGCTTCGGCGGTCCTCCGCCACGCACGCCAAGCGACCAAACGGTAGCGATCGTCGATCTTGAATAGCGTACGATTCGACAATCCTTGTAAAACACACCCGTCAATGCCGCAATACCTCCGAACAAGTAGCGTGCGACTGCTCGAAGCCAGTCAAGAGGCGTTGAACTTGGCCTTTTTGGGTCTTGGCATGCCTGTTCGTCACGACCTTCGAGTGGCGTCCGCCCAGTTCGCGGCTCCGGCTGGGCTCATTGGTGCGGCAGCAGAACAAGCCCTGTCTGCGATACTGGTGCAAGTGCTTGGGGAAGAGGCGCTTATGTCTGCTCCCAACCATTTCAAGAGTGCTCGAGAGGTCCTGAGGGACGTACGAACGCTGCTAAAGGCGCCCGTGCCGAGAGCCTCCTTCCTCACGGTAGGGGTGGCCGACGCAGCCGCGCACCGGGAGGGCCTGCACAAAGCCACAGAAGGCTTCGTGCTTATCATCGGTGAACGTGCGGCCGGCCTGCATGCTGGGCTTGGACCTTCACGGGCGGTGTCTATGCTACAGGCGCAGAAAGTGCTGGCTTTCTACGACCTCTTAGCGCAATCCAGCCGAATCCGCCCGTACCTGGAGCAGTTGCCGCGGCCTCCTGACGCCAAAGTGGACGGGGATGTCCTAGTAGACGAACTGGCGAGGCGATTCGCTGAGGCTGAGACGCTTGGAGATCGAAGTGCGGCACTGAGATCGCTATTCCTTGTCCTACCCGAGGTGCCCGAGGTGGCGCCGGAATGGTTGGATGCCTTTGATCGATCAGCAGTTGCGCCCACGCACGAGGACATCAACCTCCTGCTGCAGACTCTTGAGCGCGCAGCCCCTGTCAGATTTCATCGCCTAAATGCCGCTGGGCAAGGCTTGCCCGTTGCAGTCCGGCAGCAGGACCCAAATGCAATGCCAATCGCCCAGCATCACCTTCGGCGGGCGTTTGGCGATGTGCTTGGGCAGTTCGAAGCATACGTAGGAGCGGCCAATGGCCGCCTCAATGATGGGCATCTTGACGTGCCGCCTGAAAGCTTTTTGCTGGACTTATGCGTTCTGGGGCCTGCCCAACTAAGCCAAGCCTTGAACCGACAGCAGCTCACTGCTCACGACGTGTGGCCATTCATCATCACAGCGTTGTCGGTTCAGGGCACCATTCGCCCGTTCTGGTTCCTTGCGTCGCTGACTGACGACCTGGGGCAGCTTGTCGCGCAACTGCGGCGAGCATTCGCGGTCGCGCGCCGTGCACAACTGCGACAACAAGAGGCCGCGACGCTTGCGGCGCTGGATGCCCTCCGTAACCGTCGGCCGCTCGAGCCGCCGGCGCCATTGGCCGAGTTTGCCAAGGGGGCGTTCGCGGCTGCGGAGCGCGGCAGAGAGGCGCTTGCTGCGGCTGTCGAACGCAGCCGTGGCACGAATCGTCAAGCAGAGCCAGATGCGGATGCAATCCTCCGCCGAGTATCCGAGGGCGAATTCATCGCGGCGCAGGCTTTTGATTCCGTCATGGCGTCGGACAGCCTGGAAGCGAAGCGCTACTGGACGCGGCTGCTTGCCGAGTCATCGACAGACCTTGAAGACCGCGACATGCTCGTGCAAATTCACCGCCAGGGCGACCTCGTTCCCGCACAGTCCGCCGCGCGAAAGGCTCTGAAACTTATTGACGTCATCGCCTACGGGCCCCAGATCGATCTGGAGTGACTAAACAGCCTGACTCCTCGGATCTGGCAATGTGCCCAGCACCAACAAAGCGGTCGAGTAGGCAGACACGCCGACCGGCCCACTTTTGGCCATTGTCAGTTGTCTGCACCTCGAATTGCCGAGTCCTTGCTCGTCTTCCGAAGGAAGATCCAATAGTCGCTGCTTTGAAACACACGGCAACTTGCCGACGCCGGTCCAATTAAACCCGTCAGCTTATGAATACGCATTACGCTACTCATGGCCGTCGTGCAAACTTAAAAATTAGCGCGATCGGCTGTCATCGAACCTGCTCAGTCATTTAAGCGCCGGACGCTGATGTTTGCTATGCAGCGGTTACTCCCATTTACGGGTGCGCGGTGAACTTGCGGCTTTCCTCGCATTGCCGTCTCACACTGTTTGTCGCCTTGAGCGTGTAATATTCAGCTAACCACGTTCCGCAAAGAAGATGCATGACGCTGACCGCCTTTTGACGACTGTAGGCATGGTCGCGGATAAAACCACGGAGAACAAGTGGCAACGAAAACCGACAAATACGCTGCCGGTGAGCAGGGATTGGGTTACGTCTACCAGATTCGCTTCGCGCTTGCGCATCTGATGAAGCAGGACGAGGGCCAGTCGCTCCTTATTGAGGCGGACGATGATGTCGAGCTCCGAGACATCGAAGGCCGAAAGACACTCATCTCGCTGAAACACAAGCAGGCGGGAGAAACTGTCGGGACGCTATCGATCGATTTCTGGAAGTCAGTCCGAATCTGGCTCGATCGCTACGTCAGAGACGGCAAGCTCGCTTGCGAGCATTCGTATTGCATGGCAACGACCGCACGCGTCGGTCCAGGCTCGATGCTGAAGTACTTCCAGGAAGGCTCTGCGCCGAAGCCGGCAGACTTTGCTTCGCAGTTGATTGCTGAGCTCGAGGGTTCGAAGACCGACCTCAGTGCTCAGGTGAACGCTACCCTCGCCTTGTTGTCTGGTGACGAGCAACGCGATTTCTTTGAACGCATCGTGGTTGCTGACAGCTCTCTGCGCATCAAGGAGCTGGATTCAGCTTTCGAGCCTCTCATGCGGTCCGTTGCCCAAAAGTTCCGCGTGGATGTGCGGGAGCGCATGGAGGGCTGGTGGTTGAGCCAGGCCATCGAAGTCATTCAAGGCGACCGGGACCCCATCACAGGTGCGGAGGTGTGGGCGAAGTTCGCCAGCATCAACAGCGAGTACTACGATGAACGCCTCCCCATTACCTTCGAGGATGAGTACCCGCCCGAGGGCATCGACCCGTTGAAGGACCCGCGCCAATTCGTCCAACAGTTGCGTGCCATCGGCATGCCGACGGACAGTCTCGAGTTGGCCATTCTCGACTTCTACCGGGCGTTCTCCCAGCGTGCGCATTGGGCTAGGGTGAACGTGCTGGTCGGAGGAGAGATGAAGAAGTTTGAACGCCGCCTCGTTGAGGAGTGGAAGCGTGCCAAGGCATGGGTCAAGGTTAGTGAGACGGACAACGAAGAACAGCTTCAAGAGGCCGGCAGGCGGATGTATGACTGGGCAGAGAACCAGTCGAGGGGCCTTCAGATTCGGAAGCAAGTCACGGAGGACTTCATACGCCGTGGGAGCCTCCACATCCTAGCGGATGAGAAGCCTGAGCCGCGAGTTCACTGGCACCCCAAGTTCCTCGAGAACCTGAAGGCCGCCTTGAAGATGCCAGCATGATTGATTGGTCCATACGCCCATTTGAAGAGCGAAACCTCTTCAACCCAGCTTTCTGCGCGCTGATCCTTGCCGCAGCAATTCGCGAATACGAGCGGGTCGCCGGAAAACCGATGCCTTATTCGCTGACGCTCCTCGTCCTGCCGCTGTGTCTGCATCAGGCAGCACGCGATCAAATTCTCGCCAGCAAGAAGCTCTCGGTATTGCGGATCGTTGCGCTCCAGCCCGACCTACTGGTCGACTTCGCTGAGCGGGCTAGGTCGCTCGTTCAGTACGCCACCGAAGCATTCGCTTTACTCGCCAGCAAGGGCTGCATAGAGGTTTCCGATGACGGGGGCATCCGCCTTATCCCTAGAAGAGTCTCCCCTCAGGCACTGGGCACCGACGATGCCGAGATGTGCCGCAACGCAGCCACGGTCCTGGGGCGAGACTTCGGCCAGATCAATGACCGCGTGACGATCTACACAAGCCTGTCCATCCGACCATGAAGATTGCATCAATCCACATCTACAGCCATGACGGCCGTAGGCGCGACCTCCCTTTGAATCCCGACGGGCTAAATATCATCACGGGCCTAGCTTCGACAGGCAAATCGTCGCTATCGGACATTGTCGAATACTGCATGGGTGAAGACAATTGCAAAATTGCGGAAGGGTTCATCCGCGAGACGGTGTCCTGGTTCGCGGTGACGTTCCAATTTCCGCACGAACAGGTGTTCGTCGCCAAGCCCAACCCCAAACCAGGGAAGGTCCAGTGCTCACTGGCGATGGTCCTGCGCGGCAGAGAGATTCGAACGCCCGACTTCGAAGCGCTAAAGCACAATGGCGGTGATGAGCTTGTCCACGAGGTTCTATCGTCCCTTCTAGGTATTCCGGAGGCCAAGACGCCGGTGCCAGAGCGGAGCAGCCGCACGGGTTACTCAGTCAACGTAAAACACACGACTTTCTACTTGTTCCAAAAGCAGGGACTGGTTGCTAGCAAAGATCTGTTGTTTTACCGGCAGGCGGAAGAGCATCTTCCTCAGGCCATTCGCGATACTTTCGCCGTGCTGTTCCGCATCGCCAATGTGGGCGACATGGAGGCAGAGGCTAACCGGCGCGCAATGCAACGCGAGTTGAAGATTGCACAAAGGGAGCTACGGGTGGCTCAGGAGACGGAAGACGCGCGGGACACGCGAGGCCTCGGGCTGCTGGCTGAGGCACGGGCAGCAGGCATCCCGTTCAGCAGCTCCGCTGGCAATAATGCGTGGAGCGAAAACGGTGCCGAGAGCGATCTGGTGGCCTCGCTCCGGGAGGTGTTGACGTGGCGACCTGGCCAGATTCCCCTTCTAGCCGACAGCGAGATGGCCAAGCTGCAGGCACGTCGTTCGAGACTGCGCGCGGAACGACGGCAGGTTCAGGACCAAATCGCTGCCGCGCAGCGGTACGTCAAGGGCGCGTCAGACTTTGAGACTGAGGTGCAAGAGCAACGTTCGCGCCTGGAGTCCATCAACGCCCTGCCGCGCTCCCCTAGCGGGGCCTGGCAGTGGCCCTTCCTCAGCGAGGCCGACGCACGCATGGACGGGATCGCCCAAGTCTTGCTGGAGGAGCTGTCCAGCTTGGACAAGGATCTCGAGAACGTTGGCGGGGCGCGTCCCCGGCTAGACCAGCACCTAGCCCAACTGACCGACAAGGCTAGTCGTCTGAGGGAAGAGATTTACGGGATCGAGGTCGACCTCAACGCTGCTGTGCTCGCCGAAGAGAAGGCTGCGGCTCAAGAAGACGCTAACATCCAGGCTGCCAAGATACAAGGACGCGTCAGCTTCTATCTGGAGAGTCTCACGCCCGTCAACACGATCAGCACTCTCAAGCTCAAGGTCGAACGGCTGCAGGCGAAGCTGGATCAACTCACTCAACAGACCGGCTCAGACGACGACGCGGACGCACGGATGGAGTCAGTCATCACGCACATCTCGGCGACGATGAGCGCGCTTGTACGCGAGTTCAAAGCCTACTTCTCAGAGTTCCCGTTTAGGCTGGATATGCGCAATCTCACCGTCGTGGTTCAGCGGCCCGGCAACCCCGTTCCCATGATTCGCACCGGTGGCGGCGCGAACTGGCTGGCGTATCACATCTCCGCTTTGCTTGCGCTGCACCACTACGCCTGGAAGAACAACGTACCGATTCCTCGGTTCCTCATGCTGGACCAGCCGACGCAGGTGTACTTCCCCTCGCAGACTGCCTATGAGTCGGTCGCGGGCGATGCCAAGCGAGTGCGAACCGTCGATGTCGATTTGGCTGCAGCCAAGCGGCTCTTCGAGACGCTGTTGAACTACACCAAGGTACTCGTACCCGGCTTCCAGCTCATCGTCACGGAACACGCCAACTTCGCTGAGGACTGGTTCCAAGAGGCACTCATCGAAGAGCCGTGGATGGATCCGCCGGCGTTGGTGCCAAAAGATTGGCCAAGCTGGGGGGCGTAGCATCTCGGTGTCTATCCTCGCGGGAATGGGCAGGAAGCTCCCTCGTGAAAAGCTGACCAACCTTGCTGGCGTTGTTTGGACATGCATTGAGCGGCGCAGCGAATTGTTGCCATACTGAGCTGTGCAACCACTCGAGGCGTGGCTGTTCTCGGCATACTCTTTTGAAAAACTCGATAGCTTCCGAACACGACGTGTTGCAAGAGAAAATCGACCTCTTAGATCGCTGCAGGATCGACGATCTCACTCGTGAGAAGTGGTGAAGCACCCCCGAAAACATGCTCAAAAGCACGGTCACGAAGTTTTTCAACAAAATTGGCAGATTGAAGTCGTTCGCGCGCGACTTGGGGGCTCAATCCAGCCTAGAGCAGTCATTCCATGGAAGTTTGCCAATGACTGCTCCTGGGCCAGATTGCGTCGCCGGGCTATCAGCGTGCACGCCGGAAACGGTCACGGCCCAAAAAAAATGATTTCTTGAGTCAGATTCGCCAATGAATGCGCGCCCGTAGAGGCGCAGCATTCGCTCTTCCTGCTGGCTAGATGAATGACTCACGTCGACGGTAGTCCCCACTGACCGCGCCGTTCGGTCATCATGTCGTTACTAACGAGCGCTTCTTCCCTATGCCCTTCAGCTTGGCGTCATAGCAGTCTTGCCGTCCTAATCATATCTACTTCGGAATGACTGCGGCCCGTCTGCGCCAGGCTCAGGATGGCGGCTGATGCAAAGCACATTGATTCCATTCTCACAAGCAAAAGATGTTGGATCGAGATCAGTGTATCGCTTATGGATTGTGCAGTGCCCGCCAGATGGAAAAAGGCGCAGCAGGCTGGAATGCCCCGCACCTGCGCCAAGGAAATGTGCCGACATCCGTCTGGCGGATGCGGCACGGCAAGAACGGTTACTGCGACAGGCCGATGGTTACGTACTTGGTATCAATGTCGAACGTGAGCGGATCGTCAGTTCCGGTCGTGCTGTTGACAGTGATATAGGCGTACTTTGTGACACCGGACGTGGCGTCGGTGTACTTATAGACCTTCGCATGTTCAACCGAATGGTTAGCCGTATCGGGTAGTCCGATCGCCGTGAGCGCTTGAGCGACATTGGTATTCGGGGCGTCTTGATTGCCTTGGTTGTCGGTAAACGTCGCGGTACCGTTCGCGAAAGTTGTCGTGCCCGACTGCGTGCAGTCCTCGTACTCGTCGAAGGTCTTCCCGTTCAGCTCAGTCAGGTCCGTGACCTCCGTGAGATCACTGGACACGTACACATACTGGCCAGGTTGCGCCGCTACGACACCGCCGACGCCATTTGCCGTACACAACTGGCCGACCCGATTGCCCAGGCGACTCACGACGGCGGTGAATTGGCCAGCGTCCGCAAAGGAGGTCACGTTGCCATCGGTATCGATTGCGGCCTTGGCGGCGAACTGTCCGCGACTCGGATCGGCAATGGCAATAGCAAACGTACCGTCCAGATCGATGGACGAGCCCATCTGAATTGACGTGAGGCCCGGCGTGGTGAACGCCGTTGCGACATAAGCAGTCTGGGTCAGCGGCTGACCGCTTGCTGTCTTCGTGGCGGCATCCGACTGCGACAGGCCGGAAGCCGTCAGCGCAGCGCCATAAGTTTCAAGCAGCCCGTCGCCCACATCCCCCTTCTGAGCCTTGAAGCTCGTACTGAGGGGGTTGAATCCATCCGGCAGCGTCGGCTTGCCCGGCAGGGTAGCTAGGGCCGTCACTAGCTTCGCCAGCGCACCGTTCAGGTTGTCGGTCGTGATGGTACCGGTTAGATCGCCGCTCTTTGCGCTGTTGAACCAGGCGTCCGGGTCCTGCTTGCCGAGCACGCCGACGATGATGTCGGTCAGCGGTGTGATATTGGCCGTGCCGGGAGCCGCAGCAACGGAATGTAGCGTCGATGTCAGAGCCACGCCATTCGCAGTGCCGCCCGTCACGCGCGCGACGCATGGGTAATCCGTGGCCTTGAGAGCGACGTTCCAGCTACCGTCCGTACCGGTCGTGGTCGAAGTCGTCGTGCCCGATGCGCATTTCAGCTCGACTGTCCCGCCGATGATCGGCGAGCCAATCGCCGCCGTGCCTGCCGTGTTGACCGAAGCGGTGCCGCTGCCAGCGGACGTCGAACTGCCGCCGCCTCCGCCGCAAGCGACAAGCGCTGCGCACATGGACGCGCCAAGCGCGAGTCTGGCGATCTTCGTATTGCATTGTTCTTTTTTCACTGTGTAATTCCTTTTAAGGTGGTTGACGAAGGGAGTCTGTCAGGAAAGATAACGGCATTCATCTTTATAAGTTTAGTTTCAACTCAAAAAGTCCTTACGTTAAATGGGGCGTGGCTCAACCATTCAGGTTGAATGGAGGGTGCATGACTCAAGTCGATCAGGAACAGCTCGCCGTAGTAATTGGCCGGGCGATCGCGAAACATCGCGTGGCAAGCGGCTTCACGCAGGAACAGGTGGCCGAAGCGCTGGGAATCGGCAATGAGGCGGTTTCGCGTATGGAACGCGGGATCGTGATGCCTACCGTGGCGAGACTAGTGGAACTGGCCGACCTGTTCGAATGCAACGCGGCCGACCTGCTGACGGAAGCCAGCAGCCGCACCAGCGATCAGGCGAAGCACGTCGCTCAGCTTCTGGCGAAGCTCGGCGGCAGCGACCGCACGATGGTGGTTGAGATCGTTGAGCGGCTCGCTGGACGACTCGCGAAGCGTTGATGCCGGTCAGTAGTCGTTAGGTAACAGGATCGTCGTGGCCGAACGGTCGGCTTCGGTGATGATCCAGACCTTCCTGTCGCCGGGCAGCTCATAGCTCGACAGCAGGCGTTTGCCCCTTAGCAGCGCCAGCTCGTTCGAGGTCCGGTCTTCGATCGAAAGATCACCCCAATCGCCATGGATATGACGGACGAGCAGCAAGACCCCCGATATGTCGACCTCATCGAGTATGGCCTGTGCGGCCGGCGTGATGACCGGGCGTCCCATCGGAAAGCGCGCGCCTTTTGCATAGCGGCTCATGCGTACGCCTCATGCACGTAGCGGGAGGAAGGCCACGACGGATAGCACCGATTCACGGATCGACTGTGGCGTGAGTCGCGAGCGAGCACGGCATCCTCAAGGCGTTCGATGGTCGTGTTCGAGCGATCCCACTCGGTGATCACCAGAATGCGAGTCTGGTCCGGCAAACCGTAAAGCGAGATCAAGCGGAGGCCAGTTGCGATTGACAGGTTGTTCTGCTGGCAGTCTTCGTTTGACACGGTTCCCCAATCGCCAGCAACGTGTCGCAGCAAGACGCTGACGACGGGTATGCCACTTGCACGCAGTGCCTCAAGTGCAGCGGACGCGACGAGTAGCCGCCCCGGATTGAAAAGTGGTTTGAGACGAGAAGTCTGTTTCACGGAAGTTTCTCCAGAATGAGGGCGAGCACAGGCCTCCGGAATCAACCGGATGCATGATCGCTTAAGTAATTAGAAAAGGACCGGGCGCAGGGCGCGCGCGACTACGTCGTGGCGTCGTCGAGCTGCCGTCGTAGGGAAACTGCCCTGGTTTGTGAGCAGCGGAGGTGTTTGCGAATGCCTGAGACTGTCGGGGGCACGAGTCCGGCAGCAATGTCGCGGTTCAGTCTGTCGAGTTCGGTTTCCGGTTCGGCCGGAAGCTGCGGCTCGGCACCGGACCCAACACGAGAGTCAACATCTGTTTCAGTCGTGATCGGGGCGTGACGAGCCATAGGCAGCAATGCGATCCACCAAAGCAGGCAGGCGACGCCTTCGAGTATCGCGGCAAATCCCAGCCCGGCGACCAAGTCGAGCTTCGGTACCGCCATCGCGCAGAGCGCTGCCAGCCGTGCTGCGACCGGGTCGTCATAAGCCTCGGCGCGACGCGCGGCGTTACTGTCAGCGACTGACTGTAGACGCCGCACCTCCGCCGCTTCGACTTCGAGTGCATTGCGTCTCGCGGCCAGCGAAACGCGACGTGCCTGCAGCGACGGACAACCTCCGCTGCAGCGCCGGCTTTCCGCCACGGCCAGTTCGGCCGTTACCGTCGCCTGGTCCGCCACGACTGCTGTGAGACTGCGATAAGACTGCGTGTTGCCGATCTGTATTGACTGCTCTCGCAGCATTCCTGCGTGCGACTGCGACAGAAGGAAGAACGTCGCATGTCCGTATGAAGCCGCCACCATGCAACCCAGCCACAGTACCGCACCGACGCTGCGTACAGCGAGCGGGGCCGACCGGCAGAGCGTGGGCAACAGGTGTGCACCCGCCACCAGTACAACGCCTGTCGCAATCCACACGAGCCGTTCGGTTGTCCATCCGCCGCGTTGCCAGCCAGCGAGTATCGACATGCAGACAGCTGTTCCGGTTGCCGCGACGGCCAGCACGAGTGCTGGACGGACCCGGATCACGCAGCCTCTCCACCAAACTGTGCCGCCCGCTGGTCCATCCGGCCTTTCAGGCTGGAGGTCTTGACGGGCGCGGCCGGTGGGCCAGCCTGACTGCCGTCGTTACCAGCTTCCGCCGGATAGAACTCATCGACGACTGCTGCGCTATCCTCGATGCTGTCCTCGAACGCGCCGTTACTGAACCCGGCGCGCGCGGCCGAATCAAGTGCTGCCTGATCGAAGCCAGCAGCTTTCCGCCGTGCATCCAGTTCACGCGCGTGAAGGATGGCGTCTTCCATCGTACTGCCACTCCGCACGCCGATGTCCACGTAGTAAATGGCCGAGCGATAGCTCTGCGTGGTGGACTTGCCACGCAGCTTCAGTTCCAGTGGTAGGCGCGCGAGGAGATTGCCTGATACCGCACTGAAGTAATGCAGGCGCGCGGAGAGCGTCCTGATGCTGTTATACGACGTGGTTCTGAAGATGAAACTGCCGAGCTCATCTTCGTCACCGATCACGACGTTCAATCGGCCATAGGGTTTGCAGTTGGCCGCCTGTCCAAACGCACAGCCGTCCGGCGACGGACATGGTAGTTCCTCGATACCCGAATCACTGGCGCGCCGGCAAGTTTCGCCGTTTCCGACGCATACCGGGCGGCCGGTACCACGGTCAAAACACGAATACTCCGCACGCAGGTTAAGGTCCGGATCGTTGAACAGGAACCGGACGGGAATTGCGCGCAGTTTGCCGGTGGTCGCCTTGCGCAGCGATTCGTTCAATGGGTGTAAGAGCCAGCCGTCCCGGGTGTGTACCTGGGTTGTCAATGTGAACTGGTCGTCTTTTTCCGGGAGGCGCTTGCCGTTCTTCTCGACGACGCGACCTATCGAGATACGACCGACAACTGGCGGCGTGATACTGAGGCCTTTCAGCATGACGATGCTCCTGTAGGTGAACAAAGAGGAATAAGGGGAAATCAGGCGGAGACGAGAAACCGGCGTGAGCCGGGTTTGGTGAGCGCGTATTGCGATGAGAAGTCAGGGTGATCCGCAAGCAGGCGTTTGAGATCGATGCCAGAACTATCTCTGCTGCGTTTGAACGAAACTGAACCCGTCTCGAACATGGCCCGATCGGCCTCGGCCATTGCTTGCTGAATCGTCTGCTTGAGCTGCGTCTCGACCTGTTGGCGAGCCTCGATGTCGGCCCGTACCGCGACCAGATCGGCAAAGGCCGACGACAGCCGACGGTCACCGGTGAAATCGACCGTGCCACCAGTGCCGGGGTACAGACAGCGTAGTGCGCGATCTGCCGATTCCGAGCCGTCCGCTGGCGGTAGCGTATCGGTTTCGACGTACCGCCAGAACGCCGCTTCCAGTTCGATCAGCCGGGCGATCAGCGCGTCGTCGCGCTCGATGCGATGCACGTCGAGCTTCTGGCCGCACAGCAGCACGGCCACGTCGGCCGCCTGCTTGCCCGTCACGGCCAACTGATGCATCACCTGCAACTGCACGTATTCGGGAACTCCGTCTCGCCAAAGCCGCGCACCGAACTCTCCCGCCGTCTTGCATTCGAGCAGTTGCACGTCGCGGTTGCCGACGACTTCTCGATCCAAGTTGGCGAGCATCCATGGAATCGTCGGATGCTGAAGAATCGCGTTGACGCGTCGCACGCGGTTGCCCGTCTGCTTCGTGTAAGCCGCCGCGACAATCGGCTCCAACAACGTTCCCCAGTAGACCGGCTCGGTCGTATCGTCCGGATCGAGCTTTGGCAGGTTCGCGTCGCGTCCCCTCTTCGCAAGCCAGAGTTCAAGCTGCGACTGATAGGGAGAAAGCCCCACGGCAGCGGCCGCATCGGAGCCACCGATTCCCAATTTCCGCACCTCCAGCCAGTCGGCACGCGGCATGTCCTTCGTTTCCACGAGCCGCAATGCCGGACGGCTGCGATGATGTTCGGCGGGTTCAGGCAAAGGCATTTCAACCTCCAGAAATAGCAATGCCCAGCGGGAGCGATCCCGGCCGGGCATGACGTGGGTGATGGATGGGACTCATGCGATCAGCCTGATGGCTTCGTCCCATGCCTTTTGCTTGAGGGCAGCACCGGTTCCGAACCAGGCGGCTTCCCTGCGGTGGTCGTCGCTGCGCGCGCGACGCTGGTGATCGACGAATTCTGTGACCGAATTCAGCAGCCCCCATGCCGTACCCGCCGCCGATGCCATGTCCGCGCCCTTGCCACGACCGGCGAACAGTTCCTGAACAGATTTGATCGCGCTGTCGTTGGTCGCCGGAACCGGCGTGCTGGCGCTGGTAGCGGGATAGGTCAGCACGCGGCGGAAGAAGGTTTCGGCTGCGGTATCGTTGACCTTGCATTCGCTCAACGCCTTCATGCGGACGATAAAGCCGTCCCACGAAGAGATCGCAATGCCGAGTTGGCGCTTCACGGCTTGCGCATCGAACTGGCTGCGGTGCGGCACCTTGACGGCACCGGTGCTGTCGCCGAGCGCAATGGCGAGCGTGTTATTGCAGACGACGCGAACGCTCGTGAACTGGGCGGTTGTCGCAAGACTGCCATCACATGCTGTCGCCAGCAGCAAATAGCCATTTACGCGGTCACGGCCCTTGAGGGTAGCGTTCTGGCCGGTGCGGGCCAGAGCCCACAGTTTTTTGCCGTCGCGCAGTACCCCAGCCGTCTCTAGCTGATAGCCCCCCACTTCAACGAGGTCCCGATAAAATTCGAGAATAGTTTCAGGTTGCACCACGTTGTATCTGGATGAGACGACAGACAACGGCATTTTGGTATCGGACCGGTAGAGAACTTTCTGTTCGGGAAAGGCGTGGATCGAACCTAGGCTGGAACCGGCACTGCCGGAGACAAAGCGCACTTCGGTTTCCTCTATGCGCCAGTCCATGCCAGCCTGACGGGCCCAGACTTCAAGCGGCTGGTTGGCCGCAAGCTGATTTCCCAGGCCGTGCCAGGGCGTTTCGTTGACATAGGCCATGGATTGAACGAGATGCATGATTGATCTTCCTGATAGAGGTGTGAGAGAAACAGGCAGCAAAAATGCCTACAGCCCGCAGGGGCTGTAGGCATCGCGTGTCAAAGAATGAAAGGGGTAAAACGATAGAGCTGGCGAACGTCAGGATGTGCGTTGCATGCTGAAGGTATGGCCGCATCCCTGGCACTCGTAGTTGTCGAGCACGTGTGTGTCGATCTGCTCGCCGATGGCGGAGCCAGCGGCACAACCAGCGGCACCCCCGAACAGCGCACCCATGAGCGCGCCAGCGAGGCCGCCGAAGATTGAGCCGACGGGGCCAGCGACCATGCCAAGAGCTGCTCCGGCTTCGGCTCCCCCGAGCGCAGCAGCGGCGCTACCGGCAGCGCCGGCCGCCGCGCCAACGGCGCCACCGGCCTTGCGACCGTAATCCCGAGTGGTGATGCGGGCGGAGTTGCAGCGGGGACAAGAAAGGAAATGATTCATATCAGCCTCATGAGGATTCGTGGCAACGCGGGGTTGCCAAGGCATTCTGGGTAGATGCTCGATGAAGTGATATATCGCTGAGATTTTCTGGGGTAGGTCCTACTTGAGACTTCGCAGGTTCGGTTCAGGTTTCTGAACTCTTCGGAGCGCACTGCCGTACTGGATGCTTGATGTGACTCATGGCTGAGCGGTGGGCTCGCGTTAAGGCCCAAGCGTGCATCAAGCGTTGTTCACAAAATTTTTGACATTGTTATATTTTTTCTCGTAGAATCTGACAAACCGGAGGTCAGGCTATGAGCGATGGACCACATAGAAGTCTGCCGATGCGAAAGCCGTGGAAAGAGTTGGCCAAGCGAGGAGATCAGAGCGTCTACGATGTCGACCAGGTGGTAGAGGCCGCAACGAACGCGCTCGCCAGCGATTTCAAGAGCGAGGTCAAGTGGTCGGTGATTGATAGCCTGAAAGCTATCTTCACTGGGCGTGACAACTCTTTGATGTTGTCAGAGATCGCACTTCAAGAACTGGAAAACGCGAAGGTCTTGGCTGCCGGCTCCGTCTTTGGGATGAATGCGGTCGCGTGGAGCGCTGAACTCATCAACGACGGCAGATTCGGCCTGGATGCGTTTCATGAAGCGATAGGCCTTGCGGGCAAGATGCGTGGTTTCGCAAACGTACGATCGGTCGAAGAGCACTACCTTCGGGAATCGAACCATCGACGCGCTGATTACGTAGGCAAGCGGCTCTATAACGCGATTTCCAGCCTCTCTGATGGCCAGCTGGGCTTGATACTTGCGGCTCCGGAATCTACCAGAACCCCGCGGTCATCGAAGAAGACGCAAATCGACGAAGGAGTTCCACTGTGTTGAGTGCACTATCTCTGAAGGAACTCACTGTCGATGTTGTCGAACCGGGCACCCGCCGACGCAAAGGTATGGTCGCCTGCCGACTCGGTCGAAATATCACGTTCGATCTCGAAGCCTTGGAGTCCTTTTCTTCGCGTAAGTGGCAGCCAGCGGTGTATGACGTGCTTGTGGTAGCTGCTGCTGTGGAATTCTGCGATCGTAGCCTAGCCCGCAGTACGGTGAACTGGGGGCGGAAATTTATCGTACATGTTCCGGTACATGACCACACTAAGTGGTCAGACAGGGCTGTAATGCAAACGTTGGTAGGGGCTTTGAATCTTCTTACGGGAGATGATTGGCAGTTCCAGTTTCGCCCGCGTAAGAAATCTATTGAGCCTCCGCGCCAAGATCACATGCGGTTTCCTTCTAATGCAGAAGCTGTTATCGCATATAGCGATGGGATGGACTCGTGCGCTGTCGCTGGACTGGAGGGCAAGCGTCTGGGCAATCATCTCGTGCGCGTACGAGTTGGCGGCAAGCAAAGTGACATTTCGGGAAAGGAACGTCAGCGAATTCCTTTCACGGCGCTTCCCTATGAAGTCAAGCTCGAGAATGGAAGAAATGCTGAAAATAGCGCGCGCAGCCGGGGTTTCAAATTCAGCGCGGTGTCGGCAATGGCGGCATACTTGATCGATGCACCGTCGATTATTGTGCCCGAAAGTGGTCAGGGGGCGTTAGCCCCTGTCTTTCTTCCTGTCGCCCACGGCTACGAGGACTACCGAAATCATCCTGCATTCATGACGTTGATGGAGCGTTTCGTTCATGCTCTGCTCGGGTACCGACTTCAGTACAAGTTTCCTCGGTTGTGGGCAACCAAGGGGGAGACGCTGCGCGAGTTCGTTGACAACTGCGATAGTGGTATTCGTTGGAAAACGACCAGGTCGTGTTGGCAGCAGTCCCGCCAAGTAGCCGTTTCGGACAAAAGGCGTCAATGTGGAGTGTGTGCGGCTTGCATACTTCGTCGACTTAGTGTGCATGCCGCGGGCTTAAGTGAGCGGCCGGAGACGTATGTATGGGAGTCTTTGAAGGCCCCCACTTGGGAAGCGGGGGCTGCAAGAAGTTTCAATCGTTTCACGCAGGCTTTGCGAGAGTATGCGATTGCCGGTGTGCTTCACTTTGAGCATCTATCGGAACTTCAAGAATCCGTTCAATATGAGTTGATTAAGCGACGGCGGACGAACGAACTAGCTCGTTCGCTATCGATCTCGCCGCTGGATGTGGAGCGAAACCTCGACCGACTTTTGCAGCAACATTCCGCAGAATGGTCGGTATTCACTGACGATCTTGGGCCGAAGTCGTTTGTGAGGCAATGGATAGATGAAGCATCATGACCAAAGTAAATTTTAAATTGAGTCCAGTGGCGCTGGGCGAAAGATTGAAGGTTGTACGAGAGACGGCCAACATTACCCAGGATGCTGCTGCCAAAGCAGCGGGCATCGCCCGTACTACGCTTGTCTCTATTGAAAAAGGCCAACGGGCTGCCAGACTCGAAGAAATTCAAACGCTAAGCCGTTTCTACGGTGTATCCGCTAACTCTCTGCTGCGTCGGGATGCAGTGCACGTAGACCTTGTCCCACGCTTTCGATCGCTTCCTGAAACGAGTGACTCGGGTGTTGAGCAAGCAGCGCGGATGCTTAATGATCTTGTCAAGGCTGAGGTTGAACTTGAAAACATCTTAGGTGTGCAGAGGCTCAACAACTACCCAGCAGAAAAGACTATCCTGCCTGGAGATGTCCGAAAGCAAGCTGAGCACGACGCGCAAAGCCTACGCAATTGGATGGGACTAGGCGAGGGGCCGGTGCAGAATCTGATCGCGCTCCTTGAATTGCAACTCGGCATACGAGTCTATGCTAGGAAGCTCGACGCTAAAGTCTCGGGTCTGTTTGCCTTCGATGATGCAGTTGGTGCCTGTGTTCTGATTAACGCAAGCCATCGAACGGATCGCCGCGCGCAGACTGGTGCCCACGAGCTCGGCCACTTCATGGCAACGCGGCGTCGGCCGGAAATATATCAAGACGAGAAGTATGAAAACTCTCGAGAAGAACGCTACGCGAATGCGTTCGCGAGTGCGTTTCTGGCCCCTGCGCGTGCTGTCATGGAGAAGTTCAAGGAGTTAACCATTGGCTCGACCCATCTGACGCGAAGGCATATCATCCTTCTTGCCAATTACTTCGGTGTATCACGCCAAGCGATGGTGCTTCGCCTTGAAGAGCTTGGCCTTACGAAGAAGGGGACGTGGGATTGGTTCGTAGACAATGGCGGTATTACGGATGAACAGGCCCGTCAAGTCCTCGGTTCGGCGGCGGATGATCCGGCGGTCACCGACGGGACGCAATCATCGCGGCTCTTCCTGCTGGCCATCGAGGCGTGGAAGAAAGATCTAATCAGCGAGGGCCAGATGTCGGAAATGCTGAAACTCGACCGGGAAAATGTTCGCGAACTGCTTGATGAGGCGGAAGAGGACGAAATAGATGACCTTTTCAAGTTGCCTCACTGATCAGGACGAGGTTCTTGTCCTCGATGCCAGCGTCATCATCAATTTGCTGGCGACGGGCCATGCACGCGGGATCTTAAACGCACTACACGCTCGACTTCTCGTCACCGAACACGTTGTACGCGAGATTGGTCGAGGTGCAGCCAATAGTCGCCGGGAGTTCGATCTGCTATCCAAGTTGACCGATGAACAGGTACTGAAAGTCACCGAGCTTTCTGCGCTGTCGCTGGAGAGTTTCTTCGACGTTGTCTCTGGTAGCACATCGACATCGCTTGGCGATGGGGAGGCCGCAACGCTTGCTCTTGCACACTGCAATGGATTCTCTGCGGCGATAGACGAGAAGAAGGCGACCCGGATTGCCGGCGCGCGCTTTGGATCTCTGAAGCTTCTCACAACCGTCGACATTCTTGCGTATGAATCTGTTCGAGATGCCATAGGGCATCAAGTACTAGCTGACGCAACGTACCAAGCGCTGCGAATCGCGAGGATGCAGGTGTGGGAGCACCAGTTCGATTGGGTAGTTCAGTTGATTGGATTAGAAAATGCGGCTGCGTGCCCAAGTCTCAAGCGGCATATGCGGCGGAAGTCGACAACTGAGACCTCTCCCATAGTACCGAAACGCGCGATTGGTGCGTGATGCAATGCGCATGAGGCAGTGCCTGTCTTGCCGCGCTACGTGCAGAACCGCTGGGCGCTTCCGAACCTTGCATGTACTGTGGCAGCTCCGAACACGGCTAGGAGCTGCCGATCAGTTGGTCACGATTGCGCCAGCCGGGTTATACCGGGCGCAGCAGCAGAAACAGATTCCGCTTGGCCCGCGTGGCGGCAACATGCAATAGGCAGCGTTCTGCGATCTCAGTGTCCTCGGCCACGCCGGCATCGTCATCGCGGCTGAACTGTTCTGCATAGCGCGTCGCGCCTTGGTAACCAGCAACGATCACCACGCTGAACTCAAGTCCCTTGACGCGGTGCATTGTCGCCAAGCGAACACCCAGCACGGAAGAATCGTCGGCGGTGGAGTTGTCTAGCTTCATGCAGGCTATGCCGGCCTGCTGCAACGCGCTGGCTATGCTGACCAGATCGTCATTCGTGCGCGAGACAATGCACACTTGGCGCAACTCCATGTCATCGTCCTGTAACTGTTTCAGTAGCGCTTGGATATGGACGACGTCCTCTTGCTGAGATGCCGACTCGATGACATCGGGCGCGTCACCGTGGGTTAGGGAACGATACCCTCGAAGGGTATCGAGGTTGCCATCTAGGTCATCGACCTCGCAGCCTTCAAGCTGAGCGCAGGCCCACTGACGAATCTCGTCGGTCGTGCGGTAATTCACTTTCAAACTTCGGCTGCGGCCCCGCGCCTCAATGCCCGCCCTGCTGAGCACCACCTTGTGCCGATAGATGCGCTGATGCGCGTCGCCGACGATAAACAAGTCATTGGCGGAAGGCTCTACGGCGGCACGGATCAGCTCGAAAGCAGCGCTGCTGATGTCCTGAGCCTCGTCCACTACCATGGCGCGAATGCCGAGTTCCGGCTTTTCCCGGCGCAACAACTGGCAGGCCTCGCGGAAGGCTTCTTCCGGCTCGCGTTGGTTGGTTGCATTCAGCTGGAATCGATATTCTGCAAATACCGGCCAGATGGCCTTTCGCGTTGGCCGGCTCAGTTGGCCGCCACGTCCGACTCGACTCGCACGCATGTAGTCGTCGGCGGTCTCGCATCCGAGTGGCAGTACCACCCGCTCATATTCGGCGCGCAGAAACTGAGCTGACAGATCGACCGTCGTCGGGAGCGCGGACATAGCCGCCTGCCATAACCGGCGGCGATCCGCTTCGTTGTATAGCAGACTATGCGGGTAGCCGAAGCGTCGCAGCAAGCCAGACGCCCATTGGTCGATGTTAACCACTTGAATCTTCTCCAGCTCCTGCGGTGTGCACAGCAGAGCCAGATGCTGGCGAATATCCTCCGCCAGCGTTTTAGTGAACGTGGTGAATACCACAGGCCGTCCAGGCATCGTGGCGTACTGACGGGCCAATCGCGCGGCACGATGCATAGCCACCACCGTCTTGCCGGTTCCAGCCCCGCCGGTCACCTTCACCGGTCCATTCCATTCGCGCTCGACCAGCTTACGCTGGCTGGGATGCAAGAACACCCGCCAGCGCTCGAGCGGCGCGGCCAGCAAGGCTTCGAGATCGCTGTCATCGGTCAACACTACAAAGTGTCGGCGCGTGCTGTCACGCTCGAGCGCTGCGCTGAAGTCGGCGGTGTCAACCGTGCCTGGTGCATCCTGAGCAGCGAGAATCTTGTCAATGGACTCCCCTGCAGCAAATAGATAGAGTCCCTCAAAGGCATCATCCGGCAGTTGTCGCTCCAATGCCTCAAGTTCCGTTTCCGTGGTGACGGCGCGCACCGCCGCCACCATATCGTCTGGCACGCCGAACCGGCGGATCTCCCGATCCTTGAGCCTATCGAACAAGCCTGGCGCGCTGGTCGTGACTGGGGCCTCGTACTGGATTGACTCTGCTTCCTGCACTGCGTAAATCTGGATGCTGCCCACATCCGGGTGAACGGCTACCCGATGGCGCCGTGCCCAATGATAGGCATCGTCATGCTGGTCCACCCATAACAGGCAATAGACGTTGCCGACATCCGGCTTCAGAACGATGCCGCGCATGTTGTCGTTGATCCTTACCGATCGCATGTTCGGATCGGCGGCGTCATGGATGCGCTCATAGTTGATCCCGCTTGCCATCGGGTTCTGGCGGAACTTGGCCACAAAGGTCAGTACCGCCTGCTGCTGAGAGCGAGGGACAGCCGCGAACGCTTTCAGGAAGTCATCAGACATTGCAATCTTGGGTGCCAGCGTCATGCCTTAGCCTCTAGCAAAAGATTTTTCAGATCGACGGGCAGCGCCCCGCCATCAATAACGAAAACTTGCCATCCTTGCGCCGTAAACGCTTTGGCATCCGCATTCATATCAGGTAGCAGCACGGCAATACGTCCATCCGGCCAGGCTAGCTCGGCTTCCGCGAGAACGCGGTTTTTATCGCCCATCAATTCATAACCAGGTTTGGGTGCATCTATGGCCAGCTCGGCCAACGCCATGGCCCAGTCTTGCGCCTCTTCGGCTGCAAACTCCAACGCCTCCAGCCAAGCCGAAGAAAGCCCGGAGGAATGGTTATTGAGCACCGGACAATCCTGCATCGCTGGCAGGCCGGGCATCTCGGCCGCACCAACCCATAAGCCTCGCAACGGCAGCAACAGGTTCAACAACTGCCATAGCTGTTGCCAACGTAAGAGCCGCTCGGCATCCGGGA
This sequence comes from Caballeronia sp. GAWG2-1, assembly GCF_023631405.1. Lineage (NCBI taxonomy): Bacteria > Pseudomonadati > Pseudomonadota > Betaproteobacteria > Burkholderiales > Burkholderiaceae > Caballeronia > Caballeronia sp. GAWG2-1. The sequence goes on from NZ_JALQDD010000001.1 coordinate 43,643, forward strand.
GACCAGCATCTTGCCAGTACCCCACCACACTGGGCTCAGACTCAACGCTAGCCTTGCCGGTGATGATCTGCCTGAGCTGATCCGGGTGGATGGCAACTGCCAGTGTCAGGGCCGTGCCGAGCTGGCGCACGCCAAATCGGCTTTGGCTCAGGTCGGGTAGCAAATTCAGATCATCCAGCCGTTTCCAAAAGTCCCCGTTACGCATGCTTTGCAAGACAGTTGTATCCCCAACAGGAACCATCAGGCTCGCCGCCAATGCCACCGCTAGCTTTTGCAACGCTGCTTGCGAGCCGCTGGCCAGACGCTGATGCAACTGAGCAAATGGCGACCGTGTCTTGAAGTCCTGCAGCGCCTCGATGTCCTGTGCCGCACATAGTTTTTGAAGCACAGGGGCCGCACTTTCATCCAGCAACGACGGCCAGAGCGATGAAGTTGCCGCCAACTTGTCTTGTAACACAGCGTCTAGGTCATCCCAAGTCAACGTCCACACGGTAAACTTCCCGCTCTTGGCAAGCGCCATGCGCTTGGCCAGATCCGTTAGCACAATGTCCTTGTGGTACTGCCAGCCATCCACGAACACTGCCACCGGCAAGTCATCAGTGGCATCGTCAGGCCAGAACACGAAGTCCGGTTTGCAGGGCACTACCACTGCGTTGGACTGTCCAAGGGTCACCTGCAGCTCCAAACGCCAACGCCGCGTGCCTGCCTGGACCTGGTAGCCGGGTTTGCCCTTGAACAGCACATCGCTCAGTTGAAACTTCAGCCCGGCAAGGTCATGGCGCAACGCCTCGACCAAGCGTTTTTCCAGCGCGCTTTCCAACAGGTGATTGCTGGGGGCAAGCCCTGCCAGATGAGTGACAGGCCGCAAGCTTCCCTTGAACTGCGTAACGTCATTCAGCAATTTCTGTGCGATGCGGCGAGAAATAAGCTTGCGGTCGTAGCTGTTGTGATATCGATACACGCAGCGGTAGCAGCCGTCGGCGTCGTTATCCTGATTGCAACCACACGCGTTAAGTGCTTGCAAGGCAAGCTCGAACACTTCCAGCAATGGCTCGGGGGCGCGCATTAAGTCTTTCAGATAGCCCGTGCCCCCGGGTACGCTGTCGTAAATAACCAGATAGGTGCGCGGTGTGTCCGAACCAGCGGCCATGCGCATATCTAGTGCAATGCGCAGGTGATCGACAGCTCCCCTGAAGCGGCGTGCCAGCCCCAACTCCAAAGCCGCCACAAAGCTCATCAGCGACTCTTTCGTATCAGCAAAGCCTACGTCCGGCAAAAAGACTCGGATACCCTCGCTGGAAAATTCGCGGTAGAGGAAAATGCATTGCTGCGTGCTCGCCTCTGGGTTCTTGCGCCGTGAACACCAGGCCGCATGGTTACGATACAGCTCCTCAGCTTTGCGCTTGCGTTGCAACGTGCCGCACTCAGGGCAAATCGTGAAACCTGGTCGATTCAACTCTTCCCCGGCGATTTGCATGGGTAATGCATCCGGCGATTGTTCACCGAAGTTCACTTCGCGGAAGGTCACTCGATCGAGGAACTCGAAGCCAAAGGGAAACTCCGGCTTGTCGATCACAAAGGCCTGACGCACGGCATCCGGCGGACTGTCCACCAAGGCCTGGCGGACATAGAAGCCGCGTTGACGCTCGTCCGAGTCGTCGGCGATGCGACTGTCACGGTCCAAGGTGCGTGCAAACACTGTGGTTAGGCGCAGCATCTCGCGCACCCGGCCACTGTCGCGCCAAAGGGTGTCACCGCAGCGCGGGCAATGCGCATGGTGATCGCCCGAAGTGAGCGGCTCGGCATAGGCGCATTGCCGGCAGAAGCGCCAAGCCTCGGGCTTGATCTTGGAAACGTCCACCTGGTTGACCACCACCCGCCGCCCTTCGGCATAAAAGGTATTGTTTGGTGCCAGCTCTGTGATCGCAGATGATGCGGGACGCTCGTATTCAAACGTGAGCGGAGCTGCCGCGTTGCCGGCCGTCTTGGACTCGCGCACGATGATCGAGCGCAGCAAGACCCCCTGCTCCGGAAAGGCATAGTTGGGCAACAAACCTTCATCGGTAAGCACGTTCAGCGTAGCTTTGCCCTCAACGCTGCCGATCAGCCGCGATAGTGCGTTGCGCTCCTGGAGCAAGCGCGCGAGTTCTGCTTCCTGCTCTTCTCCACGCACGGCCAGGGCCTGTAGCTTGTCGACTTCTTTGACGGTGCGTTCGCGCTGGCGCTTGAGTTCTGCCACATCCTTAGCAATGCCTTGCAAGCGATGAACAATCTTCCAAGGTAATGACCCGGGAGCGTCGGCTCCCCCATCGACAAACTTGGTCAGCCATTTCTGCGTGCTTTCACTCAAAGGCATTTGCGCGCCTTGGTTGAACAAACGCAGGAAGCGATCCTGCAGTATTCCTCGATTTTGCTCGACATAGTCCAACCAGGGATATGGAAAACGACTGGTTGTCTGATTCTCGATAGCGCTGAACACAGCGCGAACTTCCGCAGGAATCTGCGCCGCGCGCCCTACCTCTTGTACCCAACAATCCAGGGTGAACGCGGTCAACTGCCGCTCCAGTACTGCAGAGGCATTGAGAAATACCCCGGGCGCTTGAACCGCGCCCGCAATCATGTTTTTCGGGTCATCCCAAAAATACAGATCATGCGGCTTGCTGGTGGCCATGGTCATCAGCAACGCGTTACCCGTGCTGCGGCCGGCGCGGCCACCGCGCTGAATATAGTTGGCCTGCTGCGGCGGTACCGAGCACTGCAACACACTGGACAGATCGCCGATGTCGATACCCATTTCCAGAGTCGGCGTGGCCGATAATACGTTCAGTTCATCAGGGCGACCGCTGTTAGCCTTGAAGTTGCGTTCCACCGCTTCACGGGTTTCGCGTGGCAGCAGGCCGGTGTGCTCATGGGCTACAACCCGCTGAATATCAGCGTGCAGATAGAGCTTACGATAGAAATCTCCCGAGGAATCGCCGGGCTCCAGCATCCCTCGACAATCCCCCCGGCGGCAGGGCTGCCCGGCAAGCTCCTCAGTTGGCCCGGAAAGAAGTTGTGAGTGGCAACAGTCGCAGCGCCATTTCCGCCCACCCAGCGTGACATAAAAGGCCGCTGGCTCCAGTCCCCAAACACGGATGTCGTGCTTGTGTTCATCGGCCTGCTCGAAGCCAGCCAACCGTACTTCCGTGAGCGCTTCCAGTGCCAGCCGGTACAACGGCATTATCAGCGCATCCGCTCCCAGCGCGAGATCATGCAAGGCTGGAAGGACCTTGAAGGCCCAAGTGCGGAACGCCTGCACGTGGCTGCCGCCGATGCTAACGCAGCGCTGGTACTCTGGCAGCGTGATAAAGCGTGGCGGCCGTGGGCCAGAGATCATCTTCGACTCGACCGGATTCTTCTTGTACACCCAAGGACTACAACCCATGCGCGCATAAAATCTCAAGCCATCATCACGCCAGGCACCAAAGCGCTGCATCTCTTCCAGCAAACCACGCAAGAACACCAAAGCGTCCCGTGCAGAGGTGCCGGCCAACTCGTTAAGCTGCTCGCGCAGGCGTGGCAACAGCCAGTCGACGGCAGCTTCCAGCGCGCCTTCAATCGGCAGGACACTGGCCGTTCCAGTGGCCACCAGGGTGCGGCCAACATGCGCATCCTGGCCGAACTCGGCGTTGACTACCCAAGGCAGTACTCGCCCCAGCAAACGTGGCAGATCGCTGTTTTCGGGTAGTACACCCTCACTCATCAGGGCTTCGAAATCATGCAACCAATGAAGCTGCGGCGGCAGGAAATTGGCAATGTAATGGCCATCACCGCTCGCCTCACGCCAGCGCTGTTCGAACGCTTTTGGCAAGTCGGCCAAGGTCAGCGGCTGGCCAGCCTCTTGCGCTGCTGCGATCACCTGTGCCAACGCTGGGCGCAGGTTCAAGCGCCAGGTCCGCGCGGCGAGGAACCCGGCGCGATGCGCTGCATCTTGAACTGAGTCGGAGAAGGCGATCAGCTTTTTGTCTGTGTTAAAGCGCGACGCAAACAACTGTCCCAGCATTACTGCGGCCAGGCTGGCCGCTTGCGAACCGACAATGGTCAGCGAGTGGTAACCCGCACAGTACGGGCAGTCGTGGTTTGACTTGGTAAGCTTGGCCCCATTGCGTGTGACTTCACGCAGATTGGCCGTCATGTCCACTGCGAGCAAAGCCTGATGCCCGCAATGCGAGCATTCGAGCTGTGCTAACTGATGCAAAGTGCCACACTTGGGGCAAACCCGTTTGCGCTCGAACACCCTCGGATCTGCACTATCGGTCGCTGGAAATAGAAAGCGCGTCGTTACGTCCTCAGCAAAGAATGCGCTATAGAACGCACGCAGATCGGCGCCCAACTGGTTGGGGCTGGTTTTCGTCAGGGTGGCGCCCCAGCCTGTCGCGTTGCAGTCGCGACAGTGCACGACTGGCAAATAAACCTGACCCTGATCAGTCTTGCCCAAATCATCGTGGTGTTTGAGCAGCGGCTGCGCGTCCAGTGCTGCCACCATGCGGCGCAACTCGCGCAGCCAGATTTCGACCTTCACCTGCAGGAAGAAATCCTGAGGCCCCAGCTTTCGCGCATGGGCCACCAATGCGAGCAAGCTAGATAGCCACAACAGCGGATAGCGCTCCTCCTCGCAGACCGGTAGACGCCGCTTCAGCAGCGTGAGCAGATCATCCAGCAGTACCGATTTCGGCCCTGATCGCTCCAAATCACGCAGCAGGTTTTGGAAGGCAAAGTGGGATTTCAGACGCTCACCCAACGCGCAGCGCCAGGCAAAGTCCTGCACCTGCTCTGCCGAGCATGGCCGGGCGAACCACAGGGCTGCCTGTGCTGCCAGGTAAGCCGGCATATCGTCGAAATTCTCCGGCGCCAGGGATGCAATATCTGTTGGCTGCGGGCTTTGAGTGAACTCCACCACCGCCTCGGCCAGGTAGGCACCCACAGACTCGCGGTCCTCGCCGATGACAGCCTGCTCATCAAGGGATTCGCCAAACACATCTCCGGCGAACGACAGCAAATCTCCAACACCCTCATCGCCCAAGGTGGCCGATGTGCCCACGCATACCACTTGCCCGGGCGGACAATTCAGCCGACCTTTCAACCGACGGATCAGGCAGGCAAGATCAGTACCCTGCGCGCCGTCAAAGGTATGCAGCTCATCGACCACCAGATAGCGCAAGGTATCCGGTTGCTGGTGCGCCCACAGCGGCGCATCAGCCGCGCGGATTAGCAGAAAATCCAGCATCTTGTAGTTGGTCAGCAGGATGTCCGGCGGGTTACTGCGCAGCGCATTGCGGTCAGTAATGACGGTAAAGGTCTTTTCATTCAACTGCTGCACCACATCCGAATCCACCGCCGGCGCATCGCCCACATACAGCCCGGCGCGAATGCCATTCAGCCCGGTGGCCTGGACTATCTCTTTGGCCACACGCCCGGCCTGGTCGCCAGCCAACGCATTCATCGGGTAGAGAATGATCGCCTTGACGCCGCGCCGGCCCTCAGCGCGGGCCACTCGGCAATGCTCCAGAATTGGATAAAGAAAACATTCAGTCTTGCCCGACCCGGTACCGGTGGCTACCAGCGTCGACTGAGCATCGTCTCCACCCAGTCGTGCAAAGGCACGGGCTTGGTGTGCATGTGGCACGAAGCTAGCTGGCAACCAGCTAAACGGTGCCTGGCCGGCGTTGGCTTGTTTGCGAAACGGTAGTGGCACCGTCAGATATGGGCCTTTGAGGATATTGTTGCGCTCGGCTAGAAAGCGCTCCAATAACCCAACAAACCCGGGCGTGGTCGACGGAAAGGCCGCGCGCAAAAAATCCGCAACCCCCGTGGTTACTTGCTGGGCGACGATCAGCGGCTGCATACGGTGCGTATCCTTACTTAGTCATTTTAACTAGGCTGATGTCCTGCGCCATCACCTCTACGCCTTGTGGACTCTTGCCAGTCTCGAACACAGTTTGTCAAAAGTTCTTGTTCTGCTTACCGCCGAACACCGTGACACCAATGCCCACGTGCAGAACCCGGCTCGCTTATGCTTCCTGCGCGACTTGCGACTCAAAATGCGTCCATGCAACGCGATAATCGCCTTCGCGGTCGGCAAGATTGAAGGGGGCGACGTATCGGATAAGGCGCTGCACCGAACCACCTGGCAACGTATCGTCCAGGATGGGGCGCTCAATCACAGTGCCGTCGGGAATTTGTGATTGCCCGTCCTTTGGCTGCACATCTTCCCAACCAATTCGGCGCGTGTGCCGGCGGTCATCCGGATAGACGAGCGTACATTCGGCATCGCGCTTTCCTGCCCTTCGCGGCAGGCCTACGCCGCCCAATCCCATGCTGGTTGTGAATACAATTCGACCATAGGCATCGTACCAAGTGTCATGCTCGTTCTGGCGCATCACGGGAAACTGTACGCGATAGCTGGTCAGCAGTTCGTCCAATGTCAGCCCCAGCGCTTGCGCGGCCAGCACGTCTATCTCTAACAACGCCTGGCGTCGAGCGTAGTCGCTGCGCAAAGCGCAGCGACGTTGCCATTCGGGCGTAAGTCGAACAAAAAAATCGGAAGGCAATCGAGGATCGCCGCTGGCCCAGCGTTCATGTTGGAAGCTAGGTTGCCAAGTGTTGCGCCAAAGTTCGGCATAGTGACTGGTAAGGCAACTTAGCACCAACGCCCTTAAATGCATTTGGTTTCGCAAGCTTGACGAGAACTCCTCCCCGAGCATCGGCAATCGACTCAAATAGGCCAAGTTTGCGTGTCCAGACCCAGTAGATTTCATAAAAAAATCTAAAGGCAGAGACAGGGTCATCGAGTGAAAATCGAGCAAATCACTTAGTAGACGGAACGTTGTGCTTATGCAGGCGTGAATATGTCCAACCCCATTTGGAATGATCGCAGATATCAAAGATCTTTCCATGGAGGTGCTAATCATTTCTCGGTTGATATGCCGGTAATAGTCTGTTACCGGTCTGCTCTTCTTTTCATCGTCCTCAACCCAATTGACTAGCGGAACCCGCTTGATATATACGTCCATCCCACAAGCAGGTCGATAATTGCTACGTGACAAGTAATCATCTGGCAGAAATTCCAGATCAAGAGAATCGTAAGCCTTATGTGTTTCGCACACTCGCTTGGGTGTCTTGTTCAGCGGATTTCCCACATAAAAATGTGGACCCGAAAGGACAAGGCTAGACGGTGAATTGGGAAATTCCGTATGGCGCATAATTATTTTGTCACGCTGCGCAGCGGTTTCATCGAAAAACCAAACAGCGGTGAATTCGCGATCGTTCAAATCGCCAAGCCTACGAGGCACACGTGCGAATTTTTCTAACACCGAAACTAATTCGCGACTATGCACTGCTGGGAGACGTGCTTGCATAGATGGGGTGCCAGGCTCGTCGTAGAGCAAGGCGAAGGTAGAAAGCAACGAAGCATCGACCTCGATAATGCGGTTTCGGTGACCGGTGAAGTCCCAGTTGCCTGCTTCGCTTTTGATGCCAGGTGTTGCACCGCCGCCGGGATGTGCTAGGGAGGAAAACGTAGTTTGCGGGTGCATCACGTTCGCCATCGTTCTGAAGGCGGCCGCCTGTTCATTTCCGTAGATGTTGATGCTGTACTTCACTCTGTTACCGATTTCTGCAAAAAGCTTCAGTTCATTCTGAAACTGATAATGCGCGCGCAGGCGGCTATATATTGCCTCTCGGAGCTTGCCCCCCTTAGGGTCTTCATATGGACCTTCGGGATGTAGCAATGCTTGCACTCCGCAACCAATGCGCCATGCCAGAGGCAAGAAGCATTTGTATAGATTGGCTTTCTGCCCTTCGAGTAGACCGTAATTCTGTCTGGCGTTCAAAAACTGGCCCATGCCCTCTGTAGCAACACACTCAGCCAAGTAGTCAGTCTTGGCCTCCGGTTGCGCCACAAACACAGCGTCGCGCTGGTCAGTGGCCTGTTTAGCACTGAGCTTCCGAATCGCGAAGCGCGGGTCGAAGTCCGATAGCAGTCCTTGCTCGTTCCACTCCACCTTGATCCACGGCGGATTCCCGAGGACCACATCAAAGCCGCCGCGCTGCTTGAACAGGTCGGCGAACTCCAACTGCCAGTGCATAAAATGCTGCTGTGCGGCCACAGCTTGCGCGACCTGCATTTCGGGCAGCGCGCCTATCAGCGCTTCGATATCCACGTGGCCGTAGCGGTCGCGCTCCGGGGCAAAATCCAACCCCTGCTGGATTACCGAATGCGGGAATAGATCGCTGGCCAGCGCAGTAGAGGCCAGACTAGCATTGCCGAGCAGCACGGTTTCCAGCACAAACCACCAGTGGTCGCGGGTTGGTAATTTATCGGCCTGGCCCAGCGGCCAAAACCACAGCGCACACCAAAAGTCCATCACGAGTTTCAGCCGGCGGTAGGGGCTGGCATTTTTCTGCTGCTCGCTCAGCATTTCGCGCTGGTACGCGACATCCTTCTGTGCCGTGGAGGTTGGTGCGTGGTTGGCGGTTGGGTCAGGCCACACATGCAAATCGTCGCAGGTTGCGAGGCGCACGCGGGCCAGTTCCTCGGCATGCTGTTGCCACAGGTCTTCGACTGCCCGGGAGAGTTTTTTTACCCGCTCAACTTCGTCGCGGACAAGCGGCGCGCAAAAAGTCTTGCGCCATTGCTTGAACTGCTCGAACGCTGCTGGTTCGAGTGTCTTCACTACCTTGTCGCTGATACTGCCCATGCCGTCTGCAGGCAGCAGGAAGTGGAAGATGTCGGTGCCGGTCGGGGTTTGGGCCAGCGCAATCGTGCGAGGTACGGCAGCGCGCCAGTCGCGCTCGGCTTGGCCATTTTCACCCTTGCCAGTGCTGAGCTGGGCGGTGCTGAACACGTCGCGCCGTGCTCCCACCAGGGAGTTTCCGTTGACCAGCTGCATGCCAAACCAAGGTACGTGGCTGCCCTTGAAAATGGCGTTGAGCCACAGCGAGACTTCGGCCAGTTCTACCGCCACCGGGTTCAGGTCCACTCCGAACACGTTGCTGTCGGCAATGTACATTTTTACCCGCTGTTTTTCTTCCGCATAGTCTTCGTGGGCGATACTCTGGCCCAGCTCTCTCTGCTTGGCCTGCAGATAGGCCTCGGATAGTTGGTTCACGGCTTCATTCAAGAATGCCGCGCTCCCCATCGCGGGCTCGCATACGGTGAGCTTAAGGATCTCGTCGGCGCTTTTGCCGGACAGGACCTCTTTCAGCGCGTGCTCCACCAAACATTGGGTGAGCACCTCGGGGGTGTAGTAACTGGCGGATTTCTCCCGCGCACGGCCGGCCAAACGGTAGATGAAGGTGCCCTTCTTATACAGGCGTGGCTCACCGCCAAACAGACGCTCCGTGTCGGTGTATTGAGCAATGCTGCTAGCCGGCACGAAGTAGGCGGCCTCCAGCGGGTCGAGCTCGGCGTCTTTTTTCCTGTCGGCGGCGCTGGGCATGTCGAACTCGTCTGCCCCGTCCGCTTCATCGCTCTCTGCGGCTTCATCGTCCGCCTTTGCGGCTTTGTTGCCTTTGGGGTCGGGGCGCACCTCGAAGAGATCTTCCTCCGCGAAAAAGCCGCGGAACGACAGCAGGGCTTCATACACCGCACCGAGTTGATTGATGCCTAGGGTGCCGTAGCTAATGCGGCCACGGCCGCCTCTGCTACCGCTACGGGAAAGCGACATCAGCTCAATTACCCGTTGCAGTATACGGTTGCGCAGCTTGACGCTACCAAGGAGTGGTGTGCGTGCCGGGTCGAACAGGTGCCCTTGCAGCGGGGCGATGGTGAAGCCGGTATCGAGCGAGCGATCGTGATCAGCGGCCAAGTCAAGCTGACTGCTGTTGGCATCGCGGGCGGGGAAGCCCTGCCAGATCAGGTTGAACAGTTGCTTGAGGCTGTCATGGAAGTAGAAGCCGTTCTGTGCCTCGGGGATCGTGAGTGGAGTCTGCTCCAGTTGGCGCAGATGTTCGACGCTGTAGCCTTTGAGGTACGCCTCGGCATCAATCGGGGCGTAGCCCAATTCGGGGCGCGACTCGATATAGAATAGGAACAGTAGCCGGTACATATAGCGCAGGCTTTCGCGGCTAAGCTGGTCGGCTAGGTCAGTGTCATTGCGGTCAAAGACTTTTTCCTTGGCCACTTCCCGCTTGTAGCGAATAGCCTCGTTGGCGATCAGCTCGATGCATTCGCGCAGCGCGTATTTGAGGTCGGTGGAAACTTCAAAAGCGTGCTTGTGTGAACTGTCGTCAAGGCTATCGAGCAGCGCCACGCCGCCTTCTGTGGGAAGCACTGATTCGGCGCCGGCCAATGCCGCCATGGCGCGGAACTGGCGGTCGTCGCGAGGTCCAAAAAGCTCAGACAAGTCGAAGCGCAGCAGCGCCTTGCGACTCCATTTGCTGCGCTCGATGAGCAGCCATTGTTCATGGTGCAGCAGGAGCACCCAGCGCGGTGGATGGTCGTCGGCAAAGACATCTTTGCTAAGGGTCTCTTCCCAGTCGCTGGGGCTTTTGATGCTGCGATTGCCGACAACTGCCGTGCTGTGCGGCGGCGCCAGCTGCAGCGCGCTGCTGTCTTCGTCGCCGGGCTTTGCAATGGCTGCAGCAATCAACATCTGCGGGTGGTGTTTGGCGTCACGATAGACGGCCAGCACTGGCAGGTCGCCGGTGGCCAATGCCAGTGTTTGCGGATTGATGGCATAACCCAGCGCCTGCAATAGCGGTTCGACCAGATCGATGAACAGCGCGGCGCGGTCATCGGCTTTTTTCTCGACCAGGAAACGCTCGCGGGCGCGAAAGTAGCCGTTAGCACCACTAGCTGCGCGTAGGCGGGCTACAGGGCTGTCACTGCCCTGTTCTTTCCAGCGTTCGAATAGCGGCTTCAGGTCCTTTTCGAGGATTTCGTCCAGGTAGTGCTGGCTGTAAAACTCGTTGGCGTTGGTTAGGCCGGGAATGGTAAAGCTCATCTCGATTTTCCTTCTTTACGCCGTCAGGACAGCGACGATGGTGAACTGGGCGCGGTCGTCCAGTTGCAGCGTGTCGCGAATCCATTGCTGGTAGTCGTTGAACAGGTCGGCTGTGGCGTTTTCTTTCTGCCTGCGGCGAGCGGCGTTGACCTGCTCGATGCCGTGACTGAAGTCCAGCTCTAGCTGGTGCAGGTGTTTGTCTTGCAGCGTTTTCAGTTTGCACAATTCGCGATCCAGTCGCGCTCTGCAATCGGCGTCAAAGGCCTGCTTGATCGGCTTGATATACGCTTGAGCGGCCTGGATTACTGCCGGGAGTGCCTGTTGCAAGTTGGAACTATTCGGCGCTTGGCCGTCATTGACTAGGGTGTGGGCGAAATCACTTGATAGTCCGGTGCGTTGCAGGGCTTGCTCCAGCGTTAGTACACCCTGTACTTCCCCGGCGGCATTGACCTGTACACCGAACCATTCTGCCAACACAGCCTGACCGCGGCGGTTAGGCACCTGCGCGAGGACCAGAACGATGCCCTCTTCCTTGGCAATGCCATCCGCCACACGAATGAGCGGAGCTCGCTGACGGCCGAACAGGGCCATAAGCTTGTAGTCGAGCCACTGCGCAATCGGGTGCAGCGGCCAGAGATAATGCACCTGGGGCCAAGCGTTGGTATCGCGGGCATGCTTGATCGCAGTTTCGACCACTGCCTTGTCTGCGCTCAGGGCGAAGGTGTTGTCCTTCGGCCACATTTCCTCTGCCAGATCACGCCCCAGCACTTGGGCCAAGTCGCGACTGGGCTGAAAGCTCAAGGTGCGACGAGCGTCGTCGGCCTGCACTGGCCGGTGCTCCCTTGGTGCCCGCTGACTGAGCAAACGCAGGGCATCACGGGCGTAACGGTAGCTATCGGAAAACAGGCTCGTGAGCTGGACGGTGGGCGCGCTGACTGGGGCCGGTTCGGCAGGAGTAATGTCCAGCGCCGCATCTACGCCCCCCCAAAGTGCATCAAACGGATCGATATCCGCGTTCGCCAGCAGCGCTGCAAAGGCCTCGGCGGTGCTGTTACCTTCGATGGCCTTGGCGACTTCGACGGTCTCCAGCTCTTCGTCGTACAGGCCCATGAAAGCCGAGGGATCGCCAATGTTTTTGGCGGCTTGCTCATCCTTGTCGATGAGGATCTCGAGGTAACGCAGGTCGCCTCGGAGGCGCTCGTTGCTCGGCTCTGTGAGCAGGTAGCCGATTTTCGGCGTGCGGCTCTGACCATATCGGTCAACACGGCCATTGCGCTGCTGAAAGACCATCAGCGACCAAGGGATGTCGAAGTGGATCAGCCGGTGCGCTTGATAGTGCAGGTTGAGGCCTTCAGAAGCGACGTCGGAGGCGATCAGCAGACGCAGCGGCGAGTGGGTCTTGCCAAAGTTTTCGACAGTTTCTTGAATTTGCTGATCGGGCAACTGGCCATGCAGAATGGCCACGGCGTCATCTTTCAGGCCAAGAGCCTTGGGCAGCTCTTGCTGCAGGAATTTCAGGGTTTCCACGCGCTCGGTGAAGATCACCAGGCGGTCGCTCGAATCTTTGCCGTCCCAGCGCCAATGCTGGCCGCTGTTGAACTGGTGGACGAGATGCTGGAACTTGCTGAACCGGTCTGGGCTGATGGCTTGCACCAGGCCTTGCAGGTCGCGCAGGTTTGGCAGGTCAGGATGGCTGGGATCTTTGCTTTCCAGCTTGCGTAGGCGCTCTTTCAGAGTTTGCAGGCAGGCAGCAGGCGAGGAAAACAGGGCTTTCTCCAGCACAGTGCGAAACAGCATGGCACCGTCGCGGGCGCCCGTCCCATCGCTGGCCAGTCTGAGCTCGGCTAAGGCATCAAAAGCGAGGTTTTCCGCCGGACTGGCGCTACAGGGCAAGCGGAACACCTCACGCTCGGGGAAATCCTGTTTCATCTGCTCGCGTACATCTTTCTTAAAACGACGGACGAATAGATGGGCCACGTCGTCGCGGGTGTAATCGGCGCCCGGCGGCAACACAGTAGGATCGAGCATGTGCATCAAGCTGGCGAAGCTGTCCTTCCTGCCGTTGTGCGGGGTGGCCGTGAGCAAGATCAGTGCGTCGGAGCGTTGCGCCAGTAGTTCGGCAAGGCGGTTACTCTGGGTGCGGTTGCCCTTGTAGGAGACGTTATGGGCTTCGTCGATGATGATCAGATCCCACCAGGCGCTTTCTAAGTAGTGCCGGTACTCGCTGTCGCGCTTCAGAGTATCAACCGAGATGATGGTACGGTCGTAATAGCTGAAGGGGTTGTGGTTGGCCGGAATGTCACGACGGATGCGTTGGATGCCGGCAGAGTCAAGCCGGGTCAAAGGGATGGTGAAGCGATTCCAGAACTCCTGTTGGAACTGGCGCATCATGCTTTTGGTCGTCACCACCAAGATGCGGCGGCCCTTACCTCGGCGCATGAGCTCGGTGGTTAAAATGCCGGCTTCGAGCGTTTTACCCAAGCCCACCGTGTCGGCGATTAGTAGGCGCGGGCGCAATTGCTGCATTACCCGATGCGCGGGCGCGAGCTGGAAGGGCAAGGCATCCATCACGCCCTGATGGCCAAGCACCACTGCCTCACTTTGGAGCGCCGACTGGCGCAGGCGCGCTTCAATGAACAAACGCGCGGCAATGTAGGTTGGGGAATCGTCGTGCACCAGCTCGGTCTTGGCCGGGTCGATCAGCGTAACGTCTTCAAGCTGGCTGAGGAACAGCGCGTGGCGGTTGCGCACGGTTTCCGATACGCCGATGCAGGACAGCTGCCATCCGCCTAGGCTGCATTGGTCGGCACTCTGGATGATCCACTCCTCGTCACGGATCAGGGCGCGGGCGCCGGGAGCAGGGGCTTGAATCAATTGCATGAGCGAAATGCCTGTCAGGAAGTGGTATGGTGCGCGGGCTCTTGATAGCCGGGCGCCAGCCGGGCGTTCTCGACGCCGTAAAGTGTCAGCGGATCGCGCAGCCAAAGGCGGTACTGTTCGTCGCTGAGGTGGTGGTCGGCTGAGCTATCCACGCCCCAACGCAGCAGCATGTAGCCGGCCACGGCGGCACGTACGCGGACACGCAGCGCGCCGTCGGTCATGCCGTAATCGCGAGCGACGATCTCGGGGCGATTAAGGCGTGGGTGGGGCACCAGCTCCAGTTCGAGAATGCGGCTCCATTGAATGTCGTGCTCCGGGCGCTCGTGAGGCAGCGCAGATTCTTCAATTGCATCGAGCGCGTCAATGCGGGTGAGCACGAAGTCGCGGAAGGACTGGCGATTGCGATCGAAGGCGCGGACATGCCAGCGCAGGCCGGTATCAACCAGAGCGAAGGGCACTATGACCCGTTTGGACGGTCCGCTGCTCATGGCGGTGTAGCGGATGTCCAGAGGCTGCCGCGCGTTAATTGCACGACAGAGGGCGGCCAGGGTGTCGACCGGCGGTGGACACAGCAATGCGGGTGTTTCGCAGGCCACTAGGGGTGCGGGTTCGACGTCGTGGCCTTCGCCAAAGCCTTGTGAAAGGGCAGTTAGAGCACGCTGCGGCGAGTGCAGGAACAAAGGAACGAAGGCCACACCTAGGCGATAAACTTTGGCGCTGCCATCGAAGCGGAGGTTGTTTGGTGCTAATTCCCGATACAGAGCCAAATCGCGGGTGGCAGCGGCAGGTGCCACACCGAAACGGTTGATCAAGTCGGGTCGCCCTACGGTGCCGGTGAAATAGAGACGAAACTCAATGTAGGCCAACCGCTCACGCTGCGTGTGAGACAGTGCGGCCACTGTGGAGTTGTTGTGCGCAATATCGGTGGTCTCTGCGGAATTCATCATTGTTCGTTTTGATGTGAGCGCTTTATATCATCAAAATGATTATGTTGGCTAGTTGTGATGCGGTATCGTGGGAACCATGTTAGAACTCGCTGCATTCGTCTGCCGTTGCGACCTCTTTGACCGAGCGCGAACATAGTTCGCAGGATGATGCAGGGGGAACGTCAATGCCTGACCACCGTAGTGTGAATTCATTCGACCGTGACCAGCTCTTCGAAGAGGTGTGGGCGGCTCCAATGGCGCATGTTGGCGAGAGATACGGCATTTCCGGAACCGAGGTTCGGCGCATATGTGACGCCCTTCAGGTACCTGTGCCTGCGCCGGGGCATTGGACACGCGTTGAGCTAGGGCGCCCGTAGAGCGACCCGCGCTACCACCTATGTCGCCCCCGGAAGTGTTGAAAGCACTCGCTTCAGCGACCGAAGCTGAAGTCGATCGTCCAAAGCGGCGTCCTGGTGAATTGGCCGGCGCGCCAGCGCGACGCCGTGCTGGCAAGGTCGTCGGGACGGTGCAAAAAGGGCAGAGAGGTTGGCATCGCGCTCTTGACGGCCTACGCCAACGAATGGAAAGCGACGCCGCTCGGGCTGATCGCCTGAAAAAGAAACATGACGGGGAGCAAACCCATCCTGGGAAGCGATGCCCGCCGGACGCAGACGCTGCGTATGGGTGCTGGGAGTATTTTTGTGATGCCGGACAACTCCTGCTGACTACGACGCACCAGAAGCTTGTTGCACGTTTGTCGTTGGCTAGCTATAAGCGTGGGCTCTCGTTGCTCAACGTCATTTGCCGCTCGGCGGAGCACGGTGGGTATGTCGTCGACATGGTGAAGGCTTACGAGCGGTTGAGGTTATCGAAAGAGGGCGCTTATGTCGAGGTTCGCATAACCGAGAAGCTGACCCGAGGTACCCGGTACCGTGTGAATAGCTGGAACAAGTCTCGTGCACCAGTTCGGACGCTGACGCCAACGGGGAAGCTTGTGCTATTCGTCGAGCAGCAAGGCGCCGGACATACCGAACTCGCCGATCTCCCAGACCAACCGCTGGAGAACCAGTTCGAACGTGTTTTTGCGGCTATCGGATATCGGCATAAGGTTTCTGTTCAGAGAGTCGCCGAATGGGCCGAACGCGAGCGGCAATGGGAGGAGAGTGAAATCGCTCGGCACAAAGAAGAGCGACAACGAAGGGAGGCGCAGGGAAGGGCCGAAGAGGAGAGTCAGCGGCGCCGAGCATTGATTTCAGAGATCGAAGATTGGCGGCGAGCAGAATTGATCCGAGCATATCTCTGCTTGTTGGACAGCCGCTTAATCAGTGGAGGTCACCCCGCAGAAGAGTATACCGCCTGGCGCCAATGGGCATTGACGGTTGCAGACCACCTCGATCCCACTCCCCGCCGCGTTGGCTTACCTGCTCCACGGGAACTGGAGTGAATAGGCGCACAGTCCGCGTGGCATCACTTCGGTGGCTGAAACTTGATCTGCGCTTGCTCGAGCATCCAAGTCTCGATCTTGTCATGCCACATCCTCAGCAGATCGAGCGGGCGGCGTCGATAGTGTTTCTCCGCTATTGCCGACGGCTTATGTCCCTGGATCTGGGCAACAACTCCGACAGGAACCTCGACCCATTCCGACAGCGTTCCAAACGAACGGCGCAAGCCGTGCAGTGATATGTGTGGCAGGCCTGTCGGGGCTAATGCGCGGTTGTGTGCGTGCCGCGGTTCGGCAATCTTCCCATCGGATGCCGTTTTACTGGCGAATACCCACTCGGACGGCGCCCACTTCTCGCCATTTTGGGCGAGACGCGTGGCTTGCCGGTTGTTGGGGGGAATCTCGTTCAGTCGCTTCAGATTCACCAATAGACTCGCCAAATACGGGGACAGCGGGATGGTTCTGCCGCCGGTACCCTCAATTTTGTCGTTCATGGTCAAGCTGCGCCAGCGGAAGTCCACATCTTCCCAGCGCAATGCGGCTAGCTCTTCCCGACGAGCGCCTGTGATCAGAAGGCCTTGCAGGTATGCACTGATGACAGGATTCGCGATGCAACGTACGGCGCCAAACCAAACATTCAGCTGCTCGCGCTGCAGACAGTCGTCTTTCGCGACGCTACGAGGCAGAATCCCCTTTACCTTTGGCGACGCGTAGGCGTCGTGGGATACAGTGCCTGCGTACGTTTCGTGCGTATCACACCACCGAATGAATGCCTTAAACAGACCAAATGCATGAGCGGCGTTTGTCGGTCCTCGCGCGATCTCCACTTCGAGCCACTCGGCCATGCTCGTTGCCGTTACTTCCGACATCTTGCATTGCATGAGCGGAGCCAACGGCCCCCGCACCTTTTCCCTGCCGCCGCGTTTTGCGATGCCGCCGCCGGGCGAGGAAAGGTTTATATGGTCGACAATGTACCTCTCCGACCGAGGCTTCTTCGTCTTGGGTGAAATTTTCGTTCGCAGATGCTCCAGGTACTGTTCCCACGCTTCGCCAACGGTCACATCCTGACGGCGCTTTGCTGTCTGTCGAGCCTCGTGCGCTGCCTTCTGCTCAGCCTCCTGTTCCCGCGGATCGATGCCGCCGTCGATGAGCGTCTGGAGGCTACGTGCTCGCTCCTGCGCCGCATCGATCGTCCAACTCCTCGGATCGCCGATCGTGATCCGCACCGTCGAACCATGTATCTTCCCTTGGAAAATGTAAGCTTTGGCGCCGCCAGCTGTGGCACGCAAACCCAGCCCCGGAGTCTTGCTGTCCCAGAGAAATGACTGTGACTTGCCTTCGGTGCAGCGATGGGCTTCTACCCGCGCCGCAGTGAAATTGACCTTCGCCACCGAGCCTCCTTGTTAGTCGGCAATCCCGTGTAACCGCTGTGTAACCGGATTATGCGGTAATGAAGGTATATAGATCAATGTGGAGGAATGGCCGATTTAAAAATGTTCGTTAAAATACAATGATTTATGGAAATTGGTGTATGTTGATCTATCTAAAGAAATCTCGACTTGTTCGTATTCGCAATGCGAAGGTCGGGAGTTCGATCCTCCTCCTCTCCACCACGAATCGCCAAGTGTTTGAACGCCTTGGAAAAACTAGAAAAATCAAAGGCTTCTGAATCTCTGGACCACGATAACTGGTACACAGAGGGCGATGAAGCAATGAAAAATAGACCGGGGCTTGTTCGGCGGGACGGGATGTATATAGTGCGCCGTCGTTTTCCGGTGCACGCCGCCGAGGCTTTGAAAAAAAGTCAGTTCAAGGTCAGCTTACACACCAAAGACCCCCAGGAAGCGCGCCGCCTCTATGACGCGGCTATCCTTGATTTTCACGCTCAAGTGGCGGCGGCATCGATAAACGCGCCGAACACCGTTGCGTCGCCTCAGGTCGTGCCGGTCAGTCGCCTCCAAGCTATAGCACTGGAACGCGTTCGCACACGGTGGCAAGCCGAGGAGCTTGAGCTGTGGAAGCCGCATACAACGTTCAGGAGCGAGGATGACCCGGTTCGTTTGCTTCGCATTGAACTTGATTTGCTTCGAGGCAATGCGGAGGAGGTGTATCACGGCTTTCTCTGGGCGGCAGAGCAGGCGCTTACCGCTGCTGGTCTTGAAGATGCGGATTCGACCAGCAAAGAGGTGCTCGCTAATTTCCTGCGAAGGGGCGACATCGATATTTTTGGTGCGTGTCTGCGGCATTATGAAGGAGACACCAGCCACGCTCTTCGCGACAACTTGTTTACCTCATTGAATGGCTTCGACGGCCGCGCTGCTTCCGTTGACGTGCCCGCCGCCGCGAAAGCGGAGCGTTCATCGGATTCGCGTGTGCTAGTTGACGCTGGCGCTGCCAAGTCCGTCAATCAAGCAATTGCCCTATTTACCCGCGACCCGCAGCGAGCAAATTTGAGCCAAAAAAACGCTGCCGGATATGCAACCGGTTTCAAGTTGCTCCGTGAGGTCGTGGGCGGCTCTATGCCTCTTACGTCGGTAAGTCGGGCTCATGCTCGTGAGGTTCAGGCGTTGCTTGAGCACCTTCCGCCGAATGCTTCGAAGCGGTTTTCGAACATGAGCCTAATAGAGGCAGTGGCGCACGCAAAAAGCGCGCAATTACCTGCCATTTCGAGTACGACCGCGAAGAATGTTCTGTCGACACTGAGCTCGTTTTTCAATTGGGCAATGGCGGAGCACCTAATCAAGGTTTCGCCTTTCGTAGACTTGAAGCCTCTACAAAAGGCACATGGAATTGACGAAAACCGTCGACCGTACTCGCCCGCTGAACTTGCGCAACTGTTCTCGAATAGGCTGTATCAGCAACCATACGCGCTAGTTGGTAGCGCTTGCCCCGGTCGATATTGGGTACCCCTTCTCGCCCTCTATCATGGTGCACGCATGAACGAGCTTTGCCAGTTGGACACCGACGACGTACGGATGGTCGAAGGGATTTGGTGCATTAAAATCACCGACCAAAGCTCAACCGGTGGGAAAAAGCAGTTGAAGACGAAGAGCTCTCATCGCACCATTCCGTTGCATCCGATTTTTCATTATCTTGGGTTCATTGACTACGTTCGGGCGACGAAAGAACTGCGGCGGGACCGGTTGTTCTCCGACCTAACGCTCGCGAGCACGGGCTACTACTCCGACAATTTTTCGAAATGGTTCTATCGATATCGAAAGCGTCAAGGCGTAGACAGTCGATTGGTCGACTTTCATTCTTTCCGCCATGGTTTCCGCGACGCGTGCCGCGCTATGAAGGTTACGACTGAGGACGCCGTTCGAATCGCTGGTTGGTCCAAGGGAGACGCGGTCGAAAGCGGCTATGGACTTGGTGCACCGCTGCAACATCTAGTCGAAGAATTAGGAAAAATTCGTTTTCTTTTCGTTGAAGCACTGCTGCCTGCCCTACAGGTGGTAAACGAGGCATCGAAGGAGACGGGAATCGACGGTCAGGAAGCACAAACAACAACATGAAGAAAAATCGAAGCGAGCGGCATGGCAACGTATAGGCCGGGAACAAATGGTTCAACGGTGCGACGTCGCTCCCGCATCACACAATTTTTACCGCGATTTGATACGCAACGACCACTCGAACTTGACGCAGCCCGTTTCGATAAGCTCGACCTCGCTCAGGAATATTTACTAACCGACGTTCCTCGCGACTACGAATCCGGCTACGAGCTCGCGCGGATAATTGTTGATGACCATCACAGTCTCACTGGCGGCGCGGTTTTATTGGATGAGTGCTGCGGAGCTTTTACCAAGTACCAAAGCGGGCGCGGAAACGGCGAAATCAAGCTTCAGTTGGGGAGAGTCTTCGGCGAACGCAGATGGTTGATTTCGCTCGACATCGAATTTCGGGCGGTGCGTCGACAGGTCGAGTTTCTTGATGATGGACTTCGTCCCGATATTTCGGTCAAGGTTGCATTGGTCGTGAGCCCGACTCGTGTCTCGGCGCATGGGTTCCGACGCGCGCTTGTTCCTGGAACTGCGCATTGGCGCGACTTGCTTACTTCCGACGCGCAAACCCATGAGCTAGTGCGCAACGAGTCGGTCAATATGTTTCATGACAACTTGCTTCCGTCAAACGCATATCGAGTTCGCGTTTCCATTGACCAAACCACAATGGAAGTTCAGGCCATCGTTGACGCGGTTGATGCGATGCTCTTGCATCTGGTTGACTCCAGCAGCGAGCGAGCGCAGGGACGGCCGGCCGCTCGACTTTCAGCGACCCGAAACGTTTGGACCGTTCGACAAGCAGAGGTCTATTGGGAGTTTGGGCACGGTAACGCTGTTCGATACACACGGCAGTTGCGGTCAACCATATGGTCTATATGCAACGACATTCAAGAAAGGGCTTGGTCGGTCGACGATGACGATGAGCTCATTTCCTACTCAATGCGATTGACCGCTTCAATTCGCCTGGCGCTTTACGTCAAGGGTATCGATAGGATTCGGCTGGAAGTCCGATACAACAAAAAGCCGCGTGGCGGTTCACAATTGACGTTAGCGGGAAGGATGCGCGAGATTGCAGACGATGCTTTGCTTAGAGCAAATGATGGGCGTGACGCAATTCTGCGCAGAGTTTCGGAGCGTGCAGACGCGCCGCAGGTCGGAGGGGATGTCGAAATGCTTTGCGAGCTCGTTGCGCTCCTAACGGCCGTATATGCGACCAATCCGCGCCGAGTGGAAGACGTACTGCGCCTCCTGCTCACTCGCGGCGGCGTGCGGACGGGCGAGGGGTTTCAACTATCCACAAGCGAGGCACGAGCGCTGGTGCGATTCAACGTTGTCGACGCTGCGCGCGTAGGGTCTCCTTCTACCACTGGCAATCTCTATCCGCTCGCTGTGCGCTTTCAGCAATTATTTGAATCGTTCGGTGAGTCGTAGAAGTAGATACGTCCGCGAGCTCTTCTAACGCTATACAGGCATCTCGGTTTAAGAATGCTGCGTAGCGTAGACAACTTTTCACGAAATTTTGAAACGGGTTGCAGGTGGCGAACGTCGCTTTGTGAATGGAGTAGCAAGGCGCAGCGGCAGAACTTCGATTGGAGACATGAGCCTCTTTGGTGTAGAAGTTAAGACGTTTGGCTCGCACGCGCGAGTTACTGCGGATAGACCACGCTCGCGTGTGACTAAGTCGAGGACACATGCTGCGGCCAGGCGGCTTAGGAGGGGCCATAGGGCCGTCTCTGACCATTGTCGTAGTGCATCTAGCCCTAGGCTCGCAACTTGGGCGTGGTGCAGGGATTTAGGGCTTCCAAGTAAGCGCCTTGTCTCGGCAGAGAATACACATTCAGCTAGCGGTTGTGCGCAAGATATCGGGGGTTCAATGAGTAAGACAGTCCCATCTGAGAAAGTGCAGGCGATTCAACACGTATTGGCGAGCATCTTCGCATCGCAGCGAACTCTTAAAGTTCTCGCACCAGAGTTCAAGTGGTCCGGACTTGGCAACCTTCTCGGTGACTTTGGCGAGTTGATGGCAATCGAGGCATACGGACTTATCCGAGCGCCGTCGGGCACAGACGGCCACGACGCCTTACTTCCGGACGGCCGAACAGTACAAATCAAAGCGAACTTTGCGGCAAGCCAGATTGGTTTTCGTGGCAATGCGGATTTCCTACTGGTCCTCAGCGTTGCTGATGATGGAACTTGGACGGAACTGTATTTTGGTCCATTCGCGCCCGTCCTTGCCGCGTCTCGACGGTCAGAGCGAGATAATAAAAACGCAATCACGCTGACCAAGCTCAAACAATTGAAATTGACGCAGGAACAGATGCAACTGTCAGCTCCAACGAGATTCACTCCTCTTGAAGTGCTCCCGCCAGAGTCGACGTCGATAGGTTAAGGCATTGCTAGGCCCGCGCTCGCAGGTTAGGGTGCAAAATCGCTATGGCGGTCGCGTGTTTTTATCATTGCACTAGCTGGTGCAATCACGCCTGGAAGGCCAACTGGTTGATGCCGGGCGAACATCTCTTCTATACAGGGCCGTGCCATGGAGCAGCCTCAAATTCGAAGTGACCTTACCGAGTTGCGGGACCTTGTCCGACAGTTCGTCGATGAGCGAGATTGGGACAAGTTTCACAGCCCGAAAAATTTGGCAACCGCACTGAGCGTGGAGGCTAGCGAGCTGCTCGAACCGTTCCAGTGGCTCGCTTCGGGCGACAGTCGAGAACTTGGAGACGCTAAGCTCGACGGTATCCGCCACGAGATGGCAGACGTTTTGATGTACCTCATTCGCCTCGCAGACAAATTGGATGTCGACCTCTTTGAAGCCGTGCTTGCGAAGATGGACATCAACCGCGCGAAGTATCCCGCCGACAAGGTGCGAGGCGACTCACGAAAATACACCGATTACAAGACTTGATATGGCCAGGTACACAATAAACATTGCGGACATTGAAACAGCTTTGCTCAGTCTCGGGGGCGACGCGAAAGCGAAGCAGATTCAAGACAAGGTGCTGGCGATGTTTTGCAACGGCGTCTTTCCGGAAAACTACCAGGACCAGAAATCGTTTCGCCAAACAATTCAACGCAAGATTGAAGACTATTGCCCGCAGGCGAAGGGGTACGATTCCTCGAAAAAGGAAGGCAAATTTCTTCGGGTTGGTCACGGGCAGTATCGAATGGCCGCAGGCTATTTCCAAACGGAATCCTTAGCGATTGAAGAAGTGCCGGAAGCCGAAGACTACGTTGAGGGGGCAACGAAGAAGATTTTTGTGAACTACTACGAGAGAAATCCGCAAGCAAGGAAAAAGTGTATTGAGCACTACGGAATCAAGTGTGTCGCGTGCGGTTTCGATTTTGAGCTTGCCTATGGTGAAGCTGGCAGGGGGTTCATTCACGTTCATCACGTCGTGCCGCTGTCAGAGGTTAGAACGTCCTACGTGGTGAATCCAATCGAAGACTTACGTCCAGTTTGCGCCAACTGCCACGCGGTCATTCACCGCACTCTCCCGGCCCTCACACTCGCCGAACTTCAGGGGATGCTAGGAAGCAGCGTGCCTAGTTCCGAGTGACCGAAAACGACCAGTTTTGAACATCCTGTTTTTATGTGTCCGGAAACAAGGGGTGACAATTTTCGTACATAGCTTAGAATTTGGACATCCCTTTCGTACACATTCAACATGCCCCGCACTTTTGCTTACGTCCGTGTTAGTACCGCTGACCAGCGAACGGAAAACCAGGTTCGCGAAATCGAGTCAGCTGGATTCGTCGTCGATAAGAAGCGAGTGATAAGCGAAGCAATTTCGGGGAGCGTCAGTGCAGACCAGCGGCCAGGATTCGCAAAGCTTTTAGACCGAATCGAGGAGGGTGACGTACTGATAGTTACGAAACTCGACCGGCTCGGACGCAACGCTATGGACGTCCGCACAACCGTTGAGTCCCTGGCGAGCAAAGGAGTTCGAGTCCATTGTCTCGCTCTTGGGGGAGTGGACTTGACGAGCGCCGCAGGGAGAATGACTATGCAAGTGCTCGGGGCCGTCGCGGAGTTTGAACGAGACCTTCTTATCGAAAGAACTAACTCTGGCATTGCTCGCGCAAGGGCCGAGGGAAAGGCAATGGGGAGGCCTTCCGCTTTATCAGAAGCCAAGCGGGCCCAGGTGCTTCGATTGCTTGAGGAGGGCGCTAGCGTGGCTTCTGTTGCAAGACTTTACGGGACGAGCCGACAAACCGTAATGCGGGTACGGACAGCGGCTACGTGATGAGCACCGCGTTATGTCACTGACGCGCCAGGCGCTTTAGCCGAAAACTCTTGAAGGTAGATAACGACTGTGTCCTGTCCCGCTGCGACTTCATGCGCCTCATACAGGGTCGTAAGTTCTTCGTAATCAAGCTGCCTAGAGCCAATTTTTCCAGTGTTGAACAATCCTTCGAACATTTCGCTGGAAAGAGAGACACCCCGCATTTTCTTGTATTCCAATATCGATGCCCCTCGTTCTCCAATCGATTTGCATTCGTCAATGCGACAAATTGGGATGTGCTCGCCGGATGAAACGAAAGCCTGGCTAGCACTTTGAAGTTTATCTGTTGGTCTTAAAAAAGCGGCGCAACAGGGAAACCGGTAGGAGTTGAAGCCCTGTTGTTGCTCGCATACGGCGCTATCACATGTGAATTTACGTAATTTTGCAAGCTGTATCTGCATTCGTGGCTCAGCGAGATACATCGATTTTTTGTCCCAAATCTTGTACTGAACGGCAACGATGCTCGCCGACTCCTCAGACGGGCTGTGTCGTTCATAAATGATGTCAGCTCCCGTTACGTGCTCTGGCCTATCTGGATGTAACACACGAACTCGAAGGATGTTTGCGTCTGGCAATTCAAAGTCGCGATATGCGCGTCCCGACCCGTGTGTGGGTACCGTTCTTTCCACGCCGATTGCGTCTCGAAAAATAAGCTGGTTCTCAGTATGGGGAACAGGCTTTAGCTCCGTTTCTGCTACCACAAGGTTTCCGAGTCGTCGTTTCAACTGGTCTACTCGGCCTTTGTTTTGTTTAGTGAGCTTTTCAACTTCAAGCAAATCCCGCAATTCGTCAATGTCGACACGGACGAGCTCCAGGGGCTCCACGGCTACCCCTTGTTTGAGGCTTTTCAGCCTCGCGCGCTGGCGGTATTCGGTCGTGACATCGTTTTCTCGCTCACGCCTAAGAATGCTCGATTCGGGTCCGAGCATTTCGGGGTATAACTCCGCTCCGAGTTCCAGAGCGTTGTCATAGGTCGATTTCCTTAGGTCACCCTTGAGCGCGATTTTCGCCATTCCGCGAACGGCGTTTAAGGTGAGCCATTCTGCATCTAGTCTTGTGTCTTCTGACATCATTAAGCTGCGCTCGGATTATGTTGAAAATTACCCGCCGGAATATATTGCCCCGTTGCACGACTCATTTTGGCAACAGTGTTTCGATTATTTTGCAGAATTCCGCAAGCTTCGCGTCCGGTATCTGGTTCGTTTCAAGCTGGAAAAGCACGTGCTGAGGCTTCCGGTGGTCTGAGCCCGCCTTGGGGATACCAAGGAGTGTTTCGATGTCTCCAGCGACGGGCGTAATCCCGAGCGTGAGCTCTGCGTGAGCCGAGTCTTGGATGAGCTGATTAAGGTCTTGGTGCTCACCTTTCGAATTGTCGTCATCGTGAATGACCGAATGGGGTACGCCCAACCGAGAAAGCAAATTCATGAATCGATGCATGTTGTATTTGCCAAGGCAATCGAGCACGTACAGCCCGCAATCCGCACCGCTGATTTTCGCTTGCCCGATGAGGCGGTTGATGAAGGCGACCTCTGTGGCTCCCTCGACCAATAGCACGTGATTTGCGAAGAAGATGGTAGAACGGTCTGGATTCAGCCAGAGGAAATGTTTAATCGCCTCCATTTCCGGTTTCGCATCGTCATCATGCAGACGCTTTTCCATCTTGGGATATTTCTTCGCAATTTCGGCGATGACCTGATTAGCATCAATAAGAGCAGCCCAGCTCTCCTCGTCGATTTGATACGCGCTAGTGACGCCGCCTTTCCTTCGCAATCGGATGATTGCTGGAATATCGCTCGCATTCTTGCTTACGAAATTTGCAGAATGTGTTGCCACCATAACCTGCCAGTTCGGCGCTGTTGCTATCGATGCAAGGTTCCGTGCAAGAACCTCTTGTTGCGGCGGATGCAAAAACGCTTCTGGCTCTTCAAACAAGACGAGATTTAGCGATGGAGAGAAGTCTTTCGCCTTTTTCGTTGGTTTTTTGCCGGCATAACGGGCTCCCAACTGAATCAGCGAGTATATGAAATGTCGTTGGAACCCTGACCCGTAATAATCTATACCTTGCTCTTTGCCGTGAAACAGGTCCAAAAGGTCCCAACCCAACATTGATTTAATAATTTCCGCCGCAGTGGGCGTCGGAAATTTCAACTTAAATTCCGAATCCCAAGGCTTCAACATTTCATTGAGGTCAGACTCAAAGCCCGCAAGAGACCTGTCGTCGCTCGTTTTTTCGTCCCGCACAGCTTCCGAGAATGCTTTTACATTCTTTGAGAAAGCCGTGTACGCCGCGCCTCCCTCGACGACATCGCTCATGATGTCAGTCAAAAGGTCGCGCAGAGCAGACGGACCACTAAGCTTGGCGTGTTCGTCTACTTTACTAATCGCGGGGATATAAATCAAATCCCCAAATTTACCACTCTGGACGTTTTTTGCACCGTAAAACGATTCGTCCGATACAGAGCCATCCTGGCGGTATCCGAAGATTGTGCCGGAGGCTGGCTTTCCGTCGTGCGTCTTTCGGTCAGTGACAAAATACTTCCGAACGCGCAGCGAATTCTGGGCAACTTTATAGTCGTCCGCTAACGACGCGAATTCTTCATCCGATAAAGTGAAAGTTAATTCAACCCATGATTCGGCGTCTTTTGCTGCGACCAATGGAAAATCGGTTCCGCTTTTAAATTTGAAACCGTCTTTTTCGTAGAAAGCGCGAATCGCGTCGATTACGCTACTCTTTCCCGCATTGTTGGCTCCGACTAACAACCCGTAATCCTTAACGGCGAATTCTGCGTCGTGCGTCGCCCGGAAGTTATGAATCTGAACCCTCGACAATTTCATTCAGCCCCCTCGTATTTTTTTGGTGCCCCTAAGGTACACCGGCCTTCGCTTTCCTCACAAGTAAAAAGTGCTCATCGGAAAATGCTCCGGTAAAGGTTTGGGTGAGGTCTACGGCTACCCTGAAGATAGCGGCCGGAAGCGTAAGGTTTGAAACTGGTTTCAAAAGGCTTGACTGGTACACGGTGGCCGGTACACTACGTGGATTAGCAGGGACTCAAGTCATTGATTTCGCGAAGATTTGGCGGCGCGGGAAGGAACCTCCTCCTCTCCACCACGAAAAATCAAAAAGGCTCAGCCATTCGGCTGAGCCTTTTCGCATTGACGATATCCCACACGTGCATTGCGCATCGTTCAACCCGCCCGCATCGGCATCAAACCGCCGCCCCCTTAAACACCCCCTTCCGAATCATCACCGGATCCACCGTCGCGCTCCCCAACGACGCCTCACCATCCTGCACCGTCATCTGCAGCCGCATCGTCCGTTCGGCCAGCTTGCCAAGCGCCTCGCCGACGCCCTCCTCAAGCGACCACACCGTCACGTTCTGTAGACGCTCGACCTTGCCCTTCACACCTTGCCACCAGATATCGCTCGTCCTGCCCGCATACGCGATAACCACCACGCGGTCCGCGCGACCGCTCGCTTTCGCGATACGCCGCTCATCCGGCTGGCCGATCTCGATCCACGTCTCGATCTGACCAGTGAGGTCCTTTTGCCAGAGATCGGGTTCATCGGTGTCGGATAGTCCTTTGCAAAACTCCAGTCGTTCGCTCGCGAATAGGCCAAAAGCGGCGACGCGCACCATCATCCGTTCGTCGGTCTCGGAAGGATGACGCGCGATGGTCAGGGAATGGTCGCCGTAATAGTGGCGGTCCATGTCGGCGATCTGAAGGTCCGCCTTGTAGATTGTCGATTTGAGGGCCATGCAACACCAAAAGGCCGGTCGAAAACCGGCAAGGAAAGTAGAAGAGGCGGCGAACAAATACCAAGACACCGCACGCCGACGCTCACGCGACCGACATTGTGCGGTGATTCAGGAACAAATTGGAAGAATAAGATGCGCGCAGCGAGCGTTCGCCGCCACGGAAGATGGCACCATTTTCAACGGCAATGATTTACCTACGCGCATTCATTCGATGCGCGTCGGCTACCGTCATTCGTAATTACTCAAAGCCCTTTCTGCTCGATAAACCGGTCGGCAGTCCACATTCCCTGCGTATCGCTATTCGACGCATTGACGAATTCGATGTCGTGTCCGACTACGCGCAATACGCGAAAATGCGAATCGACCGGCGTCGAAACGCATTCGAAGCCTTCGAAATATTGCTGCATCTTTTGATGCTCGCCAGCTTTCGCATGCTCATCGGCCGAATCGAATTTGTCCTTGGACAGGCAACCATATGAGTTAGGCCGGAACGTGAATGTCTGTTGGGCTTGAACCGCGCTGTCCTGGGCCTGCGCAGCGCAAGCGATAGCGAACGTCCCTACCATTGCAACGAGAAAACTGGCGCGCTTCTTCATTGAGTAGCCTCCAAACGAATTCGTCTCGAAATTAGCTATGTATTTAAAAGCCGCTAAATGCAAAAGCCATGCTAATTGACGTTTGAAAGTTTGCAAGCACAAGTTGTGTGCGATTGCAACAAGCCGGAATGTCGCACGCTTGCGTTAGTTCGTCAGAACGCAGCGTATTGATATGAAAGGCATTAAAAACCTCTATTTGGAGGAAATTGAAGCGGTATTACTTGCCAATGGTAGCGATTTATCTCAACACGATTCTTGTGCGGCGCATTACCCGACCAAGAGCGCTTTCCAACCTTCCAAGCAATCGATTCTTCGCCGAGATGTCTAGCTAGCCTTCCGGCCTATTGCGCCGCGCCGCCGTTCATGGATAAATCAATCCCAACGAAATCAGGAGACATCCCATGACGCTTGCTCAGTGGCTGCCGTTCGCTATCGCATCGGCCATTCTTGTTGCAATCCCTGGCCCGACCGTATTGCTGGTCGTGTCCTACGCGTTCGGGCACGGGCGCAAGTACGCGCTCGCGACGACGCTCGGCGTGGCGCTCGGCGACCTCACGTCGATGACGGCTTCCATGCTCGGTCTCGGCGTTTTGCTGGCGGCATCGGCGGAACTGTTCATGGTGGTCAAGTGGGTGGGCGCGGCGTATCTGTTTTACTTGGGCATCAAGTTGTGGCGCGCGCCGGTGATCGACACGGACGCAGTCAAGGCCGGCGACGATCTGCGCACCGGCCGCATCCTGGCCCACGCCTACGCGGTAACCACGCTCAACCCGAAGAGCATCATCTTCTTCGTCGCGTTTCTGCCGCAGTTCATCGATCCCCACGCGGCGAGCGTCTCGCAAATCGCGCTGTTCGAGGCAACCTTTGTCGGGCTGGCGGCTGCTAACGCGTTCTTTTACGCGTTGCTCGCATCGGGCGCGCGTCGGGCAATTCGCAAGCCCTCCGTGCAGCGCACGGTGAATCGGACCGGCGGCGCGCTGCTCATGGGCGCCGGCGTCTTCGCGGCTGCATGGAAGAGGGCGACATGACTCAGACCGCATTTGCTGATTGGGCGACTAGCGCGCGCCGCGTATTTTTCGGCTTGCTCGATGACTGGAATCGTCAAGACGCGGCGGCAATGGCCGCGCGTTTCGCCGAGCGCGGCAGTCTAGTTGGATTCGACGGCAGCACGATCGATGGCCGCGCGTGCATCGAAGCGCATCTGCAACCGATTTTCGCGCAGCATCCGACGCCGCTTTTCGTGGCCAAGGTGCGGGAAGTCAGACGCATGGCGAGCGGGCAGACTTTGCTTTTGCGTGCGGTTGCAGGCATGTGGCCACGGGGTACGGCGGCGCTCGATCCGAGTCTGAACGCGATTCAGACCATGGTTCTGTCGATGTGCGACGGGGCGTATCGCATCGAGCTGTTCCAGAACACGCCGGCCGCGTTTCATGGAAGGCCGCAGGAAAGCGACAAACTGAGCGCCGAGTTGCGGGAGATAGGGAAACCGAAACTCGCTTGAGTTACTTTCCGATGCAAAACCGGCTGAAAATCACGCCCAGCAGATCATCGGAACTGAACTCACCCGTGATTGCATTGAGATTTTCTTGAGCGAGGCGCAGCTCTTCAGCGAATAAATCAAGCGCCTGTGAGTTTTGATCGGCGTGGGCGGCCGCCAGCGCCAGATGTTCGCGCGCCGCCCGCAACGCGATGAGATGCCGTTCGCGCGCCAAATACACGCTCTCCGCGCCTGCCTGCCATCCGGCAATCTTGAGCAGCATTTCTCGCAAGAGCGCGATGCCTTCGCCCGTCTTCGCCGAGAGATTGACTTGGCGCGCGTCGCCGTCCGCGTCGCGGCTTGCGGCTGGTGCGCCCGCCAGGTCCGTTTTGTTCAGCACGCGCACGACCGGCACGCCATCGGGGAAACGCGCGGCAATCGCGTCGTCTTCGCTCGTCATCCCGCTGCGGGCGTCGAGCAAATGCAACACGACGTCGGCGCGCTCGATCTCGCCCCAAGTCCGCTCGATACCAATTCGCTCGACTTCGTCTTCGGTGTCGCGCAGCCCCGCCGTATCGATGATATGCAGCGGTATGCCTTCCACTTGAATGGTCTGAGCGACCTTGTCGCGCGTGGTGCCGGCAATCGGCGTGACGATAGCGAGCTCCGCGCCGGCCAGCGCGTTCAGCAGCGACGATTTGCCCACGTTCGGCTGCCCGGCCAGCACGACCGATAAGCCTTCCCGCAGCAAGGCGCCCTGCCGGGCATCGGCGAGGACGGTGTTCAAGCGCTCGCGAATGCGTGCGAGCTTGCCGCGCGCGTCCGCTGCTTCCAGGAAGTCGATCTCTTCCTCGGGGAAGTCCAGAGTCGCTTCAACCAGCATCCGCAAATTGATGACGTCTTCGACGAGCGCGTGGATTTCGCGCGAAAACGCGCCTTCGAGCGAGCGGCCCGCGGAGCGCGCGGCGGCTTCCGTGCTGGCCTCGATCAGATCGGCGACGGCTTCGGCCTGTGCGAGATCGAGCTTGTCGTTGAGAAACGCGCGTCGCGTGAATTCACCGGGCTCGGCAAGTCTCAGGCCGAACTCGCGTCCGACGTCGAGCGCGCGTTGCAGCACGAGTTGAAGCACGATCGGCCCGCCGTGACCCTGCAATTCGAGCACGTATTCGCCGCTGTATGAGTGCGGCGCGGGAAAGTAGAGCGCGATGCCGCGATCGAGCGCCTCGCCGTTGCCGTCGAGAAACGGCACGTAGCTGGCGTGGCGCGCGTTCAACGATTGGCCGCACAGCGCGAACATCGCGAGGTGCGCGGCGCGCTCACCCGCGCGTCCGAACGACAGCCGCACGACGCCAATCCCGCCGCGTCCGGGCGCGGTGGCGATGGCGACAATCGGATCGGAGTCGTTGCTGAGCATGTGAGGAAAGCAGGGATTTCGGGTCCGGGGATTGTATCGCGCTGTGACGCGTAGCTGCCGATAAGACGCGCCTTAGGAAAATTCTTGACGTATCTTATTTGAGATACGGACGAACGCATGCGACTCACGCTGTTTTCTACAACAAATTCGCGGCTTAGGCAGCACTGACGAAGGTCTGAGAGCGAAGTTTGATTGCCTTTTGGCAGTGACCAGTAACGCTTACGCAAGATAAAACGACGAATATTTCCGCCACTTCTAACGCGATTGGTTGACGCATAGGCAACGGTTGCCTCGCACAATTGCACTATGCCTACACCACAAGAAAAAGCCGATTTCTCCGAGCGGCTTAAGTTCTCGATGACCCGCGCACCTGAGAAGTTGCGCGGCGCGACCGATCTCGCCAAAAAATTCAGTCTTCGTTACCACGGCGAGGCGGTTTCCCCTCAAACGGCGCACAAGTGGCTCACCGGGCGTTCGATTCCGACCATCGACAAGCTGGAAGTATTGGCCGAATGGTTCAAGGTGGAGTTGCACTGGCTGCACTATGGACCGTCGCCGGGCGGTATCGCTCAGGGGACGCCTAAGCCGCTCGTACGGGATGAGCAATACCCGGCGTCCGGGGAAACGCTCGAGCTCGTGTCGAAGATCGAGGCGTTGTCGCCGCATCATCGGTATCTGGTCGAGGAGCTCGTGCAGCAGTTTTATGGGGCGGCGAAGCGGTGAAGCTGACCTGAACCTACAAGATCGACAGCAAACAAAAACGCCCGGCATGCCGGGCGTTTTCAAGTCCACTTCCACATCAAACCTAAAGAAACCTCAAGCCGCCTTCTTCTTCCGCTGTCCCATCATGCGCGTGATGTAATACTGCTGCGCGATCGACAGCACGTTATTCACGACGTAATACAGCACGAGACCAGCCGGGAAGAAGAAGAACATGACCGAAAACGCGATCGGCATGAACATCATCATCTTGGCTTGAACCGGGTCCGGCGGCGTCGGGTTCAGCTTGGTCTGCAGGAACATCGATACAGCCATCAGCACCGGCAAGATGAAGTACGGGTCTTGTTGCGACAGATCGTGAATCCAGCCGATCCACGGTGCACCGCGCATTTCCACCGACGACAGCAGCACCCAGTACAGCGAGATAAACACCGGAATCTGCACCACGACCGGCAGGCAGCCGCCGAATGGATTCACCTTCTCGGTCTTGTAAAGCTCCATCAGCGACGCGTTCATCTTCTGCGGATCGCTCTTGAAGCGCTCGCGAATCTGTTGCATGCGCGGCGTGATTTCCTTCATGCGCGCCATCGACTTATAGCTCGCCGCCGACAGCGGGAAGAACACAGCCTTGATGAGCAGCGTAAGCAGCACGATCGCCCAGCCCCAGTTGCCGACATAGCTGTGGATCTTTTCGAGCAGCCAGAAAAGCGGCTTGGCGATGATCGTCACCATGCCGTAATCCTTCACGAGCTCGAGCCCCGGCGCGATACCTTCCAGCATGCGCTCTTCTTCGGGACCCGCGAAAAGACGCGCATCGACGGTCGCGGTCTGTCCCGGCGCAATGGTCTGCACGGCCTGCTGCACACCCACGCGATACAAATCCGGATCGATCTTCTGCACGTAGATGTCACGCTTCGCGCCCTGCTGCGGAATCCACGCCGACGCGAAGTAATGCTGCACCATCGCAATCCAGCCGTTGTCGGCGGAAGGCGCGAACGTAGCCTTGTTCTTGTCGATATCGCTGAAGTCGATCTTCTGGAAGTGATGCTGGTCCGTGTAGACCGCCGGCCCGATGAACGTATGCGAGAAGCGCGGCGTCTCCACCGGCGTGTTGTCGCGCACGAGTTCCATGTAGAGCTTCGGCGTGACCGGCGCGCTACCGACGTTCTCGATTTTCGTATCGACGTTGATCACGTAGCTGCCACGCGTGAACGTGTAGGTCTTTACGACCTTCACGCCACCCTTAACCGGCGATTCGAACGCGAGCGTCAGCGTTTTGGCGTCGCCCGACAAGGACGTCTGGCCCGGCACCGCCGTGAAGATGTCGTTGTGGTTCGGGAAGTCGCCGCCGAGCAGGCCCGTGCGCGCGAGATACGTGTGGGTCGGCGTGTGATCGAAGAGGGTGATGTAGAGGTCGGGCTGCTTGCCGTCGCCTTCCTTCACGAGCGAGAGCTTCGAAAGCGTGCCGCCGCGCGTGTCGATCTCACCGGAATACACGTCCGTCGTGAACTTGACGAGTTGCGCGGCCGCCGTGGCGGGCGGCGTCGTCGAACCCGGCGCGGCGGTACCGGCCGGCGAGTTGGGCAATTCGGAAGGCTGCGCGCCCGATGCGGCCGTGCCCGGCGCGGGGTTGCTGGCGGTCTTGGCCGGCTGCGTCGCGCTCGGGAAGAACATCGACGGGCGCCCATGGTCGCGCTGCCAGTTGTCGAACAGCATGACAACTGACACGAAGAAGATGACCCATAGGACGGTGCGTTTGATATCCATGCGTTGTCTCAGTGTCGATCGGTAAGCGCATCAGCGCCGTTTAGTGGTGAATGCTTTTCTTGAGCGAATTCCGCGGCCGGCTCGGAAACCCGCGTGGAATCTGATCGCGAATCGGAAGGCTGCGGCACGAGATCGACGCCGCCCGCCGAGAACGGATGGCAGCGGCAAAGCCTTTTAGCGGCGAGATACGTGCCATGCGCGGCGCCATGATACTGGATTGCCTCGCGCGCGTAGTCGGAACAGGAGGGATAAAAACGGCACCGGCTGCCGAGCAGCGGGCTCACAGCAACCTTGTAGAAGCGCAACAACGCGATTAGTGCCGTTTGCATAAGCTTCGCGCCGCGCGCCCCGTTCGCCGTGTCCGGCG
Organism: Caballeronia sp. GAWG2-1; assembly: GCF_023631405.1. NCBI lineage: Bacteria > Pseudomonadati > Pseudomonadota > Betaproteobacteria > Burkholderiales > Burkholderiaceae > Caballeronia > Caballeronia sp. GAWG2-1. The sequence continues at coordinate 77,760 of NZ_JALQDD010000001.1, forward strand.
ATTCGAGACGCAGACCGCGCTTCATGACCCGGAAGGGCCGGAGGTGTCGTCTACGGCGGGCACGCCAGGCGGCGCCGCCACGGTTTCAGCCGCACGGCGCGCGACTTCGCGCACGGCACGGTCCAGCAATGCTTCAAGTTCGCCTCGCACGAGCGCGCCGAGCGGCGGCGAACTGGCGCTCGGCATGGCCTTGCGGTCGATCTTCGCGTGCAAGCGCACGAGGATATCGAAACCGCTCAACGCTTCGCGACGCAACCGAAACGCGTCACGCGCGTGCCGCTTGATCAGGTTGCGCGTGACTGCACGCGGCGCTTGCTTCTTGCCGATCACGAGGCCGAGACGCGCCTCCTGCCCAGTCGGTTTCCCGTACAGCACGAAATGCGGCGAACGTCGCCATGGGCGCAAACGAAAAACGGATGAGAACTCATCCGTTTTCAGTAGCCTTGCGGCCTTGGGGAACGCGGCCTGCGCCGGCAACTGAACGATGTCCTGTTTCAAGACTTCTGTGCGGCGCTAAAGCAGCCTGCCGGTTCGTGATGCGCGCCCGGCTTCAGGACAGATACGGCCTGTACCACGCGTGCGCGACCAGCCACCGGAAAGCCTTAGATTGCCAGGCGCTTGCGACCCTTCGCACGGCGAGCGTTGATGACCTTGCGGCCGCCAGCGGTCTTCATGCGAACGCGGAAGCCATGGGTGCGCTTGCGGCGCGTCACGGAAGGTTGGTAAGTACGTTTCATGATGCTCTCACTTGAGTATTGATCGACCGCGCGGGCTTTGGCGCCACCGTGTTCCGACTGTGGATAACCGCAGGCACGAGAGGCACAACGGGCGCAACGACCGGAGGTTCAGGAATTCTGTTTTCGCGGAACCCGCTATTTAAACCGTTTTCCTATTGACCGTCAATAGGTTAGCGTAATAGTGAAGCTCGCCATGCTCGCATCATGTTCATTTCCAGCCTGTCGGACGCGCTGATTTGACCCTGTGGATAACTCGCGCGCCGGTCCCGTTTGGCGTTAGAATCTCGCCTTACTCCCAAATATCCGCCTACTGCTTCGGCCCGCCGTTCGCCCGCAAACCCTTGCGGCGTAAGCCTCCGGAGCATGCCTGCATGGCTGTGCCGGGACTTGCCGAGGCGCTTGCGCATCCGGCAAGCACGGCCGTCAGGAGCGCGGAGCCAACCATAAAACGACCGCATTCGATGAACGATTTCTGGGAACACTGTTCGGCATTGCTGGAGCGTGAACTCACGCCGCAGCAGTACGTCACGTGGATCAAGCCGCTGGCCCCGGTCGACTTCGATGCCGACGCGAGCACCTTGCGCATAGCCGCTCCCAATCGCTTCAAGCTCGACTGGGTGAAGAGCCAGTTCTCGGGACGCATTGCCGATATGGCGCGCGAATACTTCAGCGCGACGATCGACGTCCAGTTCGTACTCGACCCGAAAGCGACCGCGCGCAGCGCCATCGGTCAAGCGCCGAACGCCGCGCCGCGGCCGGCGGCCGGCGCGGGTGTCGCCGACGGCGCGCCGCGTCCGCCCGCGCCGGCCGCCGCACCGCAAGCGCCCTCGGTCGTCGCGCACGCGAACGCTGCCGCGCACGTGAACGCGCTGGCGGCGGAAGCCGCCCAGCAAGCTCAGGCCATGCAGGACGAACAAGCCGATCTCGACTTGCCGAGCCTCGACGCCAACGAAGCCGCCGCTGGCCGGCGCACGTGGCGTCCGGGCGGCAACCCATCGGCCGGCGGTGAAACCGATTCCGCTTACGAACGTTCGAAGCTCAACCCCGTGCTGACCTTCGACAATTTCGTCACCGGTAAGGCGAATCAGCTCGCGCGCGCGGCCGCCATTCAGGTCGCCGACAATCCCGGCATCTCGTACAACCCGCTCTTTCTTTACGGAGGCGTGGGCCTGGGCAAGACGCATCTGATCCACGCTATCGGCAATCAGTTGCTGATGGACAAGGCGGGCGCGCGCATCCGCTACATTCACGCGGAGCAGTACGTTTCCGACGTGGTGAAGGCGTATCAGCGCAAGGCGTTCGACGACTTCAAGCGTTACTACCATTCGCTCGATCTTTTGTTGATCGACGATATTCAGTTCTTCTCGGGCAAGTCGCGTACGCAGGAAGAGTTCTTCTACGCGTTCGAGGCGCTGGTCGCGAACAAGGCGCAAGTCATTATCACGAGCGACACGTATCCGAAGGAAATCTCCGGTATCGACGACCGTCTGATCTCGCGCTTCGATTCCGGTTTGACGGTCGCCATCGAGCCGCCCGAGCTGGAAATGCGCGTCGCCATTCTGATGAGAAAGGCGCAGTCCGAAGGCGTGAGTCTGTCCGAAGACGTCGCGTTCTTCGTCGCGAAGCATCTGCGCTCGAACGTGCGTGAACTCGAAGGCGCGCTGCGCAAGATCCTCGCTTATTCGAAGTTCCATGGCCGCGACATCACCATCGAGCTGACCAAGGAAGCGCTCAAGGATCTATTGACGGTGCAGAACCGCCAGATCTCGGTAGAGAACATTCAGAAGACCGTCGCAGATTTTTACAGCATCAAGGTCGCCGACATGTATTCGAAGAAGCGGCCGGCCAATATCGCGCGCCCGCGCCAGATCGCGATGTATCTGGCGAAGGAACTGACGCAGAAGAGTCTGCCCGAGATCGGCGAGCTTTTTGGCGGTCGCGATCACACCACCGTGCTGCACGCCGTGCGCAAGATCGCGGCCGAACGCGGCACGGATGCGCAGCTCAATCACGAACTTCACGTGCTCGAACAAACGCTGAAGGGTTGAGCCGGCGCGAACGCGTCGATTATTGCGCCACCGGACCTGTTTATTGGTAAAAACGCCCCCAATTTTCGGGGGCGGTTCCGTTTTAAGGCACAATATAGGTTTAGCTGTCCGTGGCCTGGGCGGCTGGCGTCAAGCATTCGCGAGTGACCGGCGGGGGCCGGCAACGCGTGTTACGAGGTTGTCCGGCGAGCGCGGCGAACCAACCGCTGGTGACAAAACCAGTGGTGGCAAAACCGGCGGACAGGCCGTCACATCAACGAAGGAACTCTATGCAACTGGTCAAGACCGAACGAGACAATCTTCTAAGGCCGCTGCAAACCGTGAGCGGTATCGTAGAACGCCGCCATACCTTGCCGATCCTCGCCAATCTGCTGATCACCAAGAACGGCGCCGATGTGTCGTTCCTCTCGACGGATCTCGAACTCCAGATCACCACCCGCGCCGATTTCGGCGTCGGCAGCGACCAGATCGCCACCACGGTCGCCGCGCGCAAGTTGCTCGACATTCTGCGCGCCATGCCGCCGGGTGAGGTTGCGCTCGACTTGTCCGACAAGCGCCTGACCGTGCGCTCCGGCAAGAGCCGCTTCGCGCTGCAGACGCTCGCCGCGGACGAGTTTCCTACCGTCAACCAGGCTACAGACTTCGGCGCGAGCCTTTCGGTTCCGCAGAAAACGTTTCGCCAGTTGCTCGGCATGGTGTATTTCGCCATGGCCCAGCAGGACATTCGCTATTACCTGAACGGCATGTTGCTCGTGGTGGATGGCGACCAGTTGATGGCCGTCGCAACGGACGGTCACCGTCTCGCGTTCTCGTCCATGAAGATCGACGGCGGCACGTTCCCGCGTCAGGAAGTCATCATCCCGCGCAAGACCATCCTCGAATTGCAGCGTCTGCTCGAAGACATCGACGACACGCTCAAGATCGACATCGCCGCGACGCAGGTTAAGTTCAGTTTTGGCCAAGTCGAACTCGTGTCGAAGCTCGTCGAAGGCAAGTTCCCCGACTTCCAGCGCGTGATTCCCAAGGCGCACAAGAACACGTTCGAAATCGGTCGCGAAGAACTGCAGCGCTCCCTGCAGCGCGCGGCCATTCTCACGTCGGACAAGTTCAAGGGCGTGCGGTGTCTGGTCGAGCCGGGTCAGCTCAAGATCATGTCGACCAATGCCGACCAGGAAGAAGCGCAGGAAGAACTGGAAATCGCGTATCAGGGCGATACCGTCGACATCGGTTTCAACGTCACGTATCTGCTCGACGTGCTTGCGAATCTGAAGGTCGACACGCTGCAAGTGAGCCTTGGCGACGCCAACTCCAGCGCGCTCATCACAATTCCGGAAAACGAGGAATTCAAGTATGTCGTGATGCCGATGCGCATCTGACGCGTTCAGGTACCACGAACACACCAAGGGGCGGCTCGCCCCTTTGGCGTTTTTAAGGTGTTTTGAAAAGTTTCGAGCAGTAACCGAAGCAGCGACGCAGAACCGGAAAATTCCATGACTGAAAACACAAATTCGCAACCCGACAACAGCTACGGCGCATCGTCCATTCAGATCCTCGAAGGTCTGGAGGCCGTGCGCAAGCGCCCGGGAATGTATATCGGCGATACGTCGGATGGCACCGGTTTGCATCACCTCGTTTTCGAAGTGCTGGACAACTCCATCGACGAAGCGCTGGCCGGCTATTGCGACGACATCCACGTGACCATTCACGCGGACAACTCCATTTCGGTGACGGACAACGGCCGTGGCGTGCCTACCGGCCTGAAACGCGACGACAAGCACGACCCGAAGCGCAGCGCCGCCGAGATCGTGATGACCGAACTCCACGCGGGCGGCAAGTTCGACCAGAACAGCTACAAGGTGTCGGGTGGCCTGCACGGCGTGGGCGTGTCGTGCGTGAACGCGCTGTCCGAATGGCTGCGCCTCACCGTGCGCCGCGACGGCAAGAAACACTTCATGGAGTTCGCGCGCGGCGTGGTGCAGAACCGCGAGCTTATCGAAGAGAACGGCGTGCAGTATTCGCCCATGCCGGTAGTCGGCGACACCGAGAATCGCGGCACCGAAGTGCACTTTTTGGCGGACGCGACCATCTTCGGCAATGTCGAATTCCACTACGACATTCTCGCCAAGCGCATGCGCGAGCTTTCGTTCCTGAACAACGGCGTGCGCATTCGCCTGACCGACTTGCGCACCGGCAAGGAAGACGACTTCGCTTTTGCGGGCGGCGTGAAGGGCTTTGTCGAATACATCAACAAGCAGAAGCAGGTGCTGCATCCGAACGTGTTCCATGCAACGGGCGAGCGTGAAAACGTCACCGTCGAAGTGGCCATGCAGTGGAACGACAGCTACAACGAAAGCGTGCTCTGCTTCACCAACAACATTCCTCAGCGCGACGGCGGCACTCACCTGACAGGCTTACGCGCCGCGATGACGCGCGTGATGAACAAGTACATCGCCGACCACGACATCGCGAAGAAAGCGAAGGTCGAGACGAGCGGCGACGACATGCGCGAAGGCTTGTCGTGCGTGCTGTCGGTGAAGGTGCCTGAGCCGAAGTTCAGTTCGCAGACGAAGGACAAGCTGGTGTCGTCGGAAGTGCGCGCGCCGGTCGAGGAAATCGTCGCGAAGGCGCTGGAAGATTATCTGCAAGAGACCCCGATCGACGCGAAGATCATCACGGGCAAGATCGTCGATGCCGCGCGTGCGCGCGATGCCGCTCGCAAGGCGCGCGAGATGACGCGGCGAAAGGGCGTGCTCGACGGCGTCGGCTTGCCGGGCAAGCTCGCGGATTGCCAGGAGAAGGACCCGGCGAAGTCGGAAATTTATATCGTCGAGGGAGATTCGGCGGGCGGCTCGGCCAAGCAAGGGCGCGACCGGAAGTTCCAGGCAATCCTGCCGTTGCGCGGCAAGGTGCTGAATGTTGAGAAGGCGCGCTTCGACAAGCTGATTTCATCCGAGCAGATCGTGACGCTCGTGACGGCGCTGGGTTGCGGCATCGGCAAGGATGATTACAACCTGGACAAGCTGCGCTATCACCGCATCATCATCATGACCGACGCGGACGTGGACGGCGCCCACATCCGCACGCTTCTGCTGACGTTCTTCTATCGGCAGATGCCGGAGATCGTGGAGCGCGGGTACATCTATATCGCGCAGCCGCCGCTTTACAAGATCAAGGCGGGCAAGGACGAGCGGTATATGAAGGACGCGCACGAGCTCAACCAGCATATGCTGAAGCTCGCGCTGCAGGGTTCTGAACTGGTGCCGAGCGAAGGCGCGGACCCGATTTCGGGCGATGCCTTGGGCGAACTTGCGCGTGCGTATTTGCTGGCCCAGGCGGTGATCGATCGTATCAGCCGTATTTACGATGCCGCCTCGCTCGAAGCGGTGATGGATGGCACGGTCATCGATTTGTCGACGCAGGAAGCGGCGGAGGCATCGGCGAAGGCGCTCGAAACGAAGTTGCGTTCGGACCCGTTGAAGCCGGAGGTGACGGTCGAGGCGGCATACGATCAGGTTCGCGAGCTGCGTTCGTTGCATATCAAGCGGCGTCACCATGGCAACGTGAAGGTTTCGGTGTTCGATGAAGATCTTCAATTGACCGCCGACTACAAGCAACTCGTTTCCACTGCCGATACCTTCAAGGGCTTGATTGGCCAAGGCGCGTTGATCAAGCGCGGCGAGCGCTCGATGGCCGTGCTGGACTTCAAGAGCGCGATGAAGTGGCTGATCGCGGATGCGGAACGCAACGTCAGCAAGCAGCGTTACAAGGGCTTGGGCGAGATGAATCCCGGACAGCTTTGGGAAACGACGATGGACCCGGCCGTGCGGCGTTTGCTGCGTGTGCAGATCGAGGACGCGATTGCGGCCGATGGCATTTTCACGACGCTCATGGGCGACGATGTGGAGCCGAGACGCGCGTTTATCGAGAGTAACGCGTTGCGGGCGGGGAATATTGATGTTTGAGGGGTAGGTAGCGCGACGCTATCTCTCCGAAACCGTAAGTACCGCGCGCGAGGTCTCACGCGCTGGCACTTACGGTTTTTTTATTGAACGCCAACGCCATACCCCCGCCCAAAACGCACGGACCTGGTTCCGCCGCGCCACCCGCAGACCCGCGTACACTTTCGGTTTGAACCGAAAACCACTTCGCCGCATTCCATCGCGGCTACGTGCATCACGCAACAACGAGAAATCCGACATGTTCACCTGCCGAAACCAGTCCTGCGACGCAACGTGGGACGTCTCAGACGTCGTCATCAAGAATGAAGGTCAGGGCCTGCTGTTCCGCTGCCCGATGTGCGGCGCGCGCAATTACGTGACGCGCCACGACGCACCCGATGGCGTCATCACCTACGAGCAGGTCACCGAAACCCCGCCGCGAGGCGCGCAATAACCATGGCGACCGATACCTCATTCAGCAGCCTGCCGCTCAACGAAGCGATGCAGACGAATCTGCAGCAGCTCGGCTACACATCGATGACGCCGATCCAGGCCGCGAGCCTGCCGCTCGCACTCGCCGGTCACGATCTCATCGCGCAGGCGAAAACGGGTAGCGGCAAGACCGCCGCCTTCACGTTGCCGCTGCTCGCCAAACTCGATGCGCGTCAGTTCGCCGTGCAAGCGCTCGTGCTTTGCCCGACGCGCGAACTCGCCGATCAGGTCACGCAGGAAATTCGCCGCTTGGCTCGGGCAGAAGACAACGTGAAGGTGCTCACGCTATGCGGCGGCACGCCCATGCGTCCGCAGATCGCGAGTCTCGAACACGGCGCGCATATCGTCGTGGGCACGCCGGGACGCATCATGGATCACCTTCAGCGCGAAACGCTTTCGCTGGATGGCGTACGCACGCTCGTGCTCGACGAGGCCGACCGCATGCTCGACATGGGCTTTTTCGACGATATCGCTTCAGTCGCGCGTCTGTGTCCGAAAGATCGTCAGACCTTGCTGTTTTCGGCGACGTATCCCGAGGGCATCGCGAAATTGAGTCAGCAGTTCCTGCGCAATCCGCGCGAGATCAAGCTCACCGAACAGCACAGCAACGCGAAGATCAAACAACGCTTCTATCAGGTCGAGGATCACGAGCGTCTGCATGCAGTGGGTTTGCTGCTGGACCACTATCGTCCCGTCAGCACGCTTGCGTTCTGCAACACGAAGCAGCAATGCCGCGACTTGCTCGACGTACTGCGCGCGCAAGGCTTCGAGGCGCTCACGCTGCATGGCGAACTCGAACAGCGCGAACGCGATCAGGTGCTCGTGCAATTCGCCAATCGCAGTTGCTCGGTGCTGGTCGCGACCGATGTCGCCGCGCGCGGGCTGGACATCACGCAACTCGAAGCGGTCATCAATGTCGATGTGACGCCGGACCCTGAGGTACACGTGCATCGCATCGGGCGCACGGGGCGTGCGGGCGAGGAAGGTTGGGCGCTGTCGCTTGCGAGCATGGACGAGATGGGACGCGTCGGCGCGATCGAAGTGGCGCAGCGCAAGGAAGTGGAATGGTATCCGCTGGCGGAGCTGACATCGGCGGAACCTGGGCATCTGAAGCCGCCCATGGCGACGCTCCAGATCCTCGGCGGCCGCAAGGACAAGATCCGTCCCGGCGATGTGCTCGGCGCGCTGACCGGCGAAGCGGGCTTCAAGGGCGAGGAGATCGGCAAGATCAACGTGATGGACATGGTCACGTACGTGGCCGTTCAACGCGGTATCGCCGATGCTGCCGAGCGCAAGCTGGCAGCGGGGAAGTTGAAGGGGCGGAAGGTCAAGGTGCGGCGGATGTGAGTCCGGTGAGTCGCCAACGAGCTAGTCAAGGAAATGTAGCGTGAAGGGTTGTCCTCCAAGCGAGCCCGCCCGACGCGCCCCGCAGCGCCGCACCGCGAATTCACGGAAGCGAGCCGCGCGCGCGAAAGCTTTGCAGATTCAGCGTATCCCGGCCTTCGCGCGGGTTTCCAAGCAACTGCAAACGTGCGGTGCAACGGCGCCGTGCTCGACTCTCAGATCTTCCTCTGCGGCTCGACTGAAATCCCATCCGACGACGTCACCTTCGACGTTCTCGCCGTCACCAGCCGCAATCCGCTCGCCACACTTCCCACGCCCGCGAACGCCGCTCCAAGCGACAACGCGAGCGCCGGACCATGCTTCCCCGCGATGCTGAAGCACAACGCGACGAGCGCCGCGCCGGTGGCCTGTCCGATCAGCCGCGAAGTCGCGATCGTGCCACTTGCGCCACCCGCGCGTTCGCGCGGCGCGCTCGACATGAACGCCTTCAGGTTCGGCGACTGAAAGAAGCCGAAGCCCGCGCCACAGATCGCCATGCGGATGCAGATTTCGAGCACATGCGGTTGCGCTGGCAGCATCGCGAGCGACACCATTCCCACACATAGAATCGCGAGCCCGACGCCGCCCAGCAAACCCGGCGCGTGCCGATCCGACAAGCGTCCGGCGATCGGCGCCATCAACGCGACGAGCGCTGACCACGGCGTCATCAGAAAGCCGGTTTCCACCTGACTGCGACCAAGCACGCTTTCGAAGAAAAACGGCAACGACACGAACGCGAGCCCTTGCGCGGCAAACGAGCAGATCGCGGTCATCGTGGAGAGCGCGAACATCGGGCGGCGGAAGAGATCGACGGGTAGCATCGGCGCGGGATGACCGCGCTCGCGTCGCAGAAGCAGAACGCCCGCAATCAACGTGACGCCGAACGACGCGAGCACGGTATGCGCCGGCGCGCGCTGGGCCGCTTCGCCGAGCGCGAAGATGAGCGACGCGAACGTGATCACGTTGAGCAAGGCGGCGACACGGTCGAAGCCGTGTTCGGCGCGCTTGGTCTGCGGCAACGACCGCACCGCGATGGCGAGCGCGAAGACGCCGATCGGCAAGTTCACGGCGAAAAGCCACGGCCACGTGCCGAGCGAGAGCACGATCGATGCGACCGTCGGCCCGACCGCGAACGCGATCCCCACGACGAGCGCGTTGAGTCCCACGCCGCGCCCCAGCCGATGCGGCGGAAAAATCGCGCTGATGAGCGCCGCGTTGACGCTCATGATCGCGCTCGCGCCGAGCCCTTGCAGCAGGCGCGCGGCGACGAGCGTCGGCAGCGACCACGAGAACGCGCAGACCGCGGACGCGACGAGAAACACGACGAGCCCGCCGAGGTACACGCGCCGGTGTCCGAGGATGCCGCCGAGCGCGGCAAGCGGCAGCAGCGTGGCGACCATTGCCAGCTGATACGCGTTGATGATCCAGACCGACGCGGCGGGTGTCGTATGCAGATCGGCCGCGATGGCCGGCAACGCCGTGTTGGCGATGGCGGTATCGAGCGTGGCGAGCGCGACGGACAGCAGGATCGCGAGCATGCCGCGGCGCTCGAGCGAGGACATGGGTGCGTCGGGGTTACGGGGCGCGTTTTGGGGATGTTCTTCGGAGGGCACGTCGGCGGTTCCGGATGTAAGCGGAAGAGGAATAATCCGAAACGATACGGGAACCCGGCGCATTCCGCTCGCCACGGTCGCGGGAGCTTTCAAAGCGTTGTCAGCGTGTATCGCGCGTTGCTTCGGCGCGGTTATCCTTCGCCGGTGACATTCGAAGGAAAACGATCATGGCGATTCGAATCGTGCGGCTCGGCACGCCGCGCGCGGTGGACGAAGGGCTGCGTATCGGCACGGTTCGGCGTCCGCCGCGCGGCGTGCCGAAAGCCGAATTCGCGAGCCGCGACTTTTACGATGTGTGGTATCCGAATCTGGCGCCGTCGGCAGAACTTGTCGCCGAAGCGCTCGCGGCCGAAGACGAGAAGCAATGGCGCGCGTTCGTGAGGAAATTCAAGGCGGAGATGGCGGTTTCCGAAGCGAGCCGATCGCTGGACTTGCTTGCGGCGTTATCGCGTTCGACGAATTTGTCGGTCGGATGTTATTGCGAGGACGAGTCGCGGTGCCACCGTTCGGTGCTGCGGGAGTTGCTGGCGGAAAGAGGCGCGGTGGTGATTTAGCTCGCCTGGGCTGTGGGGCTCAGGCGAGCATGCGATCAGTCCGTGCCGTATTTAGGCGAGTGCGGTCCGTAGAGTACGGTCGTCTTGCCGCCCGATGCCAGAAGACGTTGGCTCGTGAGGCCTGCCACGTCGAAGGACTTGTCGGTTAAGGTATGCGCGACCTGCGTCACGACACTCTGCGCAATCGCGCTGATGAGCCCGTAACCTACGCCCAAGCTTACGCCCACTTCCTTGCCATTCGCGCTCGCGGAGCCTTTCCAGAGTTCGTCGCCTGAGCGCAGATCGACGAGCTTCGCGTTTGCGGTGACGACGGTTCTGCTGTCGAAGACCACGAACTTGGTGCCGTAGTTCGTGACCGTCGTGTATAACGCCGCATCCGCGCCGAAAATCTCGCGCAGCTTGGCCGGCGCGACATTCTGGATGTCCGTAGGCGTAGTCAGGCCGTTGTGCTTGAACGTCTCGTCCATTTCAGCGACCGGCACGACGTAGTAGCCCGCTTCTGCGAGCGGCATCGTCATTTGGGCGAGCATGCCGTATGTCGCCTTGATATCCGACGTCTCGTTGACCGGCGGCAACACGAGAATCGTGCGCGGCTTGCTGTTGCGAAATGCGGTGTAGTCGCTCTGTTGCGGAGTGGAAGCGCACGCGCTCAACAGGCACAAAACCGACAGCGCCGCGAAGAGTTTATGAGAGAGGAACTTGATCATGGCCGGCGTTTAATGAAGTTTGCTCAACAAAAGGTTCATGTAGGCGGACGACTCGGGGAACGCGTTCTTTTCGGCTTCGAGTTCCTTTCTGGCTTCATCCGAACGGCCGACGCTTGCATACAGTGCGCCGATGTGGGCACGGAAGCCGGGCGGCAGAGCGTTATTCTTCGCAAGGATTTGCTGGCGCGCTTTTTCGAGCGCGTCGATCTGCTCGGGGACGGGTTTGTCGCCCGTGAAGAAGGCATACACCTGCGGTTGATACGCGTCCCACTGGTAAAGCGGCGGCGTGGATTGCGTGGCACAACCGGTCAGCAGCGCGCACGCTGCCGCGACCGGCAAGAGAATGCCGGTCGAGAAAAGTTTCTTGTGATTCATGCTTCTGAGTGTTGATGAGTGATGCTTACTTGGAGGCTCGTAGCGCGCCCGCGTCGACTTGTTCGGACAGGTGGTTCACCGCTTCTTGAATTGCCAGGTCGAGCACCTTGCCGTTGAGCGTGGAGTCATAACTCGCGGTGCCGCCGAAGCCGATGATTTCCCGGTTGGACAGGCTGTACTCGCCGGCGCCCTGGCTCGACGCGACGACTTCGGAGGTCGATGTATCGACGATATTCAGGCTCACCTTGGCGTAGGCTACCTGGCTCTTGCCGCTGCCGAGAATGCCGAACAACTCGCGATCGCCGACTTCCTTGCGCCCGAATTCGGTGACGTCGCCGGTAATGACGTAGTTGGCCGCTTTAAGCGCTTGCTGCTTGTTTGCGATGGCGGCTTCCTGCTTGGTCTCGTTCATGTTCTCGCGATCGAGGACGGAGAAGCGCCGGCTCTGTTGCAGCGTCGTGACGAGAATGGTCTTGGCCTGGCTGCCGACGCGGTCGACGCCATCGGAGAAAAGGCCGCGCATATAGCTCGAACGGTTGTCGAATTTGCCAACGGCGACGGCTACCGGCATGCCCGCATAGGGCGTCTGAGCGATGCTGACCGCCTGAACGGGCAGTGATTTGGATGCTTCCGTCGCACATCCGCTCAGGAGGACGGTAACGGAAGCGAGGGCGACTACTAAGTGTTGTTTTGTGAAGACCATTGGAACCTTGCGAGACAGCGTGCCGGACGCATTCGATGCGGTGACGAACAGCGCGGGTTTTCGCGTCACGATGTTTCGACAGTTGCGTTCGCGGACTCGTGTGAACGGTAACGGATCGACCAGCGCCCTTGTTGCATCGAGAGCGAAAGAGGCAAGGATTGTTCAGCGATTTGAAAGCGAGGGCTAGCGCGAAAATTCTTAATTTTTGGCGCGATGAGGTGGAAGCGGCAGACATGGCCGACCGTCCGCTGCGGATGCGAGTGAGAGAGTCGCAAGGCTCGAAATGCAAAAAGCCCGGTCACGAGGACCGGGCTTTTTGCATTAATTCTTTGGTGGGGCGTGAGTGACTCGAACACTCGACCTACGGATTAAGAGTCCGCTGCTCTACCAACTGAGCTAACGCCCCCAACACAGAAATGAAATTATAGCGGGGTTATTTCGAAAAGCGCAAGTCCTTAGCCCGAAAATTTTCGCATCGCACCAACGGCCAGCCGGCGAATCAAAAACGTTCCGCCCGGTATCATCACGCACACAACATAAAAACTCACAGCCATGGACGACTCCGCCATTCGCAATCTGCTGGACACGATCCTCGCACCGTGGGTCCGCGAACTGCATCTCGCGCCGCAATCTTCCACGGAAGATTCGATCACGCTCCGTCTGCCGCACGCCGATCATCTGCGGCACGCGGGCGGAGTCATCTGCGGTCAGGTCTTCATGGCCGCCGCCGATACCGCGATGGTCGTCGCCATCTCCCATGCAATGGGCGGCTTCGTTCCCATGACCACCGTTTCGCTCAACACGACCTTCATGCGCCCGGTCAAGTCCGGCGATGTCCTCGTCACCGCGAAAATCCAGCGACGCGGCCGCAATCTCGTCTTCGGCGAAATCGAGCTTCGCGGCGACGACGGCGAACTCGCCGCTCACGCGACCACGACCTACGCACTCATCAACCCGACGCATCAGCAAAAGGCTTAAGCAGCAGACATGTTCGATCAAGTCGTATTCGCAGGCGGCGGCAATCGCTGCTGGTGGCAGGCAGGTTTCTGGGACGTCATCCAGCCGCAACTCGATCTCAAGCCGCGCATCATCGCGGGCATCTCGGCGGGCGCGGCCACCGCCTGCATGCTCTACACGAACAACGCGCAATGGGTGATGAAGTACTACGCAAAAGCCCTGAGCGGCAACACGAAGAACGCCTATTGGGGCAACGTGCTGCGCGGTCAGTCCGTGTTCCCGCATTACCGCATCTACCGTCAGGCGCTGCTCGATATTTTCGCGGAACGCTTCGGCGCGCTGCAAACGGCGCCGGAGATTCGCATCGGCGTGTCGCATCTGCCGCGCTGGCTCGGGGCGCGCAGCGCGGTGGCGGCGGGCATCATCGCGTATAACATCGAAAAGTACGTGCGCAAGACGCTGCATCCGACGCTCGGCACCGCGCTCGGTTTTCATCCGGAGTTCGTCACCGCGCAAGAGTGCGCGACGCTGGAGGATCTCGCCGACCTCATCCTGCAGTCGTCGAGCACGCCGCCTTTCACGCCGATTTTGCGGCGCAACGGTCGTCCCGTGCTCGATGGCGGCATGGTCGATAACGTGCCCGTCTCCGCGCTCGATGCATCGCCGGGAACGGTGCTCGTCATGGTCACGCGGCTGTATCCGCACGAGCGCATGTTCGTGGTGCCGCATGGCGAGCAGCGACGCATCTACGTTCAGCCGTCGCGCAAGGTGCCAATTTCGAGCTGGGACTATACGAGCCCCGCGCAGATGCAACACGCGTACGATCTGGGCCGCGCCGATGCCGACGATTTCCTCGCGCATCTGCCGCGTCTTCTGGAGGCAGCTTCACATCTCGACTAGAGCCAAGGAGCAAAACGTGGCGAAGAAGCACACCTATACGCTCAGCGTCGCGTGGACGGGCGATCTCGGTTCGGGCACGTCCGCCTACGACGCTTATTCGCGCGACCATCTCGTGCGCGTCGCGAACAAGGCCGCGATAGAAGCGTCGAGCGATCCAGCCTTTCGCGGCAATCCCGCGCGCCACAATCCGGAGGAGTTATTCGTGGCGTCGGTGTCGTCGTGTCACATGCTCTGGTACTTGCATTTGTGCGCGACCAACAAGATCGTCGTGACTGGATATGTCGATGAAGCCATCGGCACGATGCAGGAAGACAAGGACGGCAGCGGCCGTTTCATCGACGTGACGCTGCATCCGCGCGTGACCATCGGCGCGGGGAACGACGCCGAGTTAGCCGCGCGTCTGCATGAAGACGCGCATCGCTATTGCTTCATCGCGAACTCGGTGAATTTTCCGGTTCGATGCGAGCCTTCGATCGAGGTATCGACGCTTTAGCGAAAGCCTCGCGGCCGTTCGCTCTTGCGCTCAACGCCGCCGCGCGTGCTGCAACGCTTCCGGGTTCGACACGCTCGACTTGTCGCCGGCGTCGAAGGCCAGAATGTTCCTGAACGCCGCGCCAAAGTAGAGCTCGTAACTCTCGCGCTCGACGTAGCCGATGTGCGGCGTGCAGATCACGTTCTCCATGCGCAAGAGTCCGTAGCCTTGCAGAATCGGCTCGCTTTCATAGACATCGGTGGCGACCATGCCCGGCCGGTTGTGATGCAGCGAATTGAGCAACGCGTTCTCTTCGAGCAGTTCGGCGCGGCTCGTGTTGACGAAGAGCGCGGTCGGCTTCATGCGCATGAGGTCTTCCGTTCGAACGATGCCGCGCGTTTCATCGCTCATACGTAGATGGACGGTGAGCACGTCGCTCTGTTCGAAGAGCGCTTCGCGGCTTTCGGCGACGGCGAAGCCATCGTCGCGTGCTGCCTGCAACGAATGCTCGCGGCCGAACACCAGCACATTCATGCCGAACGCCTTGCCGTAGCCCGCGACCAACTGGCCGATCTTGCCGTATCCCCAGATGCCGAGCGTCTGTCCGCGCAGCACTTGTCCCAAGCCGAAGTTCGGCGGCAGTGCAGAGGTTTTCAATCCAGATTGCTGCCACGCGCCCTGTTTGAGATTCGCGACGTATTGAGGAATGCGCCGCTGTGCCGCCATGATGAGCGCCCAAGTAAGCTCGGCCGGCGCGACCGGCGAACCCGTGCCTTCGAGTACGGCGATACCGCGTTCGGTACAAGCGTCGATGTCGATATGTCCGCCGCCCGCGCGCCCGGTCTGGCTGATCATGCGCAGCTTCGGGCACTTGTCGAGAAGCTGGGAGCTGATGCGCGTGCGTTCGCGAATGAGCACGAGGGCATCTGTTTCCGACAGTCTGCTAGCCAACTGTCCGAGCCCGCGCACCGTGTTATTGAAGACCTTCACCTCATGGTCATCGAGCAAATGGAAGCAATCGAGCTTCCGAACGGCGTCCTGGTAGTCGTCGAGAATGGCGATTTTCATGTGCATTGATTAGCTTTTGTTGGGCATCAAACGTGCTGCTCGATTGAACTCGCGAGACAATGAATCACGCACTAACTTCGGGTAACTACCGATAAATATGCGCTTCATCCATGTACGCGCTGCATCACGGTAGGAGTGTGACGCGGTGTTATGCTTGACTCCCAATTTTTGAACGACCGCGAACGAATGCGCTAAAAATAAAGAATCACAGCGCACACTGCGGAAAACGCGGTTAGGCAGGAGGAGACAGGCCACTTAGTATCTCTTTTTAACAGTTTGTTCCTTTAAGGCGCAAGGCGCAAAGTCGCTCGCTTGAGCGCCTGAGGGACACACGCCCACGACGCGCAAACGGCTCACGAACCGTTCTTCATGCGCCAACGCGCATGAAGCGCCCGGCGGTTCAGTCGCAAAAAGCCTCTCGCATGCAGCGTCGTTGGGCTACCGGTTTTCATTGCAGAGAACGGAGAAGCTTGATGAACCAGCCCGCAGTAGTCGAAGACAACAAAACCGCCGCAGATCTTGAAGCACCGGCCTATGTACGACATCGAAGATTGATCGATTGGGTGCAGCAGGTCGCGGCCCTCACGAAGCCGGATCGCATCGAATGGTGCGATGGGTCGCAAGCGGAATACGACCGCCTTTGCGAACAGATGGTCGCCGCCGGCACGATGAAGAAACTGAACCCCGCCAAACGCCCCAACTCTTTTCTAGCCTGTTCCGATCCCACGGATGTGGCGCGCGTCGAAGACCGCACGTTCATCTGCTCGCAACGCCCCGAAGACGCTGGTCCCACGAACAACTGGATCGACCCGCAGGAAATGCGCGTGACGCTCGATGGCCTCTTCGACGGCTCGATGCGTGGCCGCACGATGTACGTCGTGCCGTTCTCGATGGGTCCGCTCGGTTCGCCGATCGCGCACATCGGCGTGGAGTTGTCGGACAGCCCGTATGTGGTCACGAACATGCGGATCATGACGCGCATGGGCCGCGAAGTGTACGACGTGCTCGGCGACGACGGCGAGTTCGTGCCGTGCGTGCATTCGGTCGGCGCGCCGCTTTCGGATGGCCGCAAGGACGTGCCCTGGCCGTGCAATGACACGAAGTACATCGTGCACTTTCCGGAATCGCGCGAGATTTGGAGCTTCGGCTCGGGATACGGCGGCAACGCGCTGCTCGGCAAGAAGTGCTTCGCGTTGCGTATCGCATCGACGATGGGCCGCGACGAAGGCTGGCTCGCCGAACACATGCTGATCCTCGGCGTTACATCGCCTGCCGGACGCAAGTACCACGTCGCGGCGGCGTTTCCTTCGGCGTGCGGCAAGACCAATTTCGCGATGCTGATTCCGCCGCAAGACATGAACGGTTGGAAGGTGACGACCATCGGCGACGACATCGCCTGGATCAAGCCCGGCCGCGATGGCCGTCTCTACGCGATCAATCCGGAAGCCGGCTATTTCGGCGTCGCGCCGGGCACGAGCGAGAAGACCAACTTCAACGCAATGGCGACGCTCAAGGAAAACGTGATCTTCACCAATGTCGCGCTCACCGATGACGGCGACGTGTGGTGGGAAGGCATGACCGATAAGCCGCCCGCGCATCTCACCGACTGGCAAGGCCGCGACTGGACGCCGGAACTCGCGAAGGAAACCGGCGCTAAAGCCGCGCATCCGAACGCGCGCTTCACCGTGTCGGCATCGCAATGTCCGTCGATCGACGCGGACTGGGAAAATCCAGCAGGCGTCGCAATCGATGCCTTCATCTTCGGCGGCCGGCGTTCGAACACGGTGCCGCTCGTGACCGAGGCACGCGACTGGAAAGAGGGCGTCTACATGGCCGCGACCATGGGCTCCGAAACCACGGCGGCCGCTGCCGGCCAGCAAGGCGTCGTGCGCCGCGATCCGTTCGCGATGCTGCCGTTTTGCGGCTACAACATGAGCGACTACTTCGATCACTGGCTCAAGATGGGCGAGCGCCTCGAAGGCATGAACGCGAGGTCGCCGAAGTTCTTCTGTGTGAACTGGTTCAGAAAGGGCGCGGACGGCAAGTTCGCGTGGCCCGGCTTCGGTGAAAACATGCGCGTGCTGAACTGGATGGTCGGGCGTATTGAAGGCACGGCGGCGGGCGAGGAACACGCGTTCGGCATCTCGCCGCGTTACGAGGACATCGACTGGGGCGGCATGAACTTTACGCGCGAGCAATTCGAGCAGGTCATTTCCGTCAACGATACCGCCTGGCGCGACGAGCTTGCCCTACACGACGAGCTTTTCGCGAAGCTGCATCAAGGCTTGCCGGATGCGCTTCCGGAGGCCAAGGCGGATATCGAACGGCGTCTGGCAGCCTGATTTCCGTCGTTGCAAGCGCTCCGTGATTACGCTCACGGAGCGCATCAATCCCTAAATGCGAATCTGCCGATGCCGGTTCGCATTTTCTTCCGCTAACCCGCCAAAATTGGCGCGGCCAGCTTGACCAAAAATCTCGGCTTGTGGCGCGTGCGTTCGAGTGTTGTGCGGCCGACAACAATCGGCGATCTTTCGTTCGCGTAAGCCATGATTTTCATCGGAAATTTCCGAAAAAACTCCGCGCCCTCGCAACTTCTGCACGAAATCGCTAGTCCTAGGATAATTCTGAATAGCTTTTCAGCAGAAATTGAAAGCCGCCTCGCGGCAGGAGTTGTCCCATGGATCATTTGCAGTCGATGAGAGTATTCATTCGCGTGGCCGATCTCGGCAGCTTCGCCCGCGCGGCGAACGCGATGGATATCTCCAATGCGGTGGCAACGCGCCATGTCGCCGACCTCGAAGGTCGCCTCGGCACGCGTTTGCTAAACCGCACGACGCGCAGCCTTTCGCTCACGGAGTCCGGGCAGGTTTATCTGGAGCGTGCGCGGCAGATTCTCGATGAACTGGAAGATGTCGAGCAAATGGTGGTTGCGCGGAATCACGAGCCAATGGGTTCGTTGAGAATTGTCGCCCCGGTGGTGTTCGGTCTGCATAATCTCGCGCCCGTGTTACAGACATATGCACAGCGCTATCCCAAAGTCGTACCCGACGTGACGCTCGTGGATCGTCAGGTCGATCTGGTCGAGGAAGGTTTCGATGTGGGCATCGTGATCGCGCGGCAAGTGAAAAGCGCGAGCGTCGTTACGCGGCGTCTGACCACCGGCTGCATGACCGTTTGCGCCACGCCCGCTTACCTCGAATCGCACGGCACGCCAACGCGCCCCGAACATCTGCTCGAGCATCCGTGTCTGAGCTTGCCCGCCGAGTATTGGGGCGATGAACGCGTGTTCACCGGCCCGGACGGCGAAGTGCGGGTGCGGCCGACCAACGTGATCATCGCGAACAACACGGAAATGCTGCGCCAGTTTGCGCTGCTCGGCATGGGCATCGCGATTTTGCCGAGCTATCTGATCGGCAACGATACGACGCGCGGCCAGCTCGTACGCCTGCTCGGCGACTTCCAGTTGCCGCAAGTGGAGATCAACGTGGCTTATCCGAGCCGTCGGCATCTGCCGGCGAAGGTGCGCACGTTCATCGATCACCTCGTCGAGTATTTCAGCCAGACGCCGAATCATCAGCTCGGCGAACAGTGGATTCGCGATGGCATGGGCCGGCCCGCGGTATCGACTGCGCCGCCGCCGCACTACGGGCGCGCCGAAGAGGAAGTGGCGTCGCGTTCGCGTTCGAATCAGAGTGAACTCGGCCCGAAGCTGGCCAAGCCGACGCGTCCGCGTGGCCGCTTGCCGGCGGCGTCGCCATACTGAACACGGCTGCGCCGCCAATGACAAAAAGCCCCGCGAATTGCTTCGCGGGGCTTTTTCTTTTCGACGCGAGCTAAAGCTAGCTCGTCTTGCGCGCAGCGGTCTTTTTCACCGCGGCTTTCTTCGCAGGCGCTTTCTTCGCCGCGACCGTCTTGGTCGCGGGCTTGGCGCGCGTCGTCTTGGCGGCTACGGCGACATCGCTATCGCCTTCGTCGCCGTTATCGGCTGGCGCTTCCGTTGCCGCGCCGCGTTTCGCTGCCGTCTTCGCGCCGGGCTTGGCTTCCTTCTTCTCGAATTCGAAGCCGATCTTGCCGTCCGGCTGCTTGACGAGAAACGCCTTGAAGTTGCGGCCCGTGCGCGACGACTTGAAGTTGGTCAGCAAGTCGGTGCGTCCTTCGTTCAGCAGCTTCTCCATTTGCTCACGCGCGATTTCCTGCTGCAGGATGACCTTGCCCGAGCGGAAGTCGCAGGTCTTCGGATTCGCGACGTAGTTCTCGCAGACGTAGCTCATGCCGTGCTCGTACACGCGCGACTGGCACTTCGGGCACGCGCCGACCGGCGTCTGCTCGGAAAAGTCGGGCGGTTCTCCGTCTTCGCCGCCGTTGTCCTGACCGAAATCGAACTCGAGCTTGAAGTTCTTGATCTCGTCGTCGAAAGCGAGCTTCAGGATGGCCGAGAACGGACGGCCCATCTTGCTGCGGAAACCCGACAGCGGTCCGATGGTTTTCTCGCGCAACAACTCCTCGACTTCAGGAATCTCGAACTGACGTCCGCCAGGAATCTTCGAGATGGAAAATTCGCACTTGGTACACGCGAAGCGGCGATAGTTCTCCTTCACCTGCGACTCGCAGTGCGGACACGGCGTTTCGAGCGTGGCGTAGTCGCCTGGGATCGTGTCGGAGTCGTACTCCTTCGCGCGCTTGACGATGGTCTGCGTCATGCGGGCGATTTCCTGCATGAACGCATCGCGATGCAAATTGCCGCGCTCCATTTGCGACAGCTTGTGCTCCCACTCGCCGGTCAGTTCCGGCGCCGTCAGTTCCTCCACGCCCAGACCGCGCAGGAGCGTCATCAACTGGAATGCCTTGGCAGTCGGAATCAGTTCGCGGCCTTCGCGCACCATGTACTTCTCGCCCAACAGACCTTCGATGATCGCCGCGCGCGTGGCCGGCGTGCCGAGCCCTTTCGCAGCCATCGCTTCGCGCAACTCTTCGTCTTCGACGAGCTTGCCCGCGCCTTCCATGGCAGAGAGCAACGACGCTTCGTTGTAGCGCGCGGGCGGCTTGGTGACGAGACCGTGAGCGGCGACCTTGTCGACATCGACCTGTTCGTTTTTCTGCACCGGCACGAGATTGCCTTCCTCGCCCGCCGCTTCGCGACCGTAGACCTGCAGCCAGCCCGGCTCGACGAGCACCTTGCCCTCGGTCTTGAAGTGATGCCCCGAGACTTCGGTGATCCGCGTCGTCACCAGATATTCCGCCGCCGGGAAGAACACGGCGAGGAAGCGCTTGACCACGAGGTCATACAGCTTCTGCTCGGGCTCGGACAACGCCTTGGGCGCCAGAAGCGTGGGGATGATGGCAAAGTGATCGCTGATCTTCGAGTTGTCGAAGATGCGCTTGTTCGGCTTCACCCAGCCCTTGTCGAGCACTTGCTTCGCGAACGGCAGATAGTTGTTGCTGTCCTTGAGCATGGTCAGCGTGTCCTTGACCGTGCCGAGATAGTCTTCCGGCAGCGCGCGTGCATCGGTACGCGGATAGGTCAGGACCTTGTGCTTTTCATACAGCGCTTGCGCGAGGCCGAGCGTGTTCTTCGCCGAAAAGCCGAAGCGGCTGTTGGCTTCGCGCTGAAGACTCGTCAGGTCGAAGAGCAGCGGCGACATTTGCGTGGACGGCTTCGATTCTTCCGTCACGGTGCCGGTCTTGTCGCGACAAGCCGCCACCACGGACTCGGCCGCGGCGAGACTCCACAGACGCGAGTCGCGCTGTTCGGGATCGTTCTCGACGCGCTTGAACTTCGGGTCGAACCAGCGGCCTTCGTAAATGCCTTTCGCCGCGACGAATTCGGCGCGCACTTCCCAGTAGTCGCGCGGCACGAAGCGGCGAATCTTTTCCTCGCGTTCCACGACGATAGACAACGTTGGCGTCTGAACGCGGCCCACGGTGGTCAGGAAGAAGCCGCCGCCCTTGCTGTTGAACGCGGTCATCGCGCGCGTGCCGTTGATGCCGACGAGCCAGTCCGCTTCCGAGCGGCAACGGGCGGCATCGGCGAGCGGTTGCATGTCGGCGTCGCTACGCAGATGCGCAAATCCGTCGCGGATGGCGGCGGGCGTCATCGACTGCAGCCACAGGCGCTGGACCGGCTGCTTCGCCTTCGCGTGCTGCGCAATCAGACGGAAGATCAGTTCGCCCTCACGCCCCGCGTCGCAGGCGTTGATGAGCCGGTCGACATCCTTGCGCTTGAGCAGCTTCGTCAGAACCTTCAGCCGTGATTCGCTTTTCGCGATGGGATTCAGGTCGAAATGCGGCGGAATGACCGGCAGATTGGCGAAGCTCCACTTCCCGCGCTTGACGTCGTATTCCTCCGGGGCCGCGATTTCGAGCAAATGGCCGACCGCGGACGAGAGCACGTAGTCGTCGCTCTCGTAATACTCGTCATGTTTCGTGAAGCCGCCCAGCGCACGCGCGATGTCGTTCGCGACGGAAGGCTTCTCAGCGATGATCAGGGCTTTGGACATGACTCAATATAGTAGGTATTTGGCAGCGGTCCGATTTGGACTGCATTAACGCCGCTTTATAGCACAGGCTTTGTTCGATGCGCGCCGAAGCACGAATTGCGACGCTCGCCGTTTAGTTCCGCGAGCTTCGGTTCGCGACGCCGCGCACCCGCACTTTCTACGCCGTGGCAAGCGCCGGACGCAGTTTCGGCGCGCCCGCCATGTTCGGCAGCGCGGTCAGATCGACCAGCATGCGTTCGACGATGGAAGCCTGCGGCAACACGGTGCCGAAGAAGCGGGTCGTCACCGAGTCCTCGATGAGAATGGTCGGGAAATTCTCGACATCGAGGTCATCGAAACGGTCCGCGTGATTTTCGATATCGATCCACGCGAAGCAGATTTCCGGGTGCGCCGCCGCCAGTTTGTCGAAACCTTCGCGGTATTCGCGGCAGGTTCCGCACCATTCGGCGCACAGACAGGCGACGAACATGGTGCCGGGCACGGCGATGCGCTCGGCGATCTCATCGGCATCGGTATCGAGATTCAGCGCGGACATGGCGTTTCTGGCGTCCTTTCGTCTGGGGTTTGGCGTCGTACTCATTTTTCGCGAATGTAGCACGACGCCACTTCACGAGCGTTCGAGCGCCGTCACGCGTCCGCCCGGCAAGGCCGCGATCAAGCCCGATAATTCGAGTTGCAGCAGGGCGCTTTGCAGCGCGGCTCCGTCGAGATCGGTGCGGGCAGCGAGATTTTCAAGCGTCGCGGGTGCATGGCCGAGCGCGGCGAGCACGCGGGCGGCTTCGTCGGTCTCGGGTTTGCCGGGCAGACGCGCCGAAGCCCACGAGGCGTTTG
Source organism: Caballeronia sp. GAWG2-1 (assembly GCF_023631405.1). NCBI lineage: Bacteria > Pseudomonadati > Pseudomonadota > Betaproteobacteria > Burkholderiales > Burkholderiaceae > Caballeronia > Caballeronia sp. GAWG2-1. The sequence continues at coordinate 101,035 of NZ_JALQDD010000001.1, forward strand.
CCGGAGCCGGTGCCTTGCCGCGCTTTTTGCGAGGTGTGGCGGGAAAGCCGAATTCCTCCAGCACGTCTTCCGGCGTCTCCACGAGCTTCGCGCCCTGCTTGATGATGCGATGACAACCCTGCGACAGCGGCGCGTGGATCGAACCGGGCATGGCGAAAACATCGCGGCCCATTTCGTTGGCAAGCCGCGCGGTGATGAGCGAGCCGGAGCGCATTGCCGCCTCGACGATCAAAACGCCCTGCACCAGGCCCGCGATGAGCCGGTTGCGCTGCGGAAAGTTGGCGGAGCGCGCGGGCGTGCCGAGCGGCCATTCGGACACGATCACGCCATCGCGGGCGATTTCGTGCGCGAGCTGATGATGCAGCGACGGATACACGAGATCCGCGCCCGTCCCGATGACGGCGATCGTGCCTGTGGCGCCGTCCAGCGCACCCCGATGCGCCGCGCCATCGATGCCGAGCGCGAGCCCCGATGCCACGGCAAGGCCGGCGTCCGAGAGCGCGCGCGCGAACCGGCGCGCGTCTTCGAGTCCTTGCGGCGTGGCGTTCCGGCTGCCGACGATCGCCACCGCGCGCGCTTGCAGCAAGTCGGTTCGCCCTTTCGCGTACAAGAGCGCGGGCGGATCGGGCATGGTGAGGAGCGCTTGCGGATACGCGGTATCGGCGAAAGTGAGAATGTGATTGCCGGGTTCGGCGGCCCATTCCAGCACGCGTTCAATATAGTTGCCGAATGGCACGCCTTCGACTTCGGCGGGCGGCGCGAGCGCGGCGGTCGCGGCATCGGTGTTGGTGACTTCGGCGAGCGAGGCGAAACTTTCGGCTAGAACGTCATTCGGTCCGCCAAACGCGCTCAAGAGCGCGCGCAGGGCGGCGGGACGCAGTCCCTTTGCATGCGTGAGCCGCAGCCAGGCGGAAAGTTCGTCGAGGTCCGTGGTGAGCGCCTCCGGTTGAGGCTCGGTCGGCGGTAAGGCGGTCGTCATGTTAAGATTTTTGGTCCCGGAACGTAATTAAGAAGTGTCGCCCGCCCGTGTGTTCAGGCCGAGCGACGCCGGTTGGCCGCTTGCCGGCGGCGTTGAATCCAGCGGATTCATCTGCATATCTTCGGCATGCCGCCATCCACCCGCAACCTGGCCGAATGGCCGACTTCACACGCGTCGCGGCGCGCGTAGATAATCCGAATCATGGCTCTGCTCAAGATACTGAACTACCCGGACAAGCGGCTGCACAAGGTGGCGAAGCCCGTCGCCGTCGTGGACGACCGCATTCGCAAGCTCGTCGCCGACATGGCCGAAACCATGTACGCGGCACCCGGCGTCGGCCTCGCCGCGACTCAGGTGGACGTCCATGAGCGGGTAATCGTCATCGACGTATCGGATGCACACGACGAACTGCTCGTCTTCATCAACCCGGAGATCGTCTGGGCGAGCGAGGTCAAGAAAGAGTGGGAAGAAGGCTGCCTCTCGGTGCCGGGCATCTACGACTTCGTCGAACGGCCGGACAAGGTGCGCGTGAAGGCGCTCAACGAGAAAGGCGAAAGCTACGAACTGGACTGCGATGGCCTGCTTGCCGTGTGCATCCAGCATGAAATGGATCATTTGGCGGGTCACGTGTTCGTCGAATATCTCTCGACGCTCAAGCAAACGCGCATTCGCGGCAAGATGAAGAAGCTCGAAAAGGCGCTGTAAAGCGCTTTATGTTGTCTCAAGGGTAGTAACAATCGATGACTCAATCGCTGCGTGTCGTTTTCGCCGGTACGCCGGAATTTGCCGCCGCCGCGCTCGCGGCTATCCACGCGGCCGGATTTCCCGTGCCGCTGGTTCTGACCCAGCCCGATCGGCCTGCTGGCCGTGGCATGAAGCTGACTGCCAGCCCCGTCAAGCGTTTTGCCGTCGAACACGGGCTTACGGTCGCGCAGCCCACGTCGCTCAGGCGCGCGGGGAAGTATCCGCAAGAAGCCGCCGATGCCATCGAGTTGCTGCGCGCCACGCCGCACGACGTGATGGTGGTCGCCGCTTACGGGCTCATCCTGCCGCAGGAAGTGCTCGACATTCCGCCGCGCGGCGCCATCAACATCCACGCTTCGTTGTTGCCGCGCTGGGGCGGGGGGGGGCCGGGCCCCCCGGCCCGCCACGACCGCGCCGCCCCCCCCCCCCGCTCCCTCAACCCAATAGACCCCCGCCGCCCCACCCCCCCCC
>NZ_JALQDD010000002.1:0-251867 GCF_023631405.1 Caballeronia sp. GAWG2-1
GTGCGGCGGTTTCGGGAACACCCGGCCGGTGTATGCGGGCCACGGCCCCCCGGGCGCCCCAAAAACCAGGCGGGGTGGTTGCGCCCCCCGCCCCCCCCGCGCCGCGCCGATCCATCGCGCGATCGAAGCGGGCGACGCCGAATCGGGCATTACGCTCATGCAAATGGACGCGGGCCTCGACACCGGCGCGATGATCCGCGAGGGCCGCACGGCTATTGGCGCGGACGACACCACCGCCACGCTGCACGACCGCCTCGCGAAACTTGGCGCGGATCTGATCGTCGCGGCTCTTCGCGACCTCGAACGCGACGGCGCGCTGCCATCGAAACCGCAGCCTGACGACGGCACGACCTACGCACAGAAGATCGCCAAGAACGAGGCCGCGCTCGACTGGCGGCGTCCGGCAGAAACGCTTGCGCGTCAGGTGCGCGCGTTCGACCCGTTCCCCGGCGCGGTCGGCACGCTCGATGGCGTCGCGATCAAGATCTGGTCCGCGCAGCCGGTGAGCGGCGAGTGGCAAGCCGATCCGGGCACCATCGTGGATGTGTCGGCGGAAGGAATCGTCGTCGCCTGCGGAACGGGCGCGCTCAGGCTCACGCAGTTGCAAAAGCCCGGTGGCAAGCGCCTGCCCGTGCGCGAGTTTCTCGCGGGCGCGCCGCTTGCCCGAGGTCAGCGTTTCGCGCTGCAGGAAACCGATCCGGACGCTTGACCCAGGCTTGAAGCACGCGCGACGGACATGTAACGCATGCGTCGCGCGGCGCTAGAATCGTGAATCTTCAACACGCGCACGCTTGGAGTTTCCGATGCTCGGCATTACCGGTTTTGCCTTCTTTCTCGTCGCCGTCTTTCTGCTGAATGTCACGCCCGGCCCCGATACCGCCTATATCGTCGGGCGCAGCGTCGCGCAGGGACGCGGCGCGGGAATCGTATCCGCGCTCGGCATCTCGGCGGGCTGCATCGTTCATACGCTCGCGTGCGCATTCGGATTGACGGCGATTCTCGCGGCATCGGCCACGGCGTTCACCGTCGTCAAGATCGCTGGCGCGATCTACCTGATTTATCTCGGCGTGCGGCTCATTCTCACGAAGCACGACAAGGCCGTAGACGCTCACGCAGCACGAACCAGCGCGCAAGCCGCGCCAAAATCGCTGCATCAATTGTTCGCGCAAGGCTTCGTCACGAACGTGCTGAATCCGAAAGTCGTGCTGTTTTTCGTCTCGTTCTTTCCTCAATTCGTCGCGGCGGACAGCCAGCACAAGACGCTCGCGTTTCTCACACTCGGACTCGTGTTTATCGCCATGAGCACGGTCTGGAACAGCTTCGTTGCGTGGATCGCGGGCAGCGTCACCGAACGTTTTTCGGGCAAACCGGGGATGAAAAAGTGGCTGGACCGCGGTGTGGGCACGGCGTTCGTCGGCCTGGGACTGAAGCTCGCGACGTCACATCGCTGAACGCAACAACCCGATTGAATTTTTCGCGGACGCCCCTATCTAACGATTTGCTTACAATGAGCGTCCTGGCCAGTGTGGCCGGGACCATCGCGCAAAGTGCGCACCGTATTAGGGATAGGAGTTCCTGACATGTTCAACTGGGTCAAAACCGCGATGCTGATGGCTGCGATCACGGCCCTCTTCGTCGTGATCGGCGGGATGATCGGCGGGTCGAAGGGCATGATGCTCGCGCTCGTCGTCGCGCTCGGCATGAATTTCTTTTCGTATTGGTTCTCGGACAAGATGGTCCTGCGCATGTACAACGCGCAGGAGGTCGACGAAACCACTGCGCCGCAGTTTTATCGCATGGTGCGCGACCTGGCCACGCGCGCTCAGTTGCCAATGCCGCGTGTCTACCTCATCAACGAAGACGCGCCGAACGCGTTTGCAACCGGTCGCAATCCGGAACACGCGGCCGTCGCGGCGACCACCGGCATCCTGCGCGTGCTGTCCGAGCGCGAAATGCGCGGCGTGATGGCGCACGAACTGGCGCACGTGAAGCATCGCGACATTCTCATCTCGACCATTTCGGCGACGATGGCCGGTGCAATCTCCGCGCTCGCGAACTTCGCCATGTTCTTCGGTGGCCGCGATGACGAAGGGCGCCCGTCGAACCCGATTGCGAGCATCGCGGTGGCTATCCTCGCGCCTATTGCGGGCGCGTTGATCCAGATGGCCATTTCTCGCGCGCGTGAATTCGAGGCGGATCGCGGCGGCGCGGAGATTTCCGGCGATCCACAGGCGCTCGCCAGCGCGCTCGAGAAAATCCACGCGTATGCGTCCGGCGTGCCGTTCCCCACGGCGGAAGCGCACCCGGCCACGGCGCAGATGATGATCATGAATCCGCTGTCGGGCGGCAGCATCGCGAACTGGTTCTCGACGCACCCGGCGACGGAAGAACGCGTCGCGCGCTTGATGGAAATGGCGCGCACCGGGCGCATGTAATCCGGGGCGTCGTCACGACGCGTAACACCGAAGGCCGTTCCAGTCACGCTGGCGCGGCCTTTTTCCTTTGTGGTGCGAAACGCGCAAGCACCGGGCCACGAAGCCTTGCACGTTACAATCGTCGTTCGAATCGATGTTCACACGAAGTCGCACGACCTTACACATGACCGACAAGCCTTCCCGGCGACTTTCCACCGCGCCGCACTCGGCGCGCGGAGCGACTCATTTGAGCGCGCTGCATCTTGCTCCCGATTCCCTTGCGTTCGCGCTCGACGGCGCGGCGCAGGCGGTCGGCGCCGTGCGCGCGGGATCGGCGTTGCCGGCCGCCTTGCAGACGGTTGTCGCCGCGGGCAGGCAGCCGGCGGCGCGGGGCGCGATTCAGGACATTGCGTATCGCGCGATGCGCCGTCTCGCACTTGCCGATGCGCTTTTGCATAAGCTCGTCCGCAAGGCGCCGCCGCCGCACGTGACCAACGTGCTGGTCTGCGCGTTCACGCTGCTCACCGACGACGAAGCGCACGCGGCCTACGCGCCGTTCACCGTCGTCGATCAGGCGGTGACCGCCATCGCCACGCGCCGCGAGTTTGCTTTCGCGAAGGGCCTCGTCAACGCCGTGCTGCGCGGCTTTCTGCGCGAACGCGATGCGCTCCTCGAAGAAGCGCGTGTGAGCGAAGTCGCGCGCTGGAATTACCCGCAATGGTGGATCGACGCCGTGAAGCGCGGTCAGCCGGACGCGTGGCAAGACATTCTCGATGCGGGCAACGTGCAGGCGCCGCTCACGCTGCGTGTGAGCGCGCGTCACGTCACCGTCGATGCCTATCTCGAACGCTTGCGGCAGGAGCATATCCAAGCGGAAGCCGCCGGCCTGCACGCGGTGCGCCTTGAAACACCGCTGCCGGTCGAGCGTATTCCGGGCTTCGCGGATGGCGTCGTCTCCGTGCAGGACGCGGGCGCGCAACTCGCGGCACAAGCGCTCGACGCGCGTGACGGCATGCGCGTACTCGACGCGTGCGCCGCGCCTGGCGGCAAGACCGGTCATATCCTCGAACTCGCGAATGTCGAACTCGTCGCGCTGGAAAGCGATGCGACTCGCGCGGGACGTATCGGCGAAAATCTCGCGCGCCTCAAGCTGCACGCCGAGATTTGCGTGGGCGATGCCGGCGATCCTTCGCAATGGTTCGACGGCGCGCCGTTCGATCGCATTCTCGCGGACGTGCCGTGTTCGGCCTCGGGCATCGTGCGGCGTCATCCGGACATCCGCTGGTTGCGGCGGCCCTCGGACATCGCGACGCTCGTCGAAGAACAGCGGCGCATTCTCACGGCGCTCTGGCCGCTCGTCGCCAAGGGTGGCGAGTTGCTCTACGTGACTTGCTCGATCTTTCCCGAGGAAGGCGAAGAGCAGGCTCGCTGGTTTGGAAGCACGCATGAAGATGCGGTACGATTGGACGCGCCGGGCCAGTTGCTGCCGACCAGGGCGCGTGCCGGTGCGGGCGCGGGCGCGGCAAACGGGTCACGGGACAGTACACAAGTGGCCGGCCAGCCATCGAACGGGAACGCGGAAGCTGCATCGAGTTACCGCGCGGACCACGACGGATTCTTCTACGCGCGCTTTCAGAAACGGTGACGATCAAACGCCTTTTTCCGCTTCGGCTTGCGCTCGTCGTCTGGACCGCGCTGACGTTCTGCCTGTATTTCGCGGCAGCGGATTCCGCCTTCGCCGAAACCATTTCCGTGCAGCGGGCTTCGTTGCAGTCGGACAATAACGGCTGGAATCTCGATGCCCATTTCGACTTCGACCTCAACAGCAGCCTCGAAGAAGCCGTGAATCGCAGCGTGCCGCTCTATTTCACCATCGACTTCAACTTGTCCCGGCCGCGCTGGTACTGGTTCGACGAGGAGCCGGTGAATGTTTCGCAGAGCATCCGGCTGTCTTATCAGCCGTTGACCAATGAATATCGCGTGTCGACCGGCGGCCTGCAATTGCGCTTTGCATCGCTCAACGAAGCCATGGCGGTGATCAAGCACGTGACATCGTGGCATGTCTTCGACCGCAATCAGGTGCATCCCGGCGAAACCTATAACGCATCGGTGCGCATGCAACTCGACATCGCGCTGATGCCCAAGCCGTTCCAGATCGACGCGGTGAACAACCGCGACTGGAACCTTTCATCGGACTGGAAGCGTTTTACTTTTACGGCGGCAGAACGTGCGAAATAGATTTCGACGCGGCCGCACGGACATGAAAAGTCTCGTCGTCCGGTTGCTGGTCTCGACAGTGGCGGTCACGGCGGTTCTGCTGCTCGTGATGCTCGCGCTCGCCAGCGCCAATACCGAATTCTTCGACCGCTATTACGGCTGGCTCTACGCGGCGAACGTGGCGATTGCGCTCATCTTCATGCTGATCGTGATCAGCCTCACGGCGATCATCGTGGCGCGCGTGCGGCAGGGCCGCTTCGGCACGCGGCTACTGGCCAAGCTCGCGTTGATCTTCGCGCTGGTCGGCGTGCTGCCGGGCGCAATCATCTACGTCGTGTCGTATCAGTTCGTGTCGCGCAGTATCGAATCTTGGTTCGACGTGAACGTCGAGACCGCGCTCACGTCGGGTCTCACGCTCGGGCGCGGCATGTTGCAGACATCGCTCGCCGACTTCAAGGCGCGCGGCCGGCAAATGAGCGATCAGCTTGCTAGCGCGGATCAGTCGAGTCTCACGCTTTCGCTCCTGCGGTTGCGCGATCAATACAACATTCAGGACGCGGTCGTGTTCGAGCGTCCGCGCGATCAGTACAACCGCGAGGATCTGTCCGCGAATAACGGCACGCAGCGCGTGTCGGGATTGCGCACTATCGCGCAGGCCTCGGGCAACTACTATTCGCTGTTGCCGACGAACGAGCCGACCGGCTCGATGCTGAAGGAGGCGCAAGATCATCCATATGGCGCAATAGAAGGCGAGATCGACGGCGATCCATCGTCCACCGGGCCGAAAGGCGCGTTGCGATTGCGGGTGATCACGAAGATCCCCGATCCCACGACGACCACGGAATTTCAGCACGTCGATCGCTTCCTGCAGATCGAGCAGCCGGTGAGTCAGGAACTCGCGCGCAACGCGGATGCCGTGCAGCGCGCGTATCGTGAATATCAGGAAAAGCGGCTGGGGCGCACGGGCTTGCGCAAGATGTATATCGGCACGCTGACGCTCGCGCTCTTTCTCGCCACGTTCATCGCGATGATGCTCGCGCTCGCGCTTGGCAATCAGCTCGCGCGACCGCTGTTTCTGCTCGCGCAAGGCACGAAGGAGGTGGCCGAAGGCGACTACACGCCAAAACGCGAGATTAATTCGCGCGATGAACTCGGCTTTCTCACGCAGTCGTTCAACGCGATGACGCGGCAGCTTTCCGAGGCGCGCGCGGCGGTGGAAAACAACCGCATCGCGCTGGAGCATTCGAAGGCGTATCTGGAAAGCATTCTCGCGAATCTCACGGCGGGCGTGTTCGTGTTCGACCGGCAGTTTCGGCTCACCACTGTCAATCGCGGCGCGGAACGCATCTTCCGGCAGCGCTTTATCGGCTTGCTGAATCAGCCGCTCGATCAGATCGATGCCCTCGGCGAGTTCGGCGCGATGGTCAAGAAAGCCTTCGCCGAACGCGATGCCGCCGCTGTCGGCAGCGGGCATCCCATTGGCGATCGCGGACACTGGCAGCAGCAAGTCGCGGTGACGGTGCCTGGCGAGAACGAGCCGCTCACCTTGCTCGTGCGCGGCACGCAGTTGCTGAGCGCCACCGACGCCGACTCCGACGACGCGGAAACCACCGGCTATGTCGTCGTGTTCGACGATATCTCCGACGTGATCTCCGCGCAACGTTCCGTGGCTTGGGGCGAAGTGGCGCGGCGCCTTGCGCATGAGATCAAGAATCCGCTCACGCCCATTCAGCTTTCCGCCGAACGCCTGCAAATGAAGCTCGCGGACAAACTCGCCGCGCCGGACGCCGAAGTGCTGAGGCGCGCATCGACGACCATCGTCAATCAAGTGCAGGCGATGAAGCAGATGGTCGACGATTTCCGCGAATACGCGCGCACGCCGCCGGCCGTCCTCGGTAATCTGCAATTGAACGAACTGGTCGCCGAAGTGCTGACCTTGTACGGCATCGAGGAAGGCAAGAGCGCGATCAAGGTGGACCTCACGAAACTGCCGGTAATTCGCGGCGATGCCACGCAGATAAGACAGGTGATTCACAACCTGTTGCAGAACGCGCAGGACGCCGTGGCCGATGTCGCGGAGCCGCGCGTGCTTCTCGAAACGAGAACAGTAGAATATGGCGAGCCTGACGCATCGGGCCATGCGCGTGTCGCGGTACGGCTCACGGTGTCGGACAACGGTTCGGGCTTCCCGGCGCGCATCTTGTCACGCGCTTTCGAGCCGTACGTCACGACGAAAGCAAAGGGCACGGGACTAGGACTTGCAACGGTGAAGAAGATCGTCGACGAGCACGGCGCGCGCATCGACATTCGCAATCGGTCGAAGAACGCGGATGTCATCGAGGGCGCGCAGATATCGATTCTGTTTCTTCAACTCGCGGACGATACCGCCGCTCCCGGCGCGACGACGCGGGGAACGGGCACGGCAGCGAATCACGGAACGACAAAAGCAACAGTGCAGACAAGGGCAGCTTAAATGGCGACCATCCTGGTAGTAGACGATGAAATGGGGATCCGGGAACTGCTCTCCGAGATCCTGAGCGACGAAGGCCACGTGGTGGACGTGGCGGAGAACGCGCAACACGCGCGCGACTACCGCTTGCAGCAGACGCCCGACCTCGTGCTGCTCGACATCTGGATGCCCGACACCGACGGCGTAACGCTGCTGAAGGAGTGGGCCGCGCAGGGCAAGCTCACGATGCCGGTGATCATGATGTCGGGGCACGCGACCATCGACACGGCCGTCGAAGCGACGAAGATCGGCGCGCTCAATTTTCTCGAGAAGCCGATCGCGTTGCAGAAACTGCTGAAGGCGGTCGAGCAGGGCCTGGCGCATGGAAGCGCGGCGCCCGCGGTCGTGTCATCGACCAAGCCGCTGACGAGCGCGGGGGCATCCGGCGTGCCGGTGGCCGCTGCGCTGCCGAGCGCGTCGGCGTTGAACGCCACACCCGGCGACGCGGCTTCGGGCGGGGCATCGCCGAACGCGGGACAGACGGCATCGATCTCGTTCGATATTCCCTTGCGCGACGCCCGCGATGCTTTCGAGCGCGCGTACTTCGAATATCACCTCGCGCGCGAGAACGGCAGCATGACGCGCGTCGCCGAAAAGACAGGGCTCGAACGTACGCACTTGTACCGCAAGCTCAAGCAATTGGGCGTCGATCTCGGAAAGAACAAGAACGACGTTTGACCCGCGGCATCGAGCCGATTGCGTCGAATTAGAGAAAAATTCGGCTCAAGGCTTGAGCCTCGTGCATCACTCTGATATAGTCTTACTTCTCCGATGGCCCGGTAGCTCAGTTGGTAGAGCAGCGGATTGAAAATCCGCGTGTCGATGGTTCGATTCCGTCCCAGGCCACCAGAATTAAGAAGCCCGAGAGTGTCATCACTCTCGGGCTTTTTCTTTTGCGGCCGGGCTTTTGTCAGGCTCGGTATCTGCACGAAACAAGCGAAAAAAGCGGACAGGCGTTTGATTTGCCTGTCCGCTTTTTTTTGCTTCATGCGGCCCCGACTGCGAGCCGCTTGAAAGAACATCTTTACTTCGGGTTTGCCGTGACGAAGTTCTTGAATGCCGTGTAAGCCGCCTTCACCGTCTTGCCGTCGTTCTTGATCAGACCGTAAGCACCTTCGCCGCCCGCCGGATCGTCGTACAGTTCGTACGTCTGGATAGCCTGGATGTTGTACTTCGTCGCCACCGAGACGAACTGAGCCATCATCTTGTTGCCGACGAGGTACGACGCGATCTGTTGATCCGTGCCCATGTTCGGACGCACGCCGAATTCGTTGATCCAGATCGGCTTGCCCATTGCCTGCAGCGTCGCAAGGATGTCGTGGCAGCCCGTGCCGCCGCATGCGTTCGTGATGTCGCCCTGGTCCGAGTACCAGTGCCATGCGGTGACGTCCCAGCTCACAACAGGGTGACCCGTCGTGCCGTCCGGCTGTGTGCCGGCCGCGAGCATCTGGTCGAAGCCGTAGTGCATCCATGCGCCGCCGCCCATGATGATCTTGCCCGCCGTATCCACCGACTTCACGCCGGCGATCATGCCGCGGATCACGCCACGCGCAATCTGGAACTTCTTGTTGTCGAAGTGCTGGGGATAGACGCCATCCACGTTGCCCGTGAGGCAGTCCGCTTCGAGTTCATTGCTGACTTCATAGTACGGATACTTGCTCGCGGCGGCCGTCTGCTGGCCGAGCGCAAAGCCTGCGTTATAAGCATCGGTTTCGCTGTTGAAGTCGATACCCATCAGCATCACCGGATACACGGTCACGCCGCCTGCCGCCATCGTCTTCGCAATGCCCGCGAGCTTGGTCGCCGCAGCCTGGCTATAGACCTCGTTGCGGTACAGCTTCACGCCGAGATCCTGCAGTTGCGACAGTTGCAGCGCGGGGCTGGAAATGTCGTATGCGCCGCCTTCGTTATTGTGGCCGTTCGCGCCGTAGAAGATCTTGGTGGTGGTCGGCGTGGCAGGCGTCGTGGCCTTCGTGTTCGACACCGTCACGCTGACGTTTTGCACCGAGCGCACGCTGTTCGATGCATTCGCCGCCGTGATCTGCCACGTATGCACGCCGTTGACCTGACGCGTGGTATCGACGGTCGTCGAGAATGCCCCGCTTGCGGGCACGGCATCGCGCGCTACCTTGTTGCCCGTCGTCATGTCGACGACAGAAACCGTGGTCCATTTCGATCCGGTCGTGCCTTTCACGGTCACGGTGCCGGTCGCGGTTGCGTTGACCGTCGGCGCCGTCACGACGAATGCCGATGTATTGCGCTTCGAGGCTTCAGCGGTCGATGCGAGGTCGAAGGCGTCGTTGCCGGCCCCGCCGCACGCGGTGAGCAGCACGCTGGCGACGATCGTGGCGGCAATCAGACTTGCCTTGGGAGCGGTGAAGGCGAAACGGGCAGGGGTATGGGTCGAATTCTTCATATTATTAGTTAGCGTTACTAATGATGTGTTGTGCGTCGGCTCAGAAAATGAGTGCGTTGACCAAAGCGCCGGAAATGAATCGGCAAATCGGTTACGGACCTGCGTCCCGCTTAACCCTGCGGATGGGTGCCGGGAGCGAGTTCATTCGGATGCCGAATGAAATTGCCCCGAAGGGTGGGCAGATCAGTCCAACGGCAATGCCGGACGCTGCCAGACAGCCGGACCAGCGCCGGTCGTCCACACGTTTCGAGCGCCTGGAGCGATTGCGGCGTATTAACCTATGGACCGGCACGAAGAAAAAGCCACGCGCTTGCTGCGTTTAAACGTTTGCGCGTTGAATTCGCCTTCAGGCGCGAATTCTGGTAAAGCGGAACTTATTGCTTGACGCAAACCGTCTTTCGGGACGATTACCTAGAATTACGGCTCATCGGCGCGGACCTTTAGCTTTTAAAGACAGTTTTGCCGATTTCATTTTGGCAGATAAGTATATATTTCCGAATTTGAGTGTGTCGCACACAGTTGCGACGGATAACCGGGAGGTCATCCACGACCGCGTGTGTGGAAAAGATGATCCATTCAAGTGACGGCGTTTCCTTATAGAAGAATGACCTTCAGCCGCGTGGTGGTATGTCTCCCGCAACCAGAGTTCGGTGCGTATCGCCGGCCTTTACCGATAATCCGTGCTGAATCTTCGAAGCGTTTTGGGTAACTCTTCGCTCGGCGCAGCGAGCCTAACGATCGGCAAACAATCGCGCTGCGTGATAAAATCCGCATCGAATTAAGGACTTGCCTGTCCTCGGACCGCAGGTCCTTTTTGTTTTTCGACGTTGTGGCTCACAGGTGCGGCCGGTCAAAAGCGTGCCAATTCTGGCGACGCCTTCGTATATGGGACATAAGAGTCGCCGCACGTGGGGAAAGGGTCGTCGGCCTATACTGAAACGTCGGGGTAAAAGCATGTCTCTCTTACCGACCGGCGACATGGCCCGCAGGCCAATCTCAAACACGGAGTTTCACGGTGACTCGTACAGACGCTAAGGACAGCGCGCTCGTGCTGTTTTCCGGCGGACAGGACTCGGCCACATGCCTTGCCTGGGCGCTCGAACGCTATAAGACCGTCGAGACGCTGGGTTTCGACTATGGTCAGCGGCATCGCGTCGAACTCGAGTGTCGTGACGGTTTTCGCGCCGCCGTGCTGCGCGATTTTCCGCATTGGGCTGAGCGGCTCGGCGAAGACCACACAATCGATCTATCGGTTCTCGGCGCCATCAGCGATACCGCGATGACACGCGAAATCGAGATTCAGTCGACCGCAAGCGGCCTGCCGAACACCTTCGTGCCCGGACGCAATCTGTTGTTCATGACGATCGCGGCGGCGGTGGCGTATCGGCGCGGATTGAAAGTTCTCGTCGGCGGCATGTGCGAGACGGATTTCTCCGGTTATCCCGATTGCCGTGACGACACCATGAAAGCGCTGCAAGTGGCGCTCAATCTCGGCATGGAGACGCGTTACGCGCTGGAAACGCCGCTGATGTGGCTCGACAAGGCCGACACGTGGCGTCTGGCTGAAACGCTCGGCGGCGACGCGCTCGTCGAATTGATCCGCGTCGAAACGCATACGTGCTATGTAGGCGAGCGCGCCGAGCTACACGACTGGGGCTTCGGCTGCGGCCAATGCCCGGCGTGCAAGCTGCGCAAACGCGGTTACGAGGCATACCGCGCGGGCGAGCAAGTCACTATCGCGCCGGTTTGAACTCCAATTGATCACAGAGCAGTCATGACGTACGCAGTGAAGGAAATCTTCTACACGTTGCAAGGCGAGGGCGCGAACGCAGGGCGTCCGGCCGTGTTTTGCCGCTTTGCCGGCTGCAATCTGTGGTCGGGTCGCGAGCAGGATCGCGCTGAAGCCGTCTGCCAGTTCTGCGATACCGACTTCGTCGGCACCGATGGCGAGAACGGCGGCAAATACCGCACGCCCGCCGAACTCGTCGCGATGATCGCCTCGCTCTGGCCCGAAGGCGAGGCGAACAAGTTCGTCGTCTGCACGGGCGGCGAACCGATGCTGCAAATCGACCAGCCTTTCGTCGATGCCCTTCACGGCGCCGGCTTCGAAATGGCTATCGAAACGAATGGCTCGCTGCCGGTACTCGACAGCATCGACTGGATTTGCGTGAGTCCGAAAGCCGACGCACCGCTCGTCGTGACCAAGGGCCATGAGCTGAAGGTCGTCGTGCCGCAGGACAACCAGCGCCTCGCCGATTACGAAAAGCTCGATTTCGAGTACTTCCTCGTCCAGCCAATGGACGGCCCGTCGCGCGACATGAACACGAAGCTCGCGGTCGACTGGTGCAAGCGGCATCCCAAGTGGCGGCTGTCGATGCAGACGCATAAATATTTGAACATTCCCTGACAGACGGTCCCGCCGACGTGCAGACGATTACCCGAAAACTCGAATTCGATGCGGGCCACCGCATCCCCGATCACCGCAGTCAGTGCCGCAATTTGCACGGGCATCGTTACGTGCTCGAAATCACGCTGCAAGGCGATCTCGTGGATGTCGAAGGCGCGCCCGATCGCGGCATGGTCATGGACTTCGCGGATGTGAAGTCGCTCGCCATGGAGCATCTCGTCAACAAGTGGGATCACGCTTTCATCGTCTACGAAGGCGACGTGAAAGTACGCAATTTTTTGCAGTCGATGGCCGATCACAAGACTGTCGTGTTCGACCGTATTCCGACGGTCGAGAATATGGCGGCGGTCGCGTTCAAGATTCTCGCGGAAGTCTACGACGCGCATTACGGCGTCAATCTCAAGCTCAAGCGCCTTCGCTTGTACGAAACGCCCAATTGTTGGGCCGACGTGGAACACGCCTGACGCATCCGGCGGCGCGGCCCACGCCTGCGTCGCCGTCACGGTATCATCGCTCGTTGAATCGCCCGTCTTCCGCGGCGACACAAACGGAGCGCGAGTAATGCCGTCATTCCTTCCGCCGTTTTTCCGCTTCTCGAAGCGCGCCCAACTTCCAGGAGTCGCGCAATGAGCACCTTTACGAATCCCCTCAAGCAACGTCTCTCCGAACCCGGCGCGCTCTTCGGCCTGTGGCTGTCGCTTGGCAGTGCCGATGCCGCCGAAGCGCTCGCGCACGCGGGCTTCGACTGGCTGTGTATCGACATGGAGCACTCGCCGAACGATAGCCGCGACGTCGTCGATCAGTTGCGCGCGATCGCGGCGGCGCATCTGCCGAGCGAGCCGATCGTGCGCGTGCCGTTCTCCGATGGCTGGCTCGTCAAGCGCGTGCTCGACGCGGGCGCGCGCACGCTGATGTTCCCCAACGTGCAATCAGCCGACGATGCCGCGCGCATCGTGCAGCTCACGCAGTATCCGACCGAAGCCCAGCTCGACGGCTTGCGCGGCGTCGCGGGCATGGTGCGCGCGGCTGCGTACGGCATGCGGCGCGACTACGTGACGGGCGCGAACGCGCAGATCGCGACCATCGTGCAGATCGAATCGGTGGCGGCGCTCGAAGCCGTCGACGAGATCGCGGCGACGCCGGGCATAGACTGCCTCTTCATCGGGCCCGCGGATCTCGCGGCAAGCCTCGGCCATCTCGGCGACATGAAGCACCCGGATGTGCAGGCAGCCATCGACAAGGTTGCGGCAGCCGCGAAGCGCGCGGGCATCGCGAGCGGCATTTTCGCGATCGATGTCGCTGGCGCGCGGCAATATGCGCAAGCCGGCATTAACCTGATCGCGCTCGCCGCCGATGTCATGTGGCTCCTGAAGGCGACGCGTCAGGCTTTGCAGGAGGCGAGAGCATGAACACGGCTTGGCGTGGCGGCATCGCTGCGGCCTGTCTGATGTTCGGCGTGGCGTTCGCGGCCAACGCGCAGTCGCAGACGATGCCAAAGCCGACGGACCTCGCGACGCAAAACGCAGTCGCCGATTACAACGCGGGCAATCTCGTCTCAGCGCGTTCGCAGTTCCGTCGCGCCGCGCAAAAGGGCAGCCGCCTCGCCGAATTCAATTACGCGATGATGCTGCTGAACGGCGAAGGCGGTCCCGCAAATGTCCCTGAAGGCAAGAAGTGGTTGCGTAGCGCCGCCGACGCCAACATGTCTCACGCGCAGTTCGTGTACGGCAAGATGTACGACGACGGCCAGTTCGTGGACAAGGACCCGGCGGAAGCGCATCGCTGGTTCTTGCGCGCCGCGAGTCAGGGACACGTGCAGGCGGAACTCGCGCTCGCCAACCAGTTTCTCGATGGACGCGGCACCACGCGCGACAACGAGCAGGCATTCACCTGGTACAAGAAGGCGGCGGAAGGCGGCGACATGACCGCGCAATACGTGGCGGGATCGTTCTACGAACGTGGCGGCGATGGCGTCGAGCGCAATCTCAACGTCGCGCGTGCTTATTACGCGGCGGCCGCCGCGCAAGGCGATCCGGCGGCGAAGCTCAAGTACCTGCAACTGAGCGCGGAGCTGGAAAAGCAAAAGCCGCAGTGAACATGACACTGCGGCTTTTTCGGGACACGGGGATTGAGGCTAGCCTTGCATCAATCGCTTCTGTCGCGCGACGCTCATGATGAGTCCAACAGCGACGCCGAGCGTGGTGAGCGCTGTCCCGCCGTAACTCATGAACGGCAATGGCACGCCGACCACGGGCAGAATTCCGCTCACCATGCCGATATTGACGAACGCGTAGGTGAAGAACGCGAGCGTGAGCGAACCGGCCAATAATCGCCCGAAGAAGGTGGCGCCGTTTGCCGCGATGAACAGTCCGCGCGCGATCAGCGCCATATAGAGAAAGAGCAGCACGAGCCCGCCCGCGAGGCCGAATTCCTCGGCGAACACCGCGAAGATGAAGTCCGTGTGCTTTTCGGGGATGAATTCCAGGTGCGCCTGCGTGCCCTTCAGCCAGCCCTTGCCGAGCGTGCCGCCGGAGCCGATGGCAATCACCGCCTGAATGGTGTGAAAGCCTTTGCCGAGCGGGTCTGAAGTCGGATCGAGCAGCGTGCAGATACGATGCTTTTGATAGTCGTGCATCATCGGCCAGTTCACTTCGGGCTGGCAGATGCGGTTCTGGAACACCGCCACGCACGCGATGACGACCACGGCCGCCGCGAGCACCGGCACGATCAGCTTGAAACTGAGTCCCGCGAAATAGATGACGAACATCCCCGCCGCGAACACGAGCACTGCCGTCCCGAGGTCCGGCTGCTTGGCGATCAGCGCAACGGGCAGCAGCAGAATGACGAACCCAGCAACGTAATCCCACCAGCGAATGTTGCCTTCACGCCGCTGGTAATACCACGCGAGCATGAGCGGCATCGCTATCTTCATGATTTCCGACGGCTGGATCACCACGCCGACATTGAGCCAGCGTTTTGCACCCTTGCGCGTGAGCCCGAACGCCGCGACCGCTATCAGCAGCGCCACGCCGACGGTGTACAGCGGGACGGCGAAGCGCATCAGCGTTTGCGGCGGGATATTGGCGAGCACCCACATCAGCCCGAAGGTCAGCATGATGTTGCGCAGTTGGTCTTCCACGCGGCCCGGCATGTCGATACTCGCGCTATACAGGGTCACGATTCCCACGCACAGCAACAAGAAGACGATCAGCGCGAGCGGCTTGTCGAAGCCCGCGAACATGCGCTTTGCGTGCTCTTTCCAGACGTGCTTGTCGAAGGTGAGTTGCATGCCGGTCATCCTTTATTCGTCGATACCGCCGGACGGCGCCAGCGTGCGCACGGCGTCGTTCGGGTTGCTGCGGACCATCGTCGGCGTGGGTTCGGCGGGTCGTTTGTTCGGCGCGGGCTTGCGGCCCGGCGCGGACGCGGGCAACGCCGCGGCAGGCGCCGAAGCGACGCGCGCATTCGCGGCCCGTGCTGCAGACGCCGCCGCTGGCGCCGAAGCGATGCGCGCGTTCGCTGCTTTCGGCGATGATGCAGGCAACGCCGGCGCCGATGCAGCCCGAGCCACCGCCGGATTCGACGCCGCCAGCGGCGAGAACGCCGGCGACGCGTTCACCACCGAGGCCGGCAGCGCCGCCGCGACGGGCGATTGCGTGCCGCCGATCATCGGCAGGCCGGCGTCCGTGGTCGCGGATGCGGCGGCTTCGATCGCGGCCGCCTCGGCGCCAGGCTTCAGGCGATCGACCAGATAATAGTCGAGCACCTTGCGCGCGACCGGCCCCGCCGATTCCGCGCCCCAGCCGCCGTTTTCGACGATCAGCGCAAGCGCGATCTTCGGCTGCTCGGCCGGCGCAAACGCGATGAACAACGCGTGGTCGCGCAAATGCTCGGCCGTCGCGTGACCGTGATAGTTCGCGCCCTGCAGCGAGTAAACCTGCGCGGTTCCGGTCTTGCCCGCTGCCTGATAAGGCGCGCCCACGAAGAGCTTCGCGGCTGTACCGTTCGTGATGACGCCTTCCATTGCGCGCTTGATGAAGTCGACGTCTTGCTGGCGCACGGGAATCTTGTCGCTCGGGTCGCGCACCACGACGCGCATGGCCTTCGTCAGCGGATTCTCGATGTCGCGCACCAGGTGCGGCTTCATCACGACGCCGTTATTGGCAAGCGTCGCCGTGGCGTGCGCGAGCTGCAGGATGGTGAACGAGTTGTAGCCCTGCCCGATGCCAAGGCTGATCGTTTCGCCTTCGTACCAGCGTTGCTGCTCCGGCTTGCGATACGCCTTGCGCTTCCATTCCGTCGACGGAAGAATGCCGCGCGCCTCACCCGAAATGTCGATCCCGGTAATTTGGCCGAATCCCCACGGCTTCATGAAGCCGGCCATCGCGTTCACGCCGAGGTCGCGCGCGAGCATGTAGAAGTACGTGTCGTTCGACACGACGATCGCGCGATTCATGTCCACCCAGCCCTGACCCGAGCGCACGTCGTTGCGGAACGTGTGACCGCCGAACGTGAAGAAGCCGGGGTCCTGAAAGCCCCAGCCAGGCGTGCGCTTGTGCAGCGTGAGCGCGGCGAGCGCCATGAACGGCTTATAGGTCGAGCCCGGCGGATACGTGCCATGCAGCGGACGATTCAGCAACGGATGATCGGGCGAGTTGTTGAGCGCGTCCCACGTCTGCTGATCGATACCATCGACGAAGGAATTCGGATCGAAGCTCGGCGCGGACACGAACGCGAGCACGTCGCCCGTCGATGGCTCGATTGCCACGAGCGCGCCACGCTTGCCCGCGAATGCTTGCTCGGCGACCTGCTGCAGCCCGATATCGAGCGACAGCACGAGGTTGTTGCCGGGCGTCGCCTGCGTGCGCGACATCGTGCGGACCGGGCGGCCGCCCGCCGTGACTTCGACTTCCTCGAAACCTGTCAGACCATGCAGCTCGGTTTCGTAGCTCTGCTCGACCCCGATCTTGCCGACGTAATCCGTGCCCTTGTAGTTGTTGGCGTCGAGACGCGGATCGTAGTGATCGGAGGCTTCGTCGTTGGCGTCGCTCGCGTCGTCGATACGCTCCTGATCGCGCTGCGAAATTCGCCCGATATAGCCGATGACGTGCGCGGCCGTCATGCCGAGCGGATATTGCCGGAAGAGCCGCGCGCGCACTTCGACGCCCGGAAAGCGGTAATGCTGTGCGGTGAACTTGGCGACTTCGTCGTCGGTGAGACGCGTGCGGATTGGCAGGCTTTCGAAGTTCTTCGAGTCTTCCAGCAGCTTCTTGAAACGCCGGCGATCGCGTGAATCGATAGGAATGACTTGCGAGAGTGCGTCGATGGTGTCGTCGAGCGACGCGGTGATCTTGGACGGCGTGATTTCGAGCGTGTAAGCGGAATAGTTCTTCGCCAGCACCACGCCGTTGCGATCGGTGATGATGCCGCGGTTCGGCACGATCGGCGCCACGGAGATGCGGTTCTCGTTTGCCTGCAACGAGTATTTGCTGAAGTTCCAGACCTGCAGATAGAGGAAACGCAGGCCGATCAAACCGAAGCAGACGAACACGAACATTCCCGCCGCCGCGACGCGCAGGCGGAATCTGGACAACTGTTGCTCGGTGTTCTTTATTTCGGTCATGCAGCTTTCGCGGTGGGTCGCGATTCAAGTGTAGTCCGCGCGCGTTCGCATCGGGGGCGGCACGCGCGCGGTGGCGCTCAGATCGGGCGCGTATCGTCGGGATCGGCGGCGCGTCGTTGCGGTATCAGCAAAAGAAAACTCGTGACCGGCCAGAGCGCGGCTTCGACAAATCCGTTGACGAGATAACTCCAGCCGGGAAACGCGGCGCCCGTCATCAGGCGGATCACGAACGGCACGAGATGCGCGCCCACCAGAAGCGGCGCGACGACGAAGGTTTGTACAGGCAGGGACATCCACAGGACACGCCTGTGAATGGTAATCGCGCCATAAGACAACAAGGTATAAGCCAGCGCATGTTCGCCGAGCAGATTCGCGCTATGCACGTCCATCAACAGCCCAAGCAGAAACGCGATGCCCATGCCCACCTTGCGCGGTTGATGGACGTTCCAGAACAGCAGCACGAGCGCGACGAAATCCGGTATGCCGATAAGCCGGCCCCAAGGCACCAGATTCAGCAGAAACGCTGCAGCGAGGCTGAAGGTGATGAAGTACGGATTGACCGGCTGAAGAATGTATTGCGGGCGGTTCATTGCGCGGCCCTCGCGGATGCGGGCTTAGGCATATGCGCTTTTCGCGATGGCCGGGCGGTAGCGGCCGAGGCGGCTTTCGGCGCGGCAGGTTTCGCGCTGGGCTTTTCCACGGCAGCGGGAGCGGATACCGGAGCGGCAGCCGACGCGGCCGATGCGCCGCTTGCACCCTCGGTGGAGACCGTGGCCTTCGCGATAGGCTTCTTCTTGCCCTTGTTCTCTTTCGCTTCCTTTGCAGCGGCGGCGGCTTCGACTTCGATCGGATTCGGCGGCACGTTCACGTTGTAATGCAGTACGAGCAACTGACGCGCGCCGCGAACAGCGGCAATAGGCACGCAGACGACGCGCGCGAATGCCGTATCCGCCTGCTTGTCGACGCGCAGCACTTTGGCCACCGCGAGTCCCGGCGGATAGATGCCATCGAGACCGCTCGTCACGAGTTCGTCGCCAGCTTGGACGTCGGCGCTGATCGGCACGAAGCGCAGGTCGAGTGTGTCGCCTTTCGGCGTGCCGTAGATCACGCTGCGCAAACCCGTGCGCGCGATCTGCACCGGCACCGCTTGATCCTTGTCCGTCAGCAGCGTGACTTCCGATTGCAACGGAAACACGCGCGTGACTTGACCGATCACGCCGTCTTCTGTCACGACGGGCGCGCCATCCTGGATGTTTTGCTGCGAACCCTTGCCGATCACGACTTTCTGCGTGAAAGGATCGCGCGTGTCGTATTGGATTTCGACGGGCGTGGTTTGCGTCGTCGCGCGCGATTGCAGATTCAGCAATGCACGCAGATGCGCGTTCTCAGCCGAAAGCTGAGAGGCATCGCCCGCCTTGACGGACAGGTCCAGATTCTTGTCGGAGAGCTTGCGGTTCTCGCTGCGCAAGGTGGCGCTCGTAACCGCGAGGTCGGCCGCGCCCATGAAGATGTCGCGCGGCACGAGCGCCGCGCGTTGCAGCGGATAGAGGCCGGCGCCGAGCATGCCGCGCGCAATTTCCAGCGTATTGAACCGCGCATCCGAAACGAGCAATGCGATGGCGAGCACCACAAAGAAGATCAGTCGCGCGAGCGCGGAAGGGCCTTGCTTGAAAAGTGGCGGCGGACTGTATTCCATGGTCGGCGCCGAGGGCGTGAGCGGGTGGATCGATGCTGCAGGTTTGCCGGTTTCGGCTGAGCCTGCCCTACGCTGTTTCAACAACGGCCCGGACATGAGCCGGGCCGTGTGCGCGTCGCGTTACGCGGGTGCGTTCAGACTGTGCGTGGAAGACCGTGAGGTCGTGGAACAGCGAAGTCTGAAGGTCACGGCCGTATCACTCGTAGGAGAAGATGCTGCCGAGCTTGTCCATGCGTTCGAGCGCCATGCCCGAACCGCGCACGACGCAGGTCAGCGGATCTTCCGCGACCAGCACCGGCAAGCCGGTTTCTTCCGCGAGCAGACGGTCGAGATCGCGCAACAGCGCGCCGCCGCCAGTCAGCATCATGCCGCGTTCGGCGATATCCGCGCCGAGTTCCGGCGGAGTTTGTTCCAGCGCGATCTTCACCGACGAGACGATCTGATTCAGCGGGTCGGTCAGCGCTTCGAGAATTTCGTTGCTGGAAATGGTGAAGCTACGCGGAATGCCTTCGGAAAGATTGCGGCCCTTGACTTCCATCTCCTTCACTTCGGAGCCGGGGAACGCCGAACCGATTTCCTTCTTGATGGCTTCAGCCGTTTGCTCGCCGATCAACATGCCGTAGTTGCGACGGATGTAGTTGACGATGGCTTCATCGAACTTGTCGCCGCCGACGCGCACCGAGCCTTTGTACACGATGCCGCCAAGCGAGATGACGCCGACTTCCGTCGTGCCGCCGCCGATGTCGACGACCATGGAACCCGTGGCTTCCGAAACCGGCAGACCTGCGCCGATGGCAGCGGCCATGGGTTCTTCAATGAGATAAACCTGCGAGGCGCCCGCGCCGTGCGCTGCTTCCTTGATGGCGCGGCGCTCGACTTGCGTGGACCCGCACGGCACGCAGATGATGATGCGCGGCGACGGCGAGAACATGCGGGATTCATGTGCAGTCTTGATGAACTGCTTGATCATCTGCTCGGTAACGGTGAAGTCGGCGATCACGCCGTCCTTCATCGGGCGGATGGCCTCGATGTTGCCCGGCACTTTCCCGAGCATCTGTTTGGCTTCCTTGCCGACTGCCTGAATGGTCTTCTTGCCGTTCGGGCCGCCTTCCTGGCGAATTGAAACGACCGATGGCTCGTCGAGAACGATGCCCTTGCCGCGCATGTAGATCAGCGTGTTGGCGGTGCCGAGGTCAATCGCCAGGTCGTTGGAAAAGTAGCTGCGCAAAAAACCGAACATTCAAAAATCCTGTCTCGCTGGGTGGCCGTGCGTCGCTATGAGCGCCGGGGACGGCAGCGGAAAAAATAACGGTTTGCCGGGGCGGCGAAGGTTCGCCGTGAAGTGCAAATCCGCGAGGAAATCTACCGCAGGATAAGACGTGCCGCGTAAACGTTTCTCGCAATTTAACGATTCAAGGAGAAAGCCGCTGGCAGGTCAATCCAGAAGTGAGTCGAACGTGTAATGATACCTTATAATTTGGGCGTATCTATAGGAAAAGGATGGCACTTTTTGCCGTCGCCAGTCTGCTTTTTAGCGCTTTTCCCAGGATCGCAACGCGCGCCGCAAACTATCGCGGCGCAGTGTGTTTTCGAGATTGGGAAGTCCACGCTTATCTCCGGTGATTTTCATGTCTTTGACCCTGACCGACGTAAAACGTATCGCGCATCTCGCGCGGCTCGAGTTGCCCGAACACGAGGCAGAACCCACGCTCGCGCGCCTGAATGACTTCTTCGGTCTCGTCGAACAGATGCAGGCCGTGGATACCTCCGGCATCGAACCGCTTGCGCATCCGATCGAACAAATCGAGGAAGTCGCGCTGCGCCTGCGCGACGACGCAGTTTCAGAGCGCGTCGAGCGCGAAGAGTTCCAGCGCAGTGCGCCAGCCGTTCAAGACGGGCTGTATCTGGTGCCGAAGGTCATCGAATAACGCAATCGAACAAGTAACGCGTCGGGCGTATCCAGCGCCGAAACGACACTCCCGCGCGGCGTTCACCGCCGCGCTCATCAGGGAACTGCAATGCATCAGAAAAGTTTGACCGAACTGCGCGCCGCGCTCGACTCCAAGGAAATCTCCGCGGTCGAGCTGGCGCAGTCGTATCTGCAGCGCATCGAGGCCGCGAAGAATCTGAACGCCTTCATCGGCATGGACCGCGACCTCACGCTCGCTCAGGCTAAAGCCGCCGACGCGCTCATCGCGGAAGGAAAGGCTGGCGCGCTCACCGGTTTGCCGATTGCGCACAAGGACGTGTTCGTGACGCGCGGCTGGGCATCCACGGCCGGTTCGCACATGCTCGAAAACTACGCGAGCCCGTTCGATGCCACCGTCGTCGATCGCTTGAAGCAAGCGGGCATGGTCTGTCTCGGCAAGACCAACATGGACGAGTTCGCCATGGGTTCGTCCAACGAGAATTCGTACTTCGGCGCGGTGAAAAATCCGTGGGACCTGAAGGCCGTGCCGGGCGGTTCGTCGGGCGGTTCGGCCGCTGCCGTCGCCGCGCGTCTTGCGCCCGCCGCGACCGGCACCGACACGGGCGGCTCCATTCGCCAGCCCGCGTCGTTCACCGGCATCACCGGTATCAAGCCGACTTACGGCCGCGTGTCGCGTTACGGCATGATCGCGTTCGCGTCGTCGCTGGATCAGGGCGGTCCGATGGCTCAGACCGCCGCGGACTGCGCGCTCTTGCTCAACGCAATGGGCGGCTTCGACGAACGCGACTCCACCAGCCTGCAACGCGACAACGAAGACTACACGCGCCATCTCGGCCAGACGTGGAATGGCGGCGATGCGCAAAAGCCGCTCGCCGGATTGCGTATCGGCATGCCGAAGGAGTACTTCGGCGCAGGGCTTGCCGACGACGTGCGCGCCGCCATCGACGCCGCGTTGAAGCAATACGAAGCGCTCGGCGCGACGCTCGTCGAAGTATCGTTGCCGAAGACCGAGCTTTCCATTCCCGTGTACTACATCATCGCGCCGGCGGAGGCCTCGTCGAATCTGTCGCGTTTCGACGGCGTGCGATACGGGCATCGCGCGGCGCACTACACGGACTTGCTCGACATGTACAAGAAGTCGCGCGCGGAAGGCTTCGGTCCCGAAGTGAAGCGGCGCATTCTGGTTGGCACGTACGTGTTGTCGCATGGCTACTACGACGCGTATTACCTTCAGGCGCAGAAGATTCGCCGCATCATCGCGCGCGATTTCCAGGAAGCGTTCAAGCGGTGCGACGTCATCATGGGACCGGTCGCGCCGTCGGTCGCGTGGAATCTCGGCGAGAAGGCCGACGATCCCGTGCAGATGTATCTCGCCGATATCTACACGCTCTCCGTGAGCCTCGCGGGTCTGCCCGGCATGAGCGTGCCGTGCGGTTTCGGTGCGGGCGCGAATGCGAATCGGCCGGTCGGTCTGCAGATCGTCGGCAACTATTTCAACGAAGCCCGGATGCTTCAGGTCGCCGACGCGTTCCAGCGCGCGACCGACTGGCATGCCAAGGCACCATCGGCAGCGGGAGTATGAGCATGCAGTGGGAAGTCGTCATCGGTCTGGAAACGCATGCGCAGTTATCCACCGTTTCCAAGATTTTCTCGGGCGCGGCAACGCAGTTCGGCGCAGCGCCGAACACGCAAGCCTGTCCCGTCGATCTCGCGTTGCCGGGCGTGCTGCCCGTGATGAATCGCGGCGCGGTCGAACGCGCGATTCGCTTCGGCTTGTCGATCGGCGCTCATATCGCGCCGCGCAGCGTCTTCGCGCGCAAGAACTACTTCTATCCGGATCTGCCGAAGGGTTATCAGATCAGCCAGTACGAGATTCCTGTCGTGCAGGGCGGTCAGCTCACCATCCAGGTTCCAGCCAATGAAAAGGCCGGCAAGGAAGCATACGAGAAGACCGTCAATCTGACGCGCGCTCACCTCGAGGAAGACGCGGGCAAGTCGCTGCACGAAGACTTCGCGGGCATGACGGGCATCGATTTGAATCGCGCGGGCACGCCGCTGCTCGAGATCGTCACCGAGCCGGAAATGCGCAGCGCGGCGGAAGCGGTTGCGTATGCGAAGGCGTTGCATGGTCTCGTCGTGTGGCTCGGCATCTGCGACGGCAACATGCAGGAAGGCTCGTTCCGTTGCGATGCCAACGTGTCGGTGCGCCCGGTCGGTCAGAAGGAATTCGGCACGCGCGCGGAGATCAAGAACCTGAACTCGTTCCGGTTCCTCGAAGAAGCGATTCAATATGAAGTGCGCCGTCAGATCGAACTGATCGAAGACGGCGGCACCGTCGTGCAAGAGACGCGTCTTTACGATCCCGACAAGCGCGAAACACGCTCCATGCGCAGCAAGGAAGACGCGCACGACTACCGCTATTTTCCCGACCCGGACTTGATGCCCCTGGTTATCGAGGAAAGCTGGGTGGCGCGCGTGAAGTCGGAACTGCCGGAGTTGCCAGCCGACATGCAGAAGCGTTTCGCCGAAACGTACGGCTTGACGCCTTACGACGCCGGCGTGCTCACGTCGTCGAAGGCAATGGCTTCCTATTTCGAAGCCGTCGTGCAGGCGGCGGGCGCGGCGCAGGCGAAGATCGCCGCCAATTGGCTCATGGGCGACGTCTCCGCGCAACTGAACCGCGAATCGCTCGACATCGGCGAGTCGCCGGTCGCGGCGGCACAACTCGCGCTGCTTCTGCAACGCATTGCGGATGGCACCATCTCCAACAAGATCGCGAAGGACATTTTCCAGGCGATCTGGGACGAGAAGGCGACCGACGTGGGCGCGGCGGACCGCATCATCGAGGCGAAGGGGCTCAAGCAGATTTCCGATACCGGTGCGCTCGAAGCCATCATCGACGAGGTGCTCGCGGCGAACCAGAAATCGGTGGAAGAATTCCGCGCGGGCAAGGAAAAGGCGTTCAACGCGCTGATCGGCCAGGCAATGAAGGCGACCAAGGGCAAGGCGAACCCGCAGCAGGTAAACGAGCTTCTGAAGAAAAAGCTATCCTGAGCAAGCACTTGGGCGAAATCCTCCGCGTCGACGGAGAGCCGGTCGCCTGGAAGTAGCACAACGAACGGGCTGTTGCCGTCTAGCTTGGCAGCGGCCCGTTTTCATTGGCGTTTCGGGATAGAACAAAAGGTTGGCGACATGGCAAAGAAACCGTCTCTGGACGACTTCCTCGTCCCGTATTTCGATGACGACAAGAAGCTCAAGCCCTTCGATCTGAGTTCGATCGATCCATCCGGCAAGCCGTTTTCGAACGGCTCGAAAGACGAAGACCGCGACCGGCTCGCGGCAATCGGCGCGCAACTCGACGACCTGCAGGAGAAGCTGCACGCACAGCGTCTTCGGCGCGTGCTGCTCGTGCTGCAAGGCATGGACACGAGCGGCAAGGACGGTACGGTGCGCGCGGTGTTCCATGACGTCGATCCGCTCGGCTTGCGCATCGTGCCGTTTCGCGCGCCTTCCGAGCGCGAGGCCTCGCACGATTTCCTCTGGCGCGTGCACGCGCAGGCGCCGATGGCCGGCGAGTTCGCTGTCTTCAATCGCAGCCACTA
This sequence comes from Caballeronia sp. GAWG2-1, assembly GCF_023631405.1. Lineage (NCBI taxonomy): Bacteria > Pseudomonadati > Pseudomonadota > Betaproteobacteria > Burkholderiales > Burkholderiaceae > Caballeronia > Caballeronia sp. GAWG2-1. The sequence goes on from NZ_JALQDD010000002.1 coordinate 24,815, forward strand.
TGAAGACGTGCTCGTGCCGCGCGTGATGAAGTCTATCGACGATGACGAATGCGAGCGCCGTTACCGGCATATTCGCGAGTTCGAGGCGTTGCTCGCGGATAGCGGTACGACCATCGTCAAATGCTTTCTGCATATTTCGAAGGACGAGCAGCGCGAGCGTTTGCAAGCGCGTATCGACGATCCGACCAAGCACTGGAAGTTCGATGTCTCCGATCTCGACGCGCGCAAGCTGTGGAACGAATATCAGCGCTCGTATGAGCTGGCGTTAGGCGCGACCTCGACCGAATACGCGCCGTGGTACATCATTCCTGGCGATTCGAAACCGCATCGCAACGTGATGGTCGCGGAGCTTTTGCTGCGCACGATGCAGGGCATGAAACTCGAATTTCCGGCCGCCAAGGAATCGCTCAAGGGCGTGAAGGTCGAATAAACAAGGAGAGAGGACAAGTATGTTTCGGGTGATTACCGCCAATCTGAATGGCATCCGTTCGGCGGCCAAGAAAGGTTTCTTCGACTGGTTTGGCGAGCAGAAATCGGACGTCGTGTGCGTGCAGGAAATCAAGTGTTCGCAGGACGATCTCACGCCGGAGTTTCTCGCGCCGCATGGTTTCAAGGGTTATTTCCAGCACGCGGTGAAGAAGGGTTATAGCGGCGCGGGTTTGTACACGCGTCACGAGCCGGACGATGTCGTGATCGGCTTCGGCAGTGCAGAGTTCGATCCCGAAGGACGTTACGTGGAAGCGCGTTTCGGCAAGCTGTCCGTGGTGTCGGTGTATGTCCCGTCTGGGTCGAGCGGCGAAGAGCGGCAGCAGGCGAAGTATCGTTTCATGGACGAATTCATGCCGCATCTCGCCGGGCTTTCGCAAGAGCGTGAGGTGATCGTGTGCGGTGACGTGAATATCGTGCACAAGGAAATCGACATCAAGAACTGGAAGAGCAACCAGAAGAACTCGGGGTGTCTGCCGCAAGAGCGCGAGTGGCTCACGAAGCTTTTCGACGATGTCGGTTACGTCGATGTCTTTCGCACGCTCGACCAGCGTGCCGAGCAATACACGTGGTGGAGCAATCGCGGGCAGGCGTACGCGAAGAACGTGGGGTGGCGTATCGACTATCAAATCGCGACGCAGGAAGTCGCGGCGACCGCCAAGAAGACTTCCATTTTCCGCGACATCAAATTCAGCGATCACGCGCCGCTGACTATCGATTACAACTGGAAGATCGGGAAGAAGTAGGTTAACGCCCCCCCTTCTTAAACCGCCCCAACCCGCCGTAATTCGGCAACTGGTCGATGCTCTTTCCCACCGCTTTGGCATACAGCGGCATCATGTCCGGCAGGCGCTTGAGCAAGTCCTGCCGGCGCTCCGGCCCATACGGATGCATCCAGATGAAACCGTTGTCGGAACGTCGCGTGGCGGTATCGATCTTGTTCCACAAGGTGATGGCCGCGCGCGGATCGTAACCTGCGCGCGAAGCAATCTCGCTGCCGATGACATCCGCTTCGGTCTCGTCGGCGGGGGCGTATTTCATGGCCAGCAACTGATCGCCGATGCCAAGCGGCTGCGAACCGTAATCGGTAAAGCCGAAAAGCTGCGGCATGGTACCCGACGACAACTGCTGCGCCTGCTGCCGCCCGAGCCGTTCGCGCGCATGTTCGCGCAGCGCGTGCGCGATCTCATGGCCGATCATCATGCCGATCTCGTTGTCGTTCAGATGCAGCTTGTCGATGAGCCCGCTATACACCACGATCTTGCCGCCCGGCAAACAGTACATGCGCACTTCGGGCGACTTGATGACGTTGATTTCCCACTTCCAGTTCTTCGCGCGGTCATTCCACTTGAGCGCGAACGGAATCTCGTGAGTGGCGATATCGCGCACGCGCTTGACGAGCAGATTGTCATTGCCGAGCAGTGTCTTGTTGCGCTCGGCGTCGTGAATGATCTGTGCATATTCATCGCTCGCCTGCTGTTCGAGCGTCGCGGGTGGAATCAGATTGCGGAACAACGCCGAGTTGCCGAAGCGGATCTGGCTGTTCGGCGCCGTGTAAGGCGGCGCGCGCTCTTCGTCCTGAGCGCGCGCGGACATGGGCGCGAGCGTCGCCAGCATGAGCGCGCAGATGAGCGCGCCAAGCGTGGGCCGGGCCGGCATCGATACCGTCATCGTGGCGTTCTCCATGGCGCGATCTTCGGCAACAGTAGCATGCCGGGTATGGACAGCGCGACGCACACCATGAAGTACGGAAACCATCCTGTTTCACTCACGATAAAGCCGCTGCCCGCCGCCGCGAAAGTCCGTGGCACGGCGGCGAGGCTCGTGAAGAGCGCGAACTGAGTCGCGGTGTAGCGCGGATCGGTCGTGCTCGCGATATATGCCGTGAATGTGGCGAGCGTGAGGCCCGTCGCGAACGTTTCGAAGCCGTAAAGCACCGCGAGCGCGGCGGGCGACGGCCCGATTTTCGTGAGCCACGCAAAGCCGAGCGTCGCGATGATCTGCAAGAAGCCGAAGACCCAGAGTCCGCGCGCAATGCCGATCTTCACGAGGCAGATACCGCCGATCAAGCCGCCCGCGATGCTCGCCCAGAACGCCACCGCTTTCGCTATCACGCCGATCTGCGTGAGCGTGAAGCCTACGTCGATGAAGAACTTCGTGGCGAGCGCGGTCGCCATGGTGTCGCCGAGCTTGTAGAGGAAGATGAAGCCCAGCACCAGCAGCGCGGATTGCCAGCCATTGCGCGTGATGAACTCGTGGAACGGCTCGACGATCGCCTCGCGCAACGTCTTGGGCGGCGCGCCGTGAATGGCCGGCTCCTTGACCACGAGCGTCATGATGAGGCCCGGCAGCATGAACGCGGCGGTGATCAGAAACACGGTCTTCCACGGAAGAACGTTCGTGAGAATCAGCGAAAGCGAGCCAGGCACGAGCCCCGCCACCTTGTACGCGTTGACATGAACCGCGTTGCCGAGACCTTGCTCGGTATCGGCGAGCAGCTCGCGGCGGTAGGCATCGATGACGATATCCTGACTCGCGCTGAAGAACGCGACGAGCGCGGCGATGGCCGCAACCGCCCACAGATTCTGCGCGGGCGAAAAGAACCCGAAGGAGCCGATGGCCACCATCACGAGCACTTGCGTGACGAACATCCAGCCGCGCCGTCGGCCCGGACGCCAGCCCGGAAAGCGCGGAATGAAGCGGTCCATCAACGGCGACCAGACGAACTTCCACGTATAGGGAAGCCCGATCAGTGCGAAGAGGCCGATCTCCTTGACGTTGACGCCCGCAGTCGAGAGCCACGCCTGCAACAGGCTGTAGAGCGTGAAGAGCGGCAGTCCGGACGTGAAGCCGAGAAAGACGCAAATGAGGATGCGCGCGTTGAGGAACGCGTGCAAGCCGGGATCTTCTTCGTGAGCTGTAAGAGCGGGCGCCTCGCGTGGCGTTTCGGGCATATCGATGTGGGTAATACGTCGTGGTGGTGCGTTTCGATGCGTGACGGGCCGATTCGAACTCAGCGGCGCTTCACGCGATAGACCGCAAGACTACCACGCCAGTTCGCGCCCCAACGGACCGTTTGCCCGTCGTGCAGCACCACGCGGTCCAGTATCTCGATGCCCACTTCGGGCGCGAGCGCCTCGAAGTCCTTGATGGTCAGAACGCGCACGTTCGGCGTGTTATGCCATTGATACGGCAGCGATTTCGAAACCGGCATGCGCCCTTGAATAACCGAGAGCCGATGCTGCCAGTATCCGAAGTTCGGGAACGAGACAATGCATTCGCGACCCACGCGAACGGTTTCACGCAGGATCGCCGCAGTCTGATGAATGGTCTGCAGCGTCTGCGAAAGCACGGCGAAATCGAAGCTGTCGTCTTCGAAAAGACGCAGGCCGTCTTCGAGATTCTGCTGGATCACGTTCACGCCTTTTTGCGCGCATGCGAGCACGCCGGCGTCGTTGATTTCGATGCCGTAACCGTGCACTTCGAGTTCTTCGCCGAGCAGCGAGAGCAGCGAACCGTCGCCACAACCGAGATCGAGCACGGAGGAACGCGGTTCGACCCAGCGCGCGATGGCGCGAAAGTCCGAACGCAGCGCGAGGGAATCGAGAGTGTGCTGGTTCATACGCCGATCTCCGTGGCAATGCGTTCGTAATAGGCGCGCATCAGGTTGTGATAGCGCGCGTCGTCGAGCAGGAAGGCGTCGTGGCCGTGCGGCGCGTCGATCTCCGCGTAGCTCACGGTGCGCTTGTTGTCGAGCAGCGCTTTGACGATCTCGCGGGAACGCGCGGGCGCGAAACGCCAGTCGGTCGTAAAGCTCGCGATCAGATACTTCGCCGTTGTGTTGGCGAGCGCGCGGCGCAGGTCGCCTTCGAAGGCCTTGGCGGGATCGAAATAATCGAGCGCGCGCGTGATGAGCAAGTACGTGTTGGCGTCGAAGTATTCGGCGAACTTGTCGGCCTGATAGCGCAAATACGACTCCACTTCGAACTCGACGTCGAAATTGAAGTTGTACGCGTCGAGCGCGCCTTCGGCACGGCGCAGCGCGCGGCCGAACTTCACGGCCATGTCGTCATCCGACAGATAGGTGATATGGCCGATCATGCGTGCCACGCGCAAGCCGCGGCGCGGCTTCACGTCGTGTGCGTAGTAGTCGCCGCCGTGGAAGTCGGGGTCGGAGAGAATCGCCGAGCGCGCCGTTTCGTTGAACGCGATGTTCTGCGCCGAAAGCTTCGGCGTCGATGCCACCACGATGCAATGCCCGAGCCGCTCCGGATACATCGTGCTCCAGGCAAGCGCCTGCATGCCGCCGAGACTGCCGCCCATCACCGCCGCGAAGCGTTCGATGCCGAAGCGGTCGGCCACGCGCGCCTGCGCATGCACCCAGTCTTCCACCGTCACGACGGGAAAGCTCTTGCCGTAGGGCTTACCGCTTGTACGGTCGATGCTCATCGGCCCGGTCGAGCCGAAACACGAACCGAGATTGTTCACGCCGATCACGAAGAAGCGGTCGGTATCGAGCGGCTTGCCCGGACCAACCATGTTGTCCCACCAGCCTACGTCTTTCGGGTTGTCGGCATAGACGCCCGCCACGTGATGCGACGCATTGAGCGCGTGGCAAACGAGCACGGCGTTCGAGCGCGCGGCGTTGAGTTCGCCGTAGGTTTCGACGACGAGTTCGTAGTCGTTGAGCGTCGAGCCGCTTTGCATGACGAGCGGCTCGGTGAAGCGCAAGGTTTGGGGAGTGACGATGCCGATTGATTCCATTCATTCCGCCTTGAAATAGCGGCTAAACGGGTGTCGGCGATGCGCGTGTGGATTGACGGCGCGGCTGACGACCTCTTTAGCCGCATTTGTATTGAACCTCCCCGCAGTACCGCTTGGGAAGGTTCGCGCGCCCGCAATCGAGTCAGCAAATCGGCGCGTGTTCGAATTCAGATTGAGCGAAGAAGTATAGCGGAAAACGTAATAAAGCCGCCAATAGCGGTGCCCGGGCGTTCTGGATATGGCCCGAGTTTGTGTCTATATTGTCTAATCTGCGCGTGGGCCCTGGAGCGGAAATGAAACCGAGTCGTGTGAGGCCGCTGAGCCATCTCAAGAGCCGCGCGGCCGAAATGATCCGCAACGTCGTCGAGAGCCGCGAGCCCATGCTCATCACGCAAAACGGCGAAGGCCGGGTGGTCGTGCAGGACGTGCAGTCTTATGAAGACCTGCACCAGACCGTGGCTTTGCTCAAGATTCTGGCGATGGGGCAGAAGTACATCGAGGCGGGGCATTGCATAGACGCAATCGACCTTTTCGGCGAACTCGAACGGCTCGACAGGGAAGAAGGCGTCAAGTGAAAACCGTCTTTCTCGATCCGGTGCAGCAGGAGTTGCGCGACTATAGACGCTACGTCATCAACAAGTTCGGCAAGATGGCGTGGAAGGCCACGCGCGACGGCCTGGCCGACACCATCGCCGAGATAGAAGCGTCACCGCGTCGTGGCGCGACGCCGCCCGAACTGGTCGACTTCCGCATGACGGGATACTACGAAGTGGCGAGCGGCACCAACCGCGTCATCTACAAGGTGGATGGCGAAACCATCTACGTGCATCTCGTCGTCGATCAGCGCTCGGACCTCGAAGACATGCTCGCGCGGCGCCTCTTCAGGATGTAGTCGCTTTCGCCGCTCGAAAGCCGCCGCCGCGCATGCCGAGCGTGAGCGCGCGCAACGAACGCACGGTGCGATCCACGTAATGCGGCCGGCCCGAGCCGGGCAAGCGCTGCGAAATGCCGCCGCTTGACGTGCGCGCCATCGGCAAATGGCCGACGATCCACACCGTGCGAATGCCGAGCCGCCGGTAGCGCTTCAAATGCCCGCGCGTGTCTTCCACCAGAATCGCGTCTTTCAAATGCACGTGCGCGCGGCGCATCGCGCGACGGAGCATGGGCGCATCGGGCTTGGCGCGCCAGCGTTCGCCGTCGCGCATGTCCTCGATGGCGATCACGCGCTCGAACAGCTTGCCGATACCCAGTTCCGCGAGCACCGAGCGCGCGTAGAGCGTCGGTCCGTTGGTGAGCACGATCTTGCGGCCCGGCAGCGCGCGCACGATGCGCTTCAGGCCGCGCTCGGCGCGCAGCATGGACGGCAGATCGGGGAAGGTATGGACTTCGCGCAGGAAATCGGCGGGATCAATGCCGTGATGCCGCACGAGTCCGAGCAAGGTCGCGCCGTATCGCACCGTGTAGCCGACGCGCAGCCGGTTCGCTTCGTCGATATCCACGCCCAGCCGGTCGATGATGTACTGCGTCATCGCGCGATTGATCGCCGGAAAAATCTCGTGCGACGCGTGATGCAGCGTGTTGTCGAGATCGAAGAGCCAAACTGGGCCGCGCGTTTTGACATGACGGCGGCGAGCACTGCGAGATGAACTCATGCGCGATTACGTTCGGCAAATAAAAACGCCCGCGCGGAGCAAACCGCAGCGGGCGTTGGAGGAAGAGTGACGAAGCTCAATGCGAGCGGATCATTGTGCCGAACGGCTGCTCGGTCAGAATTTCGAGCAGCACCGAATGCTCGATACGCCCGTCGATGATATGCACCGAACGCACGCCGCTTTTCGCCGCATCCAGCGCGGAGGAAATTTTCGGCAACATGCCACCGGAGATGGTGCCGTCGGCGAAGAGGGCGTCGATCTCGCGCGCGGAAAGGTCGGTGAGAAGATTGCCTTCCTTGTCCATCACGCCGGGAATGTTGGTCATCATCACGAGCTTTTCGGCGTTCAGGACGACCGCCAGCTTGCCCGCGACCAGATCCGCGTTGATGTTGTAGGAGAGTCCGTCTTCGCCGAAACCGATAGGCGAGATGACCGGAATGAACGCGTCGTCCTGCAGCGCCTTCACCACCGCCGGGTTGATGGACTCCACTTCGCCCACCTGACCGATGTCGATGAACTGGCCCGGATTATCGCGATCCGGCATCATCAGCTTGCGCGCGTGGATGAGCCCGCCGTCCTTGCCGGTCAAGCCGACCGCCTGACCGCCGAAATGGTTGATGAGCGTGACGATGTCCTGCTGTACCTCGCCGCCGAGCACCCATTCGACCACTTCCATGGTCTCTTCGTCGGTGACGCGCATGCCCTGAATGAAGGTGCCCTGCTTGCCGATCTTCTTGAGCGCCTGGTCGATCTGCGGACCGCCGCCGTGCACGATCACCGGATTGATGCCGACGAGCTTCAGGAGGATCACGTCGCGCGCGAAGCCTTGCTTGAGGCGCTCTTCGGTCATTGCGTTGCCGCCGTATTTGATCACGACCGTCTTGCCGTGATACTGACGGATATAAGGCAGCGCCTCGGCCAGAATTTCGGCTTTCAGCGTAGGCGCGATCTGCGTGAGGTCAGGTAGCTCGGACATGGCGGCAAATGAGGCGAGGAGCGTTTAAACACGCGGATTGTACAGGAGTGACGCTACACGACAGGTCGTTTTTCCCCGCGCGCCGTCTCGTTTTCCGGCATGGCGGCCGGGCATGCGATCATCGCTTATCAATGTCGATGACACGATGATGAACGTAACGCTTCAATCAGGCTCCGACGCGACGCAACGGTGCACGCGCTGCGGCGCGGCGTTTCATTGCGGCGCGCTCGCCGGCGCTGCGACGTGCTGGTGCGCAACCTTGCCCGCGCTGCCGCGCGAACGCTTGCGGCCGGACTCGACTTGCCTGTGCCGCGCATGCCTGGCGGCGGAGATAGGCCAAGCGTCACGCTGATATCAGGGTGCGACAAATCGCGCCACGTTCGGTTTCACTATAGGCGCAAGCGGGATAATGTCGCATGGACCGCACGCACTCAATCACCCGATGCATCGCATAACCAATACCGGACGGGTCAACCTCGGTCACCTTTTCTGGCTTCGCTCGCTGGCGATCATCGGCCAGTTGACGACCATCGCCGTCGTGCAGATTTTCTACAGCGCGAAGCTGCCCTTGCCGGCCATGCTCCTCGTCGTCGCGCTCGAAATGTTCTTCAACGGGCTGACGTGGCTGCGCGTGGCGCGGGCTCAGCCGGAAACCAATGTCGAACTCTTCGGCCAGATGTGGGTCGACTTAGGCGCGCTCTCCGCGCTTCTGTTTCTCTCGGGCGGCTCGACCAATCCGTTCGTCACCTTGTATCTGCCGTCGCTGGCCATTTCCGCGGCCATTCTGCCGTGGACCATGACCGCGTGGCTCGCGCTCTTCGCGGTCTCTTGTTATGCGCTCCTGAGCTACAACTACGTGCCGCTCAACATAGAGAATCCATCGAATCTGTTCGACTACTTCCGCACGGGTCTGTGGGTGAACTTCATGGTGAGCGTCGGGCTGATCGGCTGGTTCGTCGCACGCATGTCGCGGGCGCTGCGCGTGCGTGACGCCGCGCTCGCCGACGCCCAGCAACGCCATCTGCGCGACGAACGCGCCGTTGCCCTTGGCGTGCAGGCGGCCACCGTTGCGCACGAAATGGGCACGCCGCTGTCCACCATTGCAATGCTGAGCGAGGAATTGCGCGATTCCGCCGCGCACGACCGCAACCTCGCGCCTTACGCGGCCGACTTCGAATTGCTCGAACAGCAGATGGCGCTGTGCACCTCGGCGCTCGCGCGCTTGCGCAGCCGCGCGACGGGGCCGTCGAATCGCCAGCCGCTTCGCGAATGGCTCGCGAGCTTCATCGAGCAATGGCGGCTGCGGCATCCGCAAGTGAAGTTCGAGCATGCGGGCAACACGCCGGAGTCCATGTCCATCGACGATTCCGTTGCCATCGGTCAGATTCTCACGATCTTGCTGGACAACGCAGCGCGCGCGAGCAGCGAGCTCGTGACCTTGCAGGCATCGGCTGAAAGGGTGGAAGGCGTGCAGATGGTGCGCTTCGATATCTGCGATCGCGGGCCGGGCATTCCGCCCGCGCTGCGTTCGAGCCTGGGCGCCGCGCCAGTGGACAGCACGCAGGGCGGCCACGGCGTCGGGCTATACCTTGCGTTCGCGGCGGCGGCGCGCCTGCAGGGATCGATAGAACTCGCGGCGGATCAGCCACGCGGCACGCGCGCGATCTTGCGTCTGCCGAATTTTGGCGCATCGCCCGCCGATGAAGCACGAACCGAATCAAGCGGCGCGGCGTGAGCACGACGCCGGCCAACATTGGAGAAAGAAGCATGAGCGACATGAATTTCCTTATCATCGACGACGACGAGGTTTTTTCGGGCATTCTCGCGCGCGGCCTGGTTCGGCGCGGCTACACCGCGCATCAGGCGCACGACGCGAGCGAAGCGCTGAAGCTCGCCAATCAGCACAAGTTCGGCCAGATCACGGTCGATCTTCACCTCGGCAACGATTCCGGTTTGCGGCTTGTCTCGCCGCTGCGCGACTTGCAGCCGGACGCGCGCATTCTCGTGCTGACGGGCTACGCGAGCATTGCGACGGCGGTTCAGGCGGTAAAGGACGGCGCGGACAATTATCTGGCGAAGCCCGCGAACGTCGAGTCCATTCTCGCCGCGCTGCATGAACAGGCGAGCGAGCAGACGGCGGAAGAAGCGATTGAGAATCCGACTTTGCTTTCCGTGGCGCGGCTCGAGTGGGAGCACATTCAGCGGGCGCTGGCCGAGAACAACGGCAATATTTCGGCGACGGCGCGTGCGCTCAACATGCACCGGCGGACGTTGCAGCGGAAGCTGGCGAAGAAGCCCGTGCGCCAATAAAAAAAAGAACCGCCCAAGCCGGGGGAACGAGGGCGGTAATCGGAGAGTTACAACGACTACGTGCATATACAGGGGAATACGCACAGGGAAAGAATACGTCGACTCGTTGCGGCCAAATATACGATTATTCCGAATCTAGGAAGACTCCTAGAAAGCTGCGATTCAGCAGGAACTTGAAGGCGGCGAGCATCCTCGGCGCAGCACTGAACGACAGCGAGCGCGCACGCGCAACGCAAGCGTCCATCGCTTGCACGACAACGCCAGTTTTCGTCCGCCTTTCGCCTCACATCTCATCCGCCGTATTCTCCGCATTCGATCTCAAGAAGGCCGCAACCCGCGCCGTAAAGCTCTCTGTGCGCGAACCTGAGTTCGCACCACGCCGTCCGTGGGCGTCGTCTGCGGGGCGTGGGACCAGACGGACCGGCGCGGAAAGCTCGACGCTCGAACGCCGGTCGACGAAGCGCTGGTCGACAGAGGAGACATCGATGAACTGGTTTGACCGCCTTTCCGTGTTTGGCAAGCTCGTGCTGTCATTCGCGGTGGTGATTGTATTTACCGCATGCGTGGGCGTGACCGGCGTCGTATCGCTGGCGAAGATGAACAGCTTGATCGGCGAGATCGGCGCCAAACACATGGACGGCCTTTACTGGGTCGAGGAAGCCAACAAGCACAAGCTGAACACCGACCTCGCCGCCGCGAATCTCACCTTCGCCGACGATGCCGGCAAGGCGAAGCTCAAGGAAGGCATGACCGCCTCGCTCGCAAGCATGCACCAGGCGCTCGACAACCTGCGCCCCACGATGACGACGACGGATGGCCGCGCGCTCTACGACTCGGCGGCGCAGGCTATCGCCGGATGGGAAGACATCGTGCATATGCAGATCGGCACGAAACCCATGCCGACGGACGTCGATCAGATGGGTCTCATTGCCCGTGCGATCGATGCCAGCGAGAAAGCGCGCGCATCGCTCGAACGTCTCGCCGACTTCAAGCGTGAGCGCGCAACCGGCGCACGCAACAACGCGGCGTCCGAATACCAGACGATGCGCGTCGTGATGCTCGCACTCGTGCTCGGCGCGATGGCGGCCGGCGGCTTGCTCGCGGTCTTGATCGGCAGGCGGCTGTCGGCGCAGCTCGGCGGCGAGCCGGGCTATGCGGCGCAAATTGCGAACCGTATCGCGGAAGGCGATCTGACGGCGCGTGTGCAAACGCGTCCGGGCGACGACAGCAGCATGCTTCACAGCCTCGGCAACATGAGCGTGAAGCTGGCGGAGATCGTCGGCGGCATCCGGCATTCGAGCGAATCGATTCTGTTCGCATCGCGTGAAATCGCACAAGGCAACACCGACTTGTCGCAACGCACGGAAGAGCAGGCGGCGTCGCTAGAAGAAACCGCGTCGAGCATGGAGCAGCTCACCGCGACCGTGCGTCAGAACGCCAGCAACGCCGATGAAGCCAGCGGCCTGGCGCGCGGCGCATCGGATGTCTCGACGCGCGGCAGCGAACTCGTCGGCGAAGTGGTGGACAACATGCGCGAACTCGCGGCGGGCTCGAAGCGAATGACGGACATCATCGCGGTGATCGAAGGCATCGCGTTTCAGACCAATATCCTGGCGCTGAATGCCGCTGTCGAAGCGGCGCGCGCGGGCGAGGAAGGACGCGGTTTCGCGGTCGTCGCCGGTGAAGTGCGTTCGCTTGCGCAACGCAGCGCGATGTCGGCGAAGGAGATCAAGGAACTGATCGAAGCGTCGACGGCGCGGGTGGACAGCGGAGCGGCGATCGCCGAGCGCGCGGGTTCGACCATGGCCGAAGTGACGGAAGCCGTGCAGCGCGTGACGGACATCATGGCGCAGATTTCGGCGGCCTCGCACGAGCAGAGCGCGGGCATCGAACAGGTGAATCGCGCGGTGGCGCAAATGGACCAGGTGACGCAGCAGAACGCGGCGTTGGTCGAGCAAGCGGCGGCCGCTGCGGGCGCGATGGCCGATCAGGCCGAGCAACTGAAGGGCGCGGTCGCGGTGTTCGAACTGGACGGGCGCGGGTAATTCGGTTCGCGCTGGCCGCTTGCGATGGCAGCCTGCGTCGAATGTCGCCGACGGCGAGCAGCGGACGCGCTAGCGTTTCGGCGCTCATCGTGCGGTCGCGTTCGAGCGGGCCGCGCATGAATCTCGGCGCCAATGCGCCTTTCGCAACGATGTGTACGAAGCGCTCATCACCGCAAGCCTCCCGTAATATCACCTCGCTTGCCACCCTGCATCCCACTCCGTAAACTCGCGCCAGTTTCCAGAACACCCGCGCCGCACGAAACGGCGTCAATGTCGAGAAGGAGTTGTTTCCCATGTCCAATCCCTATTTCCCGCGCTGGCCCGTCCAGCCGGATGCGCAAGGCGGCCGCGTCGTCGGCCCCGATGAGCGCCTGCCCTGGCCGCAGATGTTCGCCATGGGCATTCAGCACGTCGTCGCCATGTTCGGCTCGACCGTGCTCGCGCCGCTTCTCATGGGCTTCGATCCCAATCTGTGCATTTTCATGTCGGGCATCGGCACGCTGCTTTTCTTCGTGCTGGTCGGCGGACGTGTGCCTAGCTATCTCGGTTCGAGCTTCGCGTTCATCGGGCTCGTCATAGCGGTGACGGGCTACAGCGGCCACGGCCCGAACATGAACATTCCCGTTGCGCTCGGCGGCATCGTGGCGTGCGGCGTGGCTTACGCGATCATCGGTGCAATCGTCACGGCGGTCGGCACGAAGTGGATCGAAGCGCTGATGCCGCCCGTCGTCACCGGTGCGATCGTCTGCGTGATCGGACTGAATCTCGCGCCTATCGCCGTGAAAGGCGTGAGCGCCAGCAACTTCGATTCGTGGATGGCGCTCGTCACCGTGCTCTGCGTGGGCGGCGTGGCCGTGTTCGCGCGCGGCATGGCGCAGCGCCTGTTGATTCTGATCGGGCTGGCGATTGCCTACATCATCTACGCGGTGCTGACCAATGGCATGAGCATGGGCAAACCGATCGACTTCTCGATCGTCGCGAACGCCGCGTGGTTCGGCATGCCGCACTTCACCGCGCCCGTGTTCGAACCGCAGGCGATGACCCTGCTCGCGCCCATCGCGATCATTCTCGTCGCCGAGAACCTCGGCCACATCAAGGCGGTCGGCGCGATGACGGGACAGAGTCTCGACCGTTACATCGGACGCGCGTTCATCGGCGACGGACTGGCGACCATCGTCTCCGGTTTCGCGGGCGGCACGGGCGTGACGACTTATGCGGAGAACATCGGCGTGATGGCCGTCACGAAGATTTATTCGACGCTCGTGTTCGCCATCGCGGCATTGTTCGCCATCGTGCTCGGCTTCTCGCCGAAGTTCGGCGCGGTCATTCAAACCATTCCGGGGCCGGTGCTCGGCGGCGTGTCGATCGTGGTGTTCGGGCTGATTGCGGTGACGGGCGCGCGCATCTGGGTGGTCAACAAGGTGGACTTCTCGGATAACCGCAATCTGATCGTCGCGGCCGTCACGCTCGTGCTCGGCGCGGGCGACTTCACGCTCAAACTCGGCGGTTTCGCGCTTGGTGGGATTGGCACCGCGACGTTCGGCGCGATCATTCTGTATGCGCTGCTGCGCCGGCGTGGGTCGGGCGTGGTCTGATGACAAAGCGCCTGCGCGCCCGGTGGAACGCACGCGCAGGCAAGAGAGCATGCTCTCAAGCCGACAACCCCCGCTTCCGATTCACCAGCGCGGTCTCCGCCAGATCGATCTCCCGGATGAGCTTGTTCAACGTCTCGTCGTTGATCGTCTGAGCCGCGCGTAACCTGAACAACTCGGCCCGCTCGGCGCGCATCGCGGCCATGCGCAGCCGTGTCTCGACCATTTCGCTTCTCTTCGCGGCCACGCGTGGCGCTTCCTCATCGCCGAGGGATTCCAGCCTTCGCCGGTAAATGCCCATCACACGCGCGGATGAATCCGTGCAGCGCGCCGCCGCCGTTTCGTCCATCTGCTCGATGAGCGTCTCGTGCGTGTCGTCGATAGCGCGTATCGCCGCCTGCGCGATGCGCCGCCGCGCCATGCGCTCCTCCGCCGCGTAGGGCTTGTCGATGCGCGCGGTGCCGCGCAAGAGAATAGGCAAGCCGATGACCGCGATGACGAGCGACACCAGGATCACCGCCGACGCGATGAAGATTGCCACGTCGCGACCCGCGAGCGGCGTGCCGTTATCGAGCGTGACCGGCAGCGAGAGCACGCCCGCGAGTGTGACCGCGCCGCGCACGCCGCCAATCGTGGTCATGGCGAGCGTGCGAAAACCGGGCGCCGCGCCAATGCCCTGTTTCGCGGCGTTGCGGCTCGCCACCCAGCGCAGGCAATACACCCACACGAAGCGCAACGCATACAACGCGACGACGGTCGCAAGCACATAGCCGATCAAAAGGCCCACTTGAGCGTCGCCATCGTGATGTGCTTCGATCAGCGCCTGCCCGATCACGTGCGGCAACTGCAGGCCGAGCAGAATGAACACCATTCCGTTGAAGACGAACTCGATCATCGCCCAGGTGCTCGTCATGCGGATACGCACCGCGCTCGGAATGCTGTCGCGCAGGCTCTGGATGTTCATCATCATCCCCGCCGATACCGCCGCCAGAATGCCCGAGCAACCCGCGCGCTCGGCGATCACGTAGGCGGCGAACGGAATCAGCACGGTGAGAATGACGCCCGCAGCGGGGTCGTCGTCCTCGGAAAACTTGAGGATGCGCGCGGGTATCTCCGTGATCGCCCAACTGATCGCCGCGCCGATGGCGAGCCCGCCCGCCGCGATGATGAAGAAGCTGACGGTCGCGTCGCGCAGGGAGAACACGCCGGTGAGCGCCGCCGCGATGGCGAACTTCAGCGCGACGAGGCCGGACGCGTCGTTCATCAGCGCTTCGCCTTCGAGGATATGCATGAGGTTCGGCGGAATGCGATTGCGCCCGGCAATGCCCGTCAGCGCGACGGCATCCGTCGGCGAAAGCACGGCCGCGAGCGCAAACGCGACGGGCAGCGGCATCTCGGGAATCATCGCGTGCAGGAAGTAGCCGAGCAGCCCGACCGTGATGAACACGAGGCCGAGCGCGAGCATGAGTATCGCGCGGCGCTGCATGTAGAGCTCGCGCTTCGGAATGCGCCAGCCATCCGCGAAAAGCAGCGGCGGAATGAACAGCAGCATGAAGAGTTCGGGATCGAACGTGACGTGAAGCCCGAAGCCGTGCCACGCCAGCACCGCGCCGATGGCGATCTGGATCAGCGGCAGTGGCAGCTTGACCGGAAGCAGGCTCAGTCCGAAGCCGGACAGCGCGACCACCATCAGAAGAATGAGTACGGTGAAGACGATTTCCATATGTGCGGTACTGCACGACGCAAAGAGGCGAAAGCCCTTGATGCCGTCTAGCATTGTTCGGGCGACGCGAAAGTTTATCGCGTGAGCCGGTCAGGGTTGATATACGGTGATATACGACGCTCGCACCGCGGAGGTGCGCATGCACGCGAAATCGCCTGATAGCGGTGCACATTCCACCTAAAACGCCGACAAATCCACATGCATTGCTCGCATGGAGCTTGCTTTATCGTCAGCCACGGGGGACGCAAGACTCCCGGCAGATCAACGAGGGCTGTTCTATGAAATCGGTATTGGACGGGGCCGGGGCGGGACCGGTCAGGCTTGGCCAGGCAAGAGATTCGGCGTTTTGCGGGAGGGCACGGACATGGTGATCGCGAATCCGGAAAAGGCGACGGTCACCACGCGTAGCTTCGAACTGGGCGTGACCTCGGGCTTCGACCGCTATTCCGTCGAACATGGCGACCTGACGCTCTCGAGCGTCTTCCAGCCGGTCTTCAGCCTTTCGCATATGCGCGCGGTCGGCTACGAAGGCTTGTTGCGCGCGCATGACTCGCTCGATCGTCCGGTTCCTCCGGTCGATGTTTTCGGGCAGGCATCGCGTATTGGCGAAGCCATGCTAATCGACCGGCTGGCGCAGGCGCTGCATCTGGAAAACTTCAAGATGCTGGGCGCGCAGACCGAATGGCTCTTTCTCAACGTGCATCCCGGCGCGCTGACCGAGCCGTATCACGCCGCCGCGTTGATGGCCAACCTCAAGCGGCTGCATATCGAGCCGCGCCGCGTCGTGCTCGAAGTGCTGGAGCAGAGCGCCGAAGACATGGAACGGCTCGCGCTCGCCGTGCAGCAGTTCCGCGATCAGGGCTTTCTCATTGCGCTGGACGACTTCGGCGCCGGACATACGAACATCGAACGCATCTGGCAACTCGATCCGGATATCGTGAAGCTCGATCGCGTGATGCTGTCGCACGCCGGGCAGAACGTGCACGCGCCTTCGTCGTCGCGCACGATCAAGCAGCGGCAGAACATGGAAGCGGTGCTTTCGGGCATCGTGTCCTTGCTGCACGAAGCGGGCAAGCTCGTGCTGATAGAAGGCGTCGAGACCGAACACGAGGCGCAATTGGCGCTTGCGAGCGGCGCGGACTTCGTGCAGGGCTTCTTCTTCGCGCGGCCGCATCCGGGTCTCGCGGATGGCGACCACGCGAAAACCGTCATCGGCGAACTCACCGAGCGCTACCGCTTGCAGACCGAGGCGCGCGAACGGCGCGTGGCGACGCGTCTGCAACCCTACGTGCGTGCCTTCGAGCGCGCGGCGGAACGGCTTGCGGCGGGCGAGCCGCTCGACGAAGTGTGCTGGAACTTCCTCGCGCTCGATAACGCCGCCCGCTGCTTCCTGCTCGACGCCAACGGTCGCCAGGCGGGCCGCAATGTCGTGCTGCGCGCCGACCGCGCGGCGCACGAAGCACGATTTCTCCCGCTGATCGACGCGCAAGGCGCGAACTGGCTGCGCCGGCCGTATTTTCGGGCGGCGCTCGGCGAGCCGGAGCGCGTGCACGTGACGAAGCCGTATCTGTCGATCAACGAGGCGATGCCTTGCGTCACGTTGTCGGTGGAGACGCGGCTCGACGGCAAGCGCTGCGTGCTGTGCGGCGACATCGACTGGATCTCGGACGACGAGCTCGTCTGAGAGCCGAGGCGTCACACGTCCCGATCATTTCGCCACGACGACCGGAATTCCCTTCAGGCTCGATGCGCCCTTCATCGTTTCGATGGACGCGCGCACCGCGTCGCCCGTCGCCGCTTCAATGCCGATGCGCGCCGCGATATCGCGTTCGCCGCGCTTGACCATCGCGAGGCTGGCGAGCTTCACGTGACCGTAGCCGCGCACGCGTTCGAAGAGCGCGGCAAGCGCCAACACGTCTTGCGCGTTGTGCGTATCGCGGTTGGCGAGCGCGCGTTGCATCGTGAGTTCGTAATCGCTGGCGAGTTGACGCTCCATGCGCCGTTCGAGCGTCTTGCCGAACGGATCGAGCACCGTGCCGCGCAGCGCGCGAAATCTCGACAAGCCGCCGAGCACGGACCACATCCATTGACCGAACACCTTCTTTTTCGGCGCGCGTGACATGGCGGGCGGCGCGAGATTGAACTTCACGGTGTAGTCGTCGCCGGCCGCGCCTTCGAACTGCGCGGCGAGCGCGGCGCGAAACGCCGGGTCCGTGTAGAGGCGCGCGACTTCGTACTCGTCCTTCACTGCGAGCAGCTTGTAGAACGTGACCGCAACGGCGCGCGTGAGGGCGTCATCGCCCGATGCGGCCTCGACGAGCTTGCGATAACGCGCGACATACTTCGCGCCGCCATACGCGAGAAGCCGTTCCTCGCGGTCGCGGATCAGCTCGCGCAAGGGCATGTCCGCCATCGCGACACGCTTGTTTTCCTTCGATGCCGCCAGCGCTTCCAGCGCGCTCGCATCCGCCGCCGCGAGCCGTCCGATGGCGAAGGCCAGCTTGTTCGCGGCCACCGCCACGTTGTTCAGTTCGAGCGCGCGCATGAGCGCCGCGTGCGACAACGGCACGAGCCCCAACTGCCACGCGAAGCCCAGCATCAGAATGTTCGCGCCGATGGTGTCGCCGAGAAAGCGCGTGGCGAGCGCCTGTGCATCGCAGCTTCGGAGCGCGTCGGCGGCATGGGGCCCGGCTGCGTGCCGCATCTTGTCGATGAGCGCATCCGCGTGAAGATTCGCCTCGGGGTTCTGCACGAAACTCGCGTTGGCGATAGCGTGCGTGTTCACGACGATCTTCGTTCTGTCGTGCCGCACCGTTTGCAAGGCTTCGGGACTCGCGCCCACCACCATGTCGCAAGCGAGCAGCAAGTCGGCCTGTTGCGTGTCGATGCGCACCTGGTTCAGAAGCGCATCGGTCGCGGCGAAGCGCACGAACGACAGCACCGAGCCGCCTTTCTGCGCGAAGCCCATGAAGTCGAGCACCGACGCGCTCTTGCCTTCCAGATGCGCCGCCATGCTGATGAGCGCGCCCACGGTGACCACGCCCGTGCCGCCTACGCCCGTGACCAGGATGTCATAGGGCGCAGCGCCGAGGTGCGCTTGCGGCAAGGGCAGGGAATCGACCTTTCGCGCGAGTTCGGCTGGATCGAACGCGTGGCCTTCCGCCTTCTTGAGCTTCGCGCCTTCGAGCGTGACGAAGCTCGGGCAGAAGCCATTCACGCACGAATAGTCCTTGTTGCACGACGACTGATCGATGCGGCGCTTTCTTCCCAACTCCGTTTCCACCGGTTCGACCGATAGACAGTTCGACTTCACGCCGCAGTCGCCGCAACCTTCGCACACCGCTTCGTTGATGAAGAGCCGCTTGTCTGGATCGGGAAATTCGCCTTTCTTGCGGCGGCGGCGCTTCTCGGCGGCGCAGGTCTGGTCGTAGATGAGCACGGTGACGCCCGGCGTGTCGCGCAGACGGCGCTGCACGGCATCGAGTTCGTCGCGATGATGAAACGTCGTGCCGCGCGGAAACTGATCTTCGTGGCCGTCGTACTTTTCGGGCTCGTCGCTGACCACGACGAGCAGCGCAATGCCTTCGGCTTCCACTTGCCGCGCGATTTGCGGCACGGAAATGCTGCCATCGACGGGCTGGCCGCCGGTCATCGCGACGGCGTCGTTATAGAGAATCTTGTACGTGATGTTCGTCTTCGCGGCCACGGCTTGACGAATCGCGAGAATGCCCGAGTGGAAATAGGTGCCGTCGCCCAGGTTCTGAAACACGTGCGGCGTTTTCGTGAACATGGAATGCGAAGCCCAATCGACGCCTTCGCCGCCCATCTGAATGAGACCGGTCGTGTCGCGCTCCATCCACGAAGCCATGAAGTGACAGCCGATGCCCGCCTGCGCCACCGACCCTTCGGGCACCTTCGTCGACGTGTTGTGCGGACAGCCCGAGCAGAAGTAGGGCGTGCGCTTCACGGCATCGGCGATATTGGACAGAATTTGCGGCGCGACGAGATCCACCACTTTGTCGCGGCGATCGAGCGCGGGCTTGTGACGCGCGAGCCATTGCGCGAACACCGGCAGCACGCGCGAGGGCCGCAACTCGCCGAGCGCGGACAGAAGCGGCGCGCCATCTTGCGCCGTCTTGCCGATCACGACGGGACGCGCACCTTGCGCGCGGTTGTAGAGATGGTCCTTGATCTGCTGCTCGATGACCGGCCCTTTCTCCTCGATCACGAGCACTTCCGCGAGCCCTTCGACGAACGATTCGAGCCGCGTCGTTTCGAGCGGATACGAGAGCCCGACCTTGTAGATGCGCACGCCCGCCGCATCCAGATCGGCGATGGTGAGATCGAGGCGGCGCAGCGTTTCCATGAGATCGAGATGCGCCTTGCCGCACGTCACGATTCCCACGTTGGCGCGCGGGCTCGGCGCAATCCATTTGTCGATGCTGTTTTCGCGCGCGAAGTGCCGCACCGCTTCTATCTTCGCGGCGAGGCGCGATTCGATGGTGAGACTTGGCAGATCGGGCCAGCGGTTGTTCAATCCGCCCGGCGGCGGCGTGAAGTCTTGCGGCGCTGGCCAGTCACGGCGGATGCCGTCCAGATCGACGGTCGAGCCGGATTCGACCGTCTCTGAAATCGCCTTGAAGCCGACCCACGCGCCCGAAAAGCGCGACAGCGCCCAGCCGTAGAGACCGAACTCCAGCATGTCGGCCACGTTCGACGGATTCACCACCGGCATGTGCCACGCGATCATCGCTTGATCGCTCTGATGCGGCATCGACGAAGACACGCAGCCGTGATCGTCGCCGGCGACGACGAGCACGCCTCCATGCGGCGAAGAACCGTAGGCGTTGCCGTGCTTGAGCGCATCGCCCGCGCGGTCCACGCCAGGGCCTTTGCCGTACCACATCGCGAAGACGCCATCGACGGTGCGCTCCGGGTCCGATTCAACGCGCTGCGTGCCGAGCACCGCCGTGCCGCCGAGTTCCTCGTTGATCGCGGGCAGAAAGCGCACGTCGTGCGACGCGAGCAGTTTCTTCGCCTTCCACAATTGCTGATCGACCATGCCGAGCGGCGAGCCTCGATAGCCGCTCACGAAACCGGCCGTGTTGAGATTCGCCGCGCGGTCGAGTTCGCGCTGCATCAGGACGAGCCGCACGAGCGCCTGCGTGCCGGTAAGGAAGATGCGGCCGCTCGTGGCGCTCAGGTTGTCGGTCAGTCGATAGCCCGACAATGCCGGTTCTTTAGAGTGCGAGGCGAATGAGTCAGCGGGAACACGCGCGTTCATGGAGTCTCCGTTCTTTTAGGTACGCGGGGCAGGTCTCCATTTTTCGCTGTCGAAGGCGGAAAGTTTTTGCGCACTTCCCGACTATCGCGTTCTCTCGGAAAGTAATTGGATTAATTTCGAGATAACCGAGCGGAATCTTCTCGATTGCCGGTGTGCTCACGTATACCCGAAGCGGGATCGTGCATGCTTTGGGTCTAACCTGAACGCCCGACGATCGCCCCAAGAAGGATGCCGATGAAGCTCTATTACTGGCCGAAGACCCGCGCTTTTCGCGCGCTGTGGATGCTCGAGGAAATGCGCGTGCCTTACGACCTCGAATTCGTGAACATCCGCGCGGGCATACAGAACGAGCCCGCGTTCTGCCGCGTCAATCCGATGTCGAAACTGCCCGCGCTGGAAGACGGCGACGTCAAGGTGGCGGAGTCGGGCGCGCTGCTGCTGTATCTCACGGATCGCTATCCGGAAACGAAGCTCGGCGCTTCGCCGCACGACCCGTTGCGCGGCCGCTTTCTGCAGTGGATGTTCTTCACCGGTTCATGTCTCGAACCCGCGATGGCCGAACGCATGACCGGCGCACAAGGAAACACGGTGAGCTTCGGATGGGGCGATCTGGCGCGCGTGGAGCGCGCCATCGAAGGCGCGCTCGAAGAAGGCCCGTGGCTGCTCGGCGAACAGTTCAGCGCCGCCGACATCCTCGCGGCGAGCACGCTGCAGATTGCGTTCATGGCGAAGCTGATCGCGCCGCAGGGCGTGCTCTTCGATTATGTCGAACGGGCGGTGGCGCGCGATGGTCATGAACGCGCGGCGGCGATCGATCATCGGGAAGCGGAGCGGCTCGCGTTACGGCCGCATACCGGCGCGATCACGCCGCCCGCGCATTGAATGAGATTTAGGGAAACGTGCGCGGCTTAGGAATTCCCGCACCGGCTTCGATGTCCGCTACCGCGCGTCGATGCGCAAGCTCGACCGCGGCGGCGGAATCGGCAAGGCCGTCGCCGCCGACCGTGGACCACGCTTGCACGGGTTTGTCGTTATGACGGATTTCGTACTCCGCATCCCAGCGCGCGCCTTGCAACTCGAGCGGCTTGACGTGGATTGCGTAGACGCCATAAAGGAAGACCTGCTCCGGCATGATGCCCTCCCGATCAGGATAAGCAGCGGCGCGCCGCTGCTCCTACAGTTCGATTTCCCCGAGAATTCGATGCGCAAGCGCGCGCGCTTCTTCCAGCGCTTCGTGCTCGTTCTCCGATGCGGCTTCCACTTCGTAGAGTGTCGGCTCGGTGTCTTCGCCGTCGTCGCGTTCGAGTGAGACGAGACCCTGATACTTGTCCCCGTCGATGGCGCGCACGCCGATCGTCGCGGTATAGATGCCTTTCGTGTACGTCGTGTCTTCCATGAGCGCCTCCGGCAAGGACGAAATCATGCTAGCACGCGGTCATGGAACGCGTATGACGCCGTGCTACCGGAGCAGCTCCTCCACTTCTTCGAGCGATGGCGAATGCCCGCCCGAATGCCGGCACGCCGCCGCGCCTGCCGCCAGCGCGAACTTCAGGTGATCGGGCCATTGGCCGTGACGCGCCATCAGGCTATAGAGCAAGCCGCCGATGGACGCATCGCCGGCGCCGACCGTATCCGCCACTTCGACGCTCGGCGGCCGCGCGCGATATTCCTGGCCATCCGCATAAAGCGTGGCTTCGTCCGAACCGCGCGTGACGAGCACGGTGGCTTGCGGGTTCATCACGCGGATTTGCGCGAGCGCGTCCGCTTCGGACAAGCCCTTGAACAGCATGTGCAGGTCTTCGTCGGAGACCTTGATGAGATCGGCGAGGGCGGCCATCTTGCGCAGCGTCGGCTCGTAGCCGTGCTCCATCAAGTTGCGATAGTTCGGATCGAAGCTGATCTTCACGCCGTGCTGACGCAGTTGCGCGGCGAGCGCGGCGAGCGTGTTGCCGAGCGGTTGACGCACGAGGCTGATGCAGCCGAAATGCGCCCACTTCACGCGCTCCATCCAGCCTTGCGGCAGCTTCGACGGATCGAACGCGAGGTCCGCGCCGTTCTCGCCCATGAAGTAGTAAGTGGGCGGCTGCGTCTTGTGGACGATGGCGAGCAGCGGCGGACGTTCCACTCGCTGCAGGAAACGCATGTCGAGGCCGGCGGCGACGCTTGCGTCCCAGAGATCGTCGGAGAAATTATCGGTGCCGAGCGACCCGGCCGCCGCCGTCGGCAACCCGAGACGCGCAACCGCGCGCGCCACGTTCCAGCCCGCGCCGCCCGGACGCGAAAGCCAGCTCGACACGTCGGTGCGGATCATGTCCGTGAGGATGTCGCCTGCGGAAACGAATTGCGGAAAGGTCTCGGATGTCTTCTCGGTTGCCATGCGCGTCACCGTTGTGTCGAATGGGACCCGAGCGCGTTCAGCACTTCGTAGCACGCGCCCATGGTGTGATAGTCGGTCTTGCCGGCGGGACTTTTCTCGTCGCCGTACTTGCGGTTGTCGCACGTGAGGATGCGATACCACGCGCCGTATTCGTGATCGACGAAGTGTTCCCAGCTATAGCGCCAGAGTTCGTCGTAGCTGTCCCAGAAGCGCTCGCGGCCCGTGCGCGCGCCGAGCAGCGCCGCCGCCGCGAAGCTTTCGGCCTGCACCCAGAAGTACTTGTCGTGATCGCAGATGGTGTCGTCGGGGCCGAAGCCGTAATAGAGGCCGCCATGACGATCGTCCCAGGCGCGGCAGAAGCCTGCATCGAACAATTCGATGGCGCGTGGCGCAAGCCACGGCAGCGCGCGATGCCGCTCCAGGATCAGCAGCAGCTTCGCCCATTCGGTCTGATGCCCCGGCTGAAAACCCCACGGACGAAAAATGTTCGAGCTGTCGGATTCGTTGTAATGCCAGTCCACCGACCAGTCGCGCTTGAAGTGTTCCCAGACGAGGCCGTGAGAAAGCTTCGCCTGCCGCAGCGTGATGTTGCCCGCGATCTTCTCCGCGCGATCCAGATAAATCACGTGGCCGGTGGCTTCATACGCGGCGAGCAGCGCCTCGGTCGCGTGCATGTTGGCGTTCTGCCCGCGATAGTCGGACAACTGCCAGTCGGGCGTGGCCTCGTCGGCGTAGAGACCTGCTTCGGCGTCCCAGAAGCGGCGCTCCATCAGCGCGAAAGTCTCGTCGATGAACGGCTTCGCTTCGTCGATGCCCGCCATGGCTGCGTGCGCGCAAGCAAGCAGCACGAACGCATGGCCATAGCAATGACGCGTGCCGTCGAGCGTGTTCGCCTGGCCGTCGCGCCATTCGATTTCCCAGTCGTAGCCTTCGTGCTTCGCGTCCCAGTGGGCGTCGCGCAGGAATTGGAACGCGTGGCGCGCCCAATCCTGATACGACGGATCGCCGAAATGGCGATAAGCCATCGCGTAATTGAAGACGAAGCGCGTGCTGCTGACGAGATGGCGCGTGGTGCGGTCGTAGACGCGGCCGTCGTCCTTGAAGAAGTGGAAAAAGCCGCCTGACTCGTCGCGCGCGGTGGGCGCGTAGAACGCGAGCGTGTCGCGCACGTGCGAGAGCAGGAAGTCGCGGCTGCGGAAATCGACGCTCGCTTGCGGCGCGGTTTCCACGGGGGATGCGGTCAGGTTCATGTGTCGCTCATCTCATATCTGGCCGGAGCTCGCGCGGGCGATGAAATCGACGCCCACCAGCGTGTCGGCCTGCCCCGGCGGGTTCGCATTGTCCTCCAGCAACAAGTCGACGCCACGACGGCCGAGCGCTTCCTTGTCGACCGTCACGGTCGAAAGCGGCGGCGTGCTCTGCGCGGCGGCCGGGATATCGTCGAAACCGACGAAGGCGATGTCCTCCGGCACGCGCATGCCGTGCGCGAGGCATACGCGCATGGCGGCGAGGGCCGCTGCATCGTTATAGGCAAAAACCGCGTCGGGCAAAGGAATGGATTGCGCGCGCGACTCGCCGATCAGCCGCTGCATGGCGTCGGCGGCGGCGAGATCGGGAGGCGATCCAGGGTGCGTGACGAGTTCCAGCATTGGGTCGAACAGCAGGCCGGCATCGAAATACGCCTTGCGATAGCCAAGCGCGCGCTGCGCGATGCTGTAATGCGCGAGCGACCCGCCGATGAACGCCACGCGCCGCCGCCCCTGCGCGAACAGATGCTGCATTGCAAGCGACGCGCCCCTTACGTTGTCGATATTCACCGAGCGAAAGCCCGGCGCGCGCAGGTCGATGAGCACCGTGGGGCGCGCCAGCGAGTGCAGATGCGCAAGCAGTTCCGGCTCGACGAAGCCCGCGACCGCGATGGCGTCGGGAGCGTGCAGGCGCATTTGCTGCGCGAGATCGAGCGTGGGACCCGCGGTCAATACCGACGGCACGAGCCGATGTTCGCGGCAGGCTTCCTCGAAGCCATGCAGCACATGCGAGAAAAACGGGCTGGCGGCGAAGTTGTTGTGCTGCCTATGCAGCAGAAACGTGACACGGCGAATGCGCGTGCGCAATTGCGCGGCATCGTAACCGAGTTGCTGCGCGACTTCGACGACGCGCACGCGCGTGGCTTCCGACAGCCCCGGCTGGTTCTTGAGCGCGCGTGACACCGTCCCGATCGAGACGCTTGCCGCGCGCGCGACATCGCGAATGGTGGTGGCCATCGTGGTGATTCTGTCTCCGCGGATTTCCTGCGGCGCGCGCGGTGTTTAGCGCGAACCGGCTACATTCGTTTTGCGGCGATTGTATAGTAAAAAACCGCAAAACAAACCGTGGGGACAGGGTGGGGAAACCACTAAGCCCAATGCTGTATGGCGTTTGAAGCCTTCTTGTTTGTTTAGTAAAAAGCAGAAAATATTTACATCGAGCCTTCGCGCTCGTGTACCGAACGCTTGTCGGGCGTCCAAACGTCGAGCAGAAGGTCGTCGTCCCAGTAGTGGCACAAGAGTGGCAAGCCCATTCGACCGCGCAAGCGCGCGTGCACGTCTTCGCCGGTATGCGTCCAGCCTTCCATGGGTTTTCGCCAGTGGCATGCCACGACCGTTCCGTCCGGCGTAAGCGTGCGGCGCACATGTTCGACGATATGCCACAGCTGCGGCTCGTCGAGGTAGTAGCCGATTTCGCTGAGGAGCACGAGATCGAACTTGCCTTCGGGCCACGCGTCCGGAAGCAGCATGTGCTCGACCGTCACGTTGTCGAATTGCGCGATGCGCTGCCGCGTTAGCTCGACGGCGTCCGCGCTGATGTCCGTGGCGACGACTTCGTCGCAGCGCGCCGCAAGCAGCGCCGTTAGTTCACCGTTGCCGCAGCCCGGTTCGAACGCGCGCGCGTAGCGGTCGTTGGGAAGCGTGGCTAGCGTCAACGCGCGCTTGCGGCGTTCGTACCAACGGTTCCTGATCTTCCAGGGATCGTCGTTGTCCTTGTAAAGCTGGTCAAAGTACTGCTTCGGATCGTTGATGTTGCTCATATGAGAATGACTTCGAAGGGCCTCGTCAGGCGGGCCAGGACATGCTCGGGCAGAACCGGCGCTTGTCCGGTCGTCTTATCCGGCTCGGTCTGGCTTCTGAAGGCTTGCACGGCCCGAAGCTTCCTGGTGTGCGTTGCCGCGTCCAGTGCGATGCGCCGCGCGCGGCTCCACGGCACGCGCGAATCGTCCGGCGACGCCCAGTGCCAGGTCCAAAGCGGCACTTCGATAAACGGCAAACCAAGCTCGTTCGCGGCCAGACACGTGGCGCGCCCGACGGCCTCGTGATCGGGATGGCCATCGTACCGCCACGTAGTGAAAACGATGTCACCAGGCTGAAGAAATTTAGCCAGAAGTACTGATAGATCCGCTTCGATTTGTCGCGCCCCGCCATCCGGCAAGCCCAGCCGGACGACTTGCGCGTTACGCAGATGCAGCCGCTGCAGGGCGTCCCGCGTTTCTTGCGGACGTACGCTGGCAAGGCGATCCGGCGTCCATTCGGTCGATTCCGGATGGCTCGCGGTGCCGTCCGTCACGGCGACGATCAACACGTTTCGGCTTAATTCCGAGAGGCGTGAAAGTAATCCGCCCGTACCGAGCACTTCGTC
Source organism: Caballeronia sp. GAWG2-1 (assembly GCF_023631405.1). Classification (NCBI taxonomy): domain Bacteria; kingdom Pseudomonadati; phylum Pseudomonadota; class Betaproteobacteria; order Burkholderiales; family Burkholderiaceae; genus Caballeronia; species Caballeronia sp. GAWG2-1. The sequence continues at coordinate 51,696 of NZ_JALQDD010000002.1, forward strand.
GTCCGGGTGTGGCGCCACGACGACAGCGCGGCCGCCCAGCGGGACGAGATGGGCGGGATCGACTTCCGGTAGCGCGCTCAGCTTGCCCCAGTCCTGCCAGCTTTTCTCGGGCGTGCCTCGCCCTTCGATTACCCTGTCGTGCTCCGGCGCACCGGTTTCGGCGAGCGCCTTCGGCTCTTGCGTCGTCAAACTTTCCATGAGTCAGGCTCCCGTTCGAGCAGATGTTCCGCGAGCGATGCCTCGTCGCGTTCCGCGTGGCTTTGTCTGATGAAAACTGGCAAATCCGCCATCAAGTGAGCGAAGTGATCGTCGCGGCAGAGCGGCGCCGCTCCGAGCGCGCGGCCCGCATGCTCGATGACATGCGCGGCGCAGCGTTCGGCCGCCAGACGCGCGCGCATGGCGGCGAGCATGGCGTTGGCCTGCGGCTCGCGGTCGATGAATGCCGCCGTTTCGCGCAGCAGCGCGGCCGTGGCGCAAAGCGTGGTGTCGATGGCGCCGAGATGCGCGAGCTTGTACGGATCGGCGCCGCGTCGCGCGCCCTTTTCGACGAAGCGCGCAATGCCCGCCGCCGCGCCGAACCAGCACGCTGCAATGCCCGCGCCGCCTTGCCAGAAGCCAGGGCGCTCGACATAGCTTCCCGGCTTGCCGATTCGCCGCGCAGGCACGTTGTCGAAGTGGACATCGACGCTCGCGCTTGCTTGCATGCCGACGGCAAACCAGCCTTCGCGCGTCACCTTGACGCCCGGCTGGCGGATATCAACGGCGGCGAGCATCGGCTCTCCGCGCTCGTTCCAAGCCGTCACGAGCGCGTGTGTCACCGAAGCCGCACCGGAACACCACGCCTTGACGCCGTGAAGAAGCACGTCGTCCGACTCCGGGTTGCCGATGGCCGCAAGGCGGGCGTTCGGCGGCTCGGCGGCCCATACGCCCCACGCTTCGTTCGAGGCGTGATGCTCTTCGTCGAGTTCGGCGAGGATGGCGAGCGCGTCCGTATGGCCTTCGTACAGTTTGACGAGCGCGAGGTCGAAAGCGGCGACGGCGCCGAGCGCGCGCCAGCGCTCACGCGTGGCGCCGCGTCCGGGCAAGGGCAGCCGGTCGAGGCGCGCGTCGATCAGAACGCGTAGGGCGCGAGCCGTGTCGTCTGCGTTGCCGCGCTGAAAAGACAAATCTCCGAGACATGCTTGCAGGGCGGATGCCGATACAAGCGGCTCGGCGGCCGAGGCGAGTGACATGGCGTGACTCACTCCCGATCTTCGCTGTGCTGGAGGGCGCTAGCGTTCCGCATGGACATCTCCTGTTCTCGTTTGCGCATTACTTGGACAAGAGTGTGGCAAGCGACATGCCCGGACGCCATTCAGCCAGACGGGATAAGCAAAAGCGCCGGACAGGAGTCAGGCAAATCCGACTTACGCCGTCCGGCCGAGTCGACGGTATCGATCAGACGGGTTCAAATGCACAAAGGCCGCACGAGGCGGCCTTTGTCGGGGAAACGATGATGGACGTGTCAGCGCCGCGCGGTTGCGGCGATGTTCTTGCCTTCGCGCGGGGGTTCAGCCGCGGTCTTGCGCGCGCCCCAACGTTGCGCCAGGACCGCGCACACCATTAACTGAATTTGATGGAACAACATCAACGGGAGCACGACCGCGCCAACCGTATGGGACGCGAAAATCACCTTCGCCATTGGAATGCCGGAAGCAAGGCTCTTCTTCGAACCGCAGAAGATGATGGTGATCTGATCGGCGCGGCTGAAACCGAGACGCCGCGCGGTGAAGGCCGTTACCAGGAGCGCGACGGTGAGCAGCAGCACGTTGACGACGAGAAGGCCCAAAAGCGTGGAAGCGGAAATCGAATGCCAGATGCCTTCGTTTACGGCTTCGCTGAACGCGACATAGACCACGAGCAGAATCGAGCCTTGATCGACGAACTTGAGCACCGCCTTGCGCCGGTCGATCCACTTGCCGATAGCCGGACGCAGCAACTGCCCCGCCACGAACGGCACGAGCAATTGCATGACGATACTGCCAACCGTATGCCAGGGCGAACCCGTTGTCGCACCATTGCTCGTCACGAGCAAGCCGACGAGCGCAGGCGTGATGAAGATGCCAAGCAGGCTGGACGCCGACGCGCTGCATACGGCGGCAGGCACGTTGCCTTTTGCCATCGATGTGAACGCGATCGACGACTGCACCGTGGAGGGCAATGTGCACAGGAACAGAATGCCGGTGTAGAGAGCAGGCGTGACAAGCGGCATGAGCAACGGCTTGAGCGCGAAGCCAAGCAACGGGAACAGCACGAAAGTGCTCAACAGAACGAGCAGATGCAGCCGCCAGTGTGTTGCGCCAGCGACGATCGCCTCGCGGGAAAGCTTTGCGCCGTGCAGAAAGAACAGCAGCCCGATTGCAACGTTGGTGATCCAGTTGAACGCCGTGGCCACGTTGCCGCGACAAGGCAAAAAGCTCGCGAGGATGACCGTGCTGACGAGCGCCAGCGTGAAGTTATCAGGAAGAAGTTTGGGCCGCGCCATCGGTTGGATCTCGCACTCGTGCTTACGGGCCGAATTGTTCGGGTGCCGCACGCGTCAAGTCAGTAAAAACCATGATTTTCGCTCGTAGGCGATTGAAAAGGCAAATTCATTTACAGGATTGATTGATTACCACCGCGCATGAGCGCGCTTGTTTTCCTTCGATGCAGAAGCATCAACCGGGCCGCCAGACTGGTCACTTCGACAGTGCGCAAATCCTCCGTGAGCGACTTTTTTCATCGGACGATTTGTCTTTCAAATCAGCAGGATGCAGCGGAAAAACTCCGACGTAACATGGTGTTACAACCATGAATCGGGCCTAACACTTTTTGGCTCGACGGACGACGCCGGGCGAAATAAATTGTGGAACATGCCGGTCGACGAGTGCGCGCGAGATCTCCTCGCCGTCGCCATTGGTCCGACTTTGACCGGTTGTCCGTTGGGCGTCGACTTCTCTTTTTGCGTCGCCAGCGGGCAGGAATGGTGTCGGACACTGGCTGTTTTCTCGACATGGCGCTCATCGGCATACGCACTACGACTCGCTTTCTTGCAGCCACCGCGATCTCTTCGCTGGCGGTCGCGGGTTCGCTCGCGCTCGCCGGTCCGCGTGTCGAATGGCTGTCGTCGGCGGTGTTTCAAGATTCCGCGAGCAGCCGTCAGTCGCTGCACCATACGCCGGTTGCCGCCAAGGACGGTCTCACGCCAGTGAGCGCCGAAGTGCGGCCCGTGCCGCGCGCCGAACAGGCGGCGTCGCTCAGAGGCGCGGGTTCCATTCGCGCGGACATCGCCCGCTATAACGAAGAGCGCAGCCTGCCACGTCAACCCGGCCGCCCGGTCGATGACGGCCGCACCTCCGGCAACGCCAACTTCCGCAACTGAGCTTCATCTGCTGCGACGTCTTGTTGCAATTCCGCAATGCTTGCGCGTTAACTTCGTGGTTAACTAAAAATTAATTGCGCGTCTAGTTGCGCCGTGACGGTGACGCAATCACGCCACAGTTGTTCATTCGTGACCGCATAAACATTCCTCTCTTTTCGCGCTGCACGGACAATGCGCCCTGCGCGGGATTTCGCAATCCAAAGCAGTTTCGATTTCCCTTTCATCGCCTTCAAAGGCGCGCCGTTGCTCGGCTTCCTATAAAGACCGCTCGGAACGATTCGGCTTTGACGCGAGAAGCGACGCGCATCGAAGCGTGAAAAGGCGCGCCTGCCTATTCAAACCGTGATACCCGCAATAACCAAAAACATTTTTGACCGGAAAAATGGTCCGTAAAGATGGTGCCGCTCCACTAGCGACACCGCTCTCGCCGAAATCATTAGCCGACAGAAGAGGCGAGTGCACCGTTCCTCGCCCGCCAAGCATTCAATTTTTGACAAACGACAGGAGAGTTCATGAAGCCAACCGTCAACCGTGCGATGAAGACCACGGTCAAGGCCACCGTAGTCGCCGCCATGTTCGGCTTTCTCGCCGCGGGCGCGGCGCAGGCGCAATCGAGCGTCTCGCTTTACGGTCAGGTCGACGAATGGGTCGGCGCACAAAAGTTTCCCGGCGGCGATCGCGCCTGGAATGTGAGCGGCGGCGGTATGTCCACGTCGTACTGGGGCTTGAAGGGCGCCGAAGATCTGGGCAACGGCTACAAGGCGATCTTCACCCTGGAAAGCTTCTTCCGCGCGCAGAACGGCCAATACGGTCGCTTCCAGGGCGACACGTTCTTTGCACGTAACTCGTATGTCGGTATTCAAGGGCCGATCGGTACGTTCACCGCTGGCCGCCTGACGACGCAGTTGTTCGTTTCGACGATTCTGTTCAACCCGTTCGTCGACTCGTATGTCTTCTCGCCGATGGTCTATCACGTGTTCCTCGGTCAGGGCACGTTCCCGACCTACACGACGGATCAGGGCGTGACGGGCGATTCGGGCTGGAACAACTCGTTGCAGTACACGACACCCGACTTCAACGGCTTGTCCGGCAGCGCGATGTACAGCTTCGGCAACAACGCGGGCGATGGCCGCTCGAAGAAGTACAGCGCGCAGTTCCTGTACTTCCACGGCCCGTTCGCCGCGACCGGCGTTTATCAATATGTGAACTTCAACAACACGCCGGGCGATCTGGTTACCTCGAACGCCTTCGCCATTCCCGGCTACAAGAGCCAGAGCGTTGCCCAGTTGGGTGCGTCGTACGACTTGAAGTACGTGAAGTTCTTCGCCCAGTACATGTACACGAAGAACGACATCGACCCCGGCACGTTCCACGTGAACACGGGGCAGGGCGGTGTGACGGTGCCGCTCGGCCCGGGCCTGGTAATGGCGTCCTATGCGTATTCGCGCAGCAACGGCGGTCTGGACCAGACGCATAAGAGCTGGGCCGTAGGCTACGACTACCCGCTGTCGAAGCGCACCGACGTCTATGCCGCGTACCTGAACGACAAGTACACGAGCATGTCTTCGGGCGATACCTTCGGCGTCGGCATCCGCGCCAAGTTCTGAGTCTTGCGGCAGCAAACGAAAAGCGCGTTCCGGATAATCACCGGAACGCGCTTTTTTTCATCTGAATCTCTGCGACGAGCGTTTCAGCCGATCCGCAAACGCGACTTCGCCTCGTCGTATTCCTGACGCAAGCGCGCGACCAGTTGCGCGACGCTCGGTACATCGTCCATCAGGCCTACGCCCTGGCCCGCGCCCCAGATGTCCTTCCACGCTTTCGCCTTGGCCGCGCTGTCACCGAAATTCATCGCGGTCTTGTCGGACTGCGGCAGCGCTTCGGGATCGAGTCCCGCATTCACGATACTCTGGCGAATGTAGTTGCCATGCACGCCGGTGAAGAGATTCGTATAGATAATGTCGGCGGCGTTGGCATCGACGATAGCCTGCTTGTAGCTGTCGAGCGCGTGCGCCTCGCGCGTCGCGATGAAGCGCGTGCCCATGTAAGCGAGGTCCGCGCCCATGGCCTGCGCGGCGAGAATCGAGCCGCCGTTGGCGATGGAGCCTGACAGCACGATGGGGCCGTCGAACATGCGCCGCACTTCGCCGACGAGCGCGAACGGCGAGATCGTGCCGGCGTGGCCGCCCGCGCCCGCCGCCACGAGAATCAGCCCGTCGACGCCCGCTTCGAGCGCCTTTTGCGCGTGCCGCAAGTTGATCACGTCATGCAGCACGATCCCGCCGTACGAATGCACCGCATCGATCATTTCTTTTACCGGTGCGCGCAGGCTCGTGATGAAGATCGGCACCTTGTGCTCGACACACACGCGCACGTCCTGTTCGAGCCGCGCGTTCGACTGGTGGATGATCTGATTCACCGCGATCGGCCCGATGACCGCATTCGGGTTCGCGGCCTTGTGTTCGGAGAGCGATGCCTGAATCTGCGTGAGCCATTCGTCGAGCAATTCGGCGGGACGCGCGTTGAGCGCCGGAAACGAACCGACGATGCCCGCCTTGCATTGCGCAAGCACGAGTTCGGGATAGCTGACAATGAACATCGGCGAGCCGACGACCGGCAATGCAAGGTTCTGCAGTACGGCGGGAAGTGCCATGGCGCGAGTCTCCGGGATGTCGTACTCATTTTACGGTTGGGGCGTCGTCTTCGAGCGGCTAAATTGAGACGCACGATCGTTCGATTATAGGCACAGGCGCCGCGGCCCTGTCATCCTCCGATTCCCGAGGAAATCCTCGGTTTCACCGTTTGTGTGCACGTTGCTCATCGAGCATTCGGAATGCCGCGCCTACAATGGACCGCTACGCCACGAACAAGAAATCACCATGTCCTTCAGAGGCTACGAGCCGTTTCGCGTGAATGCGGCGGGCGTCAAGATCGTCGGCGAGAAGGGCGGAGACGGCCCGCCGCTTTTGCTTTTGCATGGCTATCCGCAAACGCACGAGATCTGGCATTCATGCGCCGATGAACTCGCGCGGCACTTCACCGTGATCGCCACCGACTTGCGCGGCTATGGCGCATCGGCCAAGCCGCCGAGCGACGAACGCCACGCGCCTTACTCCAAACGCGCCATGGCCGCCGATCAAGTCGCGGTCATGCGTCACTTCGGCTTCGAACGTTTTCTTGTGTGCGCGCACGATCGCGGAGCGCGCGTCGCGCATCGGATGGCGATCGATTTTCCCGATGCCGTCGATCGCCTGATGCTGCTCGATATCGTGCCGACGCTTGCGATGTTCGAAGCGACCGACCGCGCGTTGTTGAGCGCTAATTTCCACTGGTTCCTGATGAACCAGCCATCGCCCTTTCCGGAAAAGATGATCGGCGCCGATACGACCGGGTTCATCGAACACTTGATGGGCCGTGGCCGTGCGGGTCTCGCGCCGTTCGCGCCGCACGCGCTGCAGGCATATCGCGATGCGCTGGCCGCGCCCGATGCGGTGTTTGCGACATGCGAGGACTATCGCGCGTCGGCGGGCATCGACCTCGAACACGACCGGGACGACACCGAGCGCGGCGTGAAGATAGCGTGCCCCGTGCGCGTGCTGTGGGGCGAGCAAGGCGTGCTCGAGCGCGCGTTTGACGTGCTTGGTCAATGGCGGCGCGTCGCGCGCGACGTAAGCGGCCGCGCGCTCGATTGCGGCCATTACGTGCCGGAGGAAGTGCCGCAGGAGTTACTCGTGGAGATGCGTGCGTTCTTCGAAGCAGAGTTCTGCTGACAAAGAGCCGATGATCCCAGGCGCGCGGCCTTACGCATGCTTCGAAAGTGCTTGGTTGGCTTCGGCCCGGACTTGTTCTATATCGGACGCCGCCAGCCAGTGGCAATACCCACCCAGCGTGGACCTATCGATGTCCTGCAGCGCAATGTGATCGTATGCGCCTTCGCGATACTTCAATTTCGACCAGTACTCTTCTGTTTGCCACGCATGAATATGCAGGACATCGCTGCCATGCGTAAGCGACGCGTAGGGGAAATGGTCGAGAAGTCCTATGGAGCAACGCTGCGGATACGTGCGGCGTAGCGCTAGTTCTCCTGCATACATGGTGATCACGTTTCTGCACCAGCCTGGCCACTCTCCACGGAAGTCTTTGAACTCCTCGTCGAGCAGGCGGATGCAACAGTCCATTTGAGCCGGCAGGAAGTCGCACACCATTGTCGATGGCCCCAGCACCGACGCACCGATATTGTGTAAGCCGGAATGAGGAAATCCCCACCGGGCACTGCATTCGTTAAGTTTCTGTCGGACCGACGCCTCATATGCGTAGGCTCCGAAACCAAAGCAAAGGCCGGCAGGATGAAACTTCGACAGCGCGGGCGTCACAAAGGTGTCGCAATCTGTTTTCAGAATGTAATCGAACTGCCGACAAACGTCTAAAACTGCTTTATCGCAGAGATTGGCGACAGAATTGATGTATCCATAATCCGACCATTCGCTGTTTTTCTGAGAATAAGGAACGCTCGGAATAACGACTATATTACTGTCTCGCGGCAGTTTAAATGTTGCTTCCGGATGGCACGCGACAATTAACGTGCTTCGGTCAAACAAGCCTGTATGGATGATGCTCTTATAGAGCCAGCCAAATTCCTCGATGTTACTCGGAACATTGTCTACATACACCAGTATGCCGATATCTTTTCGTGCTTGATTCAAGAAAGACCTTTAACGATACATTTATTTAGTGCCAGCGGCGAAGTTGGCCTGCGCTTGCCGGCACTTGGCACTTCTGCTCGCTTAGATCACGGGAAAAATAGTAACGGGACCGCTACAGTGGATGCAGATACGATTTTTCTACGATTAATGTCCATTATGATTTGTATTGAGTTGTAAAAATGGAGGCTCAAAATTACTTAAATTCAAGTAATCTCGGGCGTTTTAATCGTAGCGGAAGCAATTGCCTGCATCAATGCCGATTTTTCTTATTACTTGAGCAAAGTCGTGCCTGTTTTGTCTTTAAGCCAACGGCGTTATGCATCGCTTTGCCGCACATGCAAATCGCATTAAGCGGCATTAAAGTGAGTGTCGATAGCGCAAACATGGTTGCCTTTAGTGTGCGCTCTTCGTCAACTTACTGTAGGGAAAGCACCGATGCACGTGATATAGCGGCGGGTTACGATGGCGTCGACGTTGATCACGTCCATACTATTCCGCCGCTTGCCGTAGCTGACAAGCGGCTTTCTTTTTGCGCGCGGAGTTCATACCGCCGAGAGCATGTCGCGTTCCACGTTGAGCGATCCGCCGCGCGCCAATTCCCCGACTATCTTCTCCAGCAATGCGCGATGCTGCGCGGGCGCGGCAAGCGCGTTCGCGGCGGCGCGCATGACGCGGGCAGATGCGGTCATCGCGAGCAAGGTGTCGAAGGGCATCGAACGCACGTCCATCAACTTGAAGACGATCAGCACTTTCAGCGCGTTCTTTGCGTTGCGGGCAGGGTCGGCACGCAGATAGTCAAGCCGCGACGCGGCCACGTCGAGTGCGCGCGCGACATCGGTGAAAGGCGCGCCGTGGCCCGGAACGACGACATCGACATCGAGTTGCGCGATGAGATCGAGCACCGCGCGTTCTTCCGCAAAACCGCTTTCGCCTTCGAGTTCCGGAAAAATCACGCCAAAGCCGTTTTCCCATAACGCGTCCGCGCTGATGAGGATGCGCGCCTCGGCGCAATACAGCATGAGCGAGTGCGGATCGTGGCCCGGCGCGCCCAGCACGGACCATTCAAAGCCGCCGAGCATGAGCGTGGCGCCATTCTCGACCGTGCCGTCGGACGTGAACCGGTCACAACGCTGCGCCGTGGCGTGAAACGTCAGCGCCTCTTCGTCCCAGACACGCACCGCGTGCGCTTCACTTTGCGGGATCAGCGTATTGCACGCATAGGTGCGTTGCAGCAGTGCGTTGCCGCCGCAGTGATCCGAATGCAAGTGCGTGTTGACGATCAGATCGAGCTTACGCGCACCGAGCGCGTGCTGCACGAGCGCCAGCGTTTGCGGCGCGTGCGAGACGTAGCCCGTGTCGATCAACGCCGTGCCTTCATCGCTCGCGAAAAGCACGTTGTTCGACGACAACCAGCCGCGCTCGAACACCGTCATGGAAGCGGGCAGCGCGATCACGCTTGCTCCTTCGGCATGACGACGATAGTCGCCGTCGCCTCGATCACCGTCTCGCCAAGCTGATTCACCGCGCGGCCAGCGAGCTTCACCAGGTCGCCGCGAAGGCTCGTCTTCCACTTTGCATCGAGCACTTGCCAGCGCATGGCGAGCATGTCGCCGGCCTTCACCGCGCGCGTGAGCTTGATGCCGAACTCCAGTCCGAGCGGTTGCGCGTAAGTCGAGAAGTGTTCGGCGATCATCGCCATGAGATGCGCGGTCGGTTGCGTGCCCGACGCGATCAGCGAGCCGAAACGGCTGGCGCGCGCATACGCTTCGTCGTGATGCAGCGGGTTGGTGTCGTTGACGAGCGTGGCGAAGTGGCGAATGGAGTCCGCCGGCAAGGCAAGCGTCGCTTCGAACGATTCGCCGATACGCACCACGCGCGCGCCGCGACGACGGCTTTCGCCACGCGCGAGCACGTCGCGTTTCGCGTCATCGTCAATGGATGACCACGCCGCGATTTCGTCGATGGTGCGCAGGCAGCCGTCGCAAAAGCCCGTCTCCGGATTCATGCGACAGACGTCCACGCACGGCGACGCGACTTCGCCTTTCATGACGCGCGCAAGGCAACATCGACAACCGGCGCGCCCGTCAGCGACACGAGTTCTTGCGGCGTCAGATTGAACACCGCGTGCGGATGACCCGCCGCCGCCCACAGGCTTTCGAGCGTGAGCAAGTCTTCGTCGATGAGCGTCACGGGTTCGGTCGCATGACCGATCGGACATACGCCGCCAATGGCATAGCCGGTTTTCTCGCGCACGAACTTCGCATCCGCGCGCGCCAGTTCGCCGACGTGCGCCGCGACCTTCGCTTCGTCCACGCGATTCGCGCCGCTTGCGATCACGAGCACGGGCGCGTCGTCGTCGCGGCGCCGGAAGAGAATGGACTTGGCGATCTGCGCCACGGAACAGTTCAGTCCCGCCGCCGCTTCCGCCGATGTCTTGCCGGTTTCCGGCAGCATCACGACGGGCCGCGCGTGACCGCGTTCCTGCAACAGAAGCGCGACGCGGCGCGCGGAATCGGGGAGGTCATCGAGATTCTGTACTTCGGTCATTGCTTTCCTTTCCATCGAACGATCAACGGGTCAGACGCAGGCGGCAACGGCGTCGCGCTGCTTGGCGAGCAGCGCCTTGCCCGCACGCGACGAACTCGGCTTGCCGATGGCGCGCGAAATGAAGTCGCCTGTCTCGACCAGTCGATCCAGGTCGATGCCCGTCTGGATGCCGAGTCCATTCATCAGATACACGACGTCTTCGGTCGCGACGTTGCCTGTCGCGCCCTTGGCATACGGACAGCCGCCGAGCCCCGCAACCGACGCATGAAATATCTCGATGCCTTCGAGCAGCGCCGCATAAGTGTTGCCGATGGCCTGCCCATAAGTATCGTGGAAATGTCCTGACAGGCGTTCGCGCGGAAACGCTTTCGACGCCGCCGCCAACACTTCGCGCGTGCGCTTGGGCGTGCCGACGCCGATGGTATCCGCGATATCGATTTCGTCGCAGCCGAGCGCCTTCATGCGCTCGACGACATCCACCACCGACGCCACGCTCACCTCGCCCTGATACGGACAGCCGAGCGCGCACGAGATGCTGCCGCGCAGACGCAAGCCTGCGTCCTTCGCGGCTTTCGCGACCGGCTCGAAGCGCGCGATGCTTTCCGCGATGCTGCAATTGATATTCCTTTGCGAGAACGCCTCGCTCGCCGCGCCGAAGATGACGATCTCGTCGGCCTTTGCTTCGAGCGCGCCCTCGAAGCCGCGCAGATTCGGCGTGAGCACGGAGTAAATGGTGCCCGCGCGACGCTCGATGCCCGCCATCAACGCGTTGGCATCCGCCATTTGCGGCACCCATTTCGGCGAGACGAACGAAGTCGATTCCACATTGACGATGCCCGCACGCGCGAGCCGGTTCACGAGCTCGATCTTGGTTTCCGTGGCGACGAATTCCTTCTCGTTCTGCAAGCCGTCGCGCGGCCCGACTTCGACGATTTTGACTTGAGTGGGGATCATGCCTGTCTCCTTGCGATTCTCTGGCGTCGGTTCGTTGCGTCAGCCAGTTTGCCACATCGGAAGCGAGCGCAAATGTCTGCTTGATTCAAGTAGCTTGTATGTATTGATTGCCGGATGGCAGTTAATGCTTTGATTGAATTGTAGTTTTTTGGCGTTTCACTTCTTTAACGAAAGGCCTGCTAACTATCATGGGCAGCCGAGAATGCCAGCCGGTCCGGGCGAGCGCGACGAGGCGAGGCGACTGGCTCGGTCACTTAGTCCTAAGGAACAACGCCGAACGGCAGAAGGTCATCATGAAGTTCGAAACTTATCCGCTTTCCCGAACGCAGGCGCGTGCGGCGAAGCAAACCGCCGCGGCACGCAATCTGTGCGCGGTCTTTCGACTGGACAGCGTTCCCGACAGCGCGCGACTGGCGCGCGCGGTGGCGTGCGTGGCGCGGCACTCGCAACCGTTGCGCTGGCGCGTGATCCACGGCGACGATGGTCCGCGCTATCTGCTGCATGAAATCGGGTTGGCAGAACTCGAAGTCGTCGATATCGACGATGCCGATGAAGCCAGCGCATCCTCCATCATTCAGATGCTGTGCGCACGTCCGCTTCGCATAGACGCCGGCGCGCCTTGGGCGCTCACGTTGTTGCGCGGCGCATCTCGCGGCTATCTGGTCTTCGCCTGCCATCCCGCGCTGCTGGACCGCTTCTCATTGCAGCCGTTGTTCGCGGCGATCTCGCGCTCGTACGCGGGCGAGACGCTCGCAGGCGAGCTTTCGCTGGATCAGCGCGGCGTGCTCGTTGCGGAGCGCGCGTCGATGGAAGCGGAGCAATGGCGCGGCGATCTCGCGTTCTGGGTTCGGCAACTGGCCGACGGCGAATTCGCCTGGCAGCCGCCGCGCGTGGAAGGCGCGCCCGGCGAAGCGAGCTTTACGATGGCGCTCGGCGCCGCTACGAGTGGAGCGTTGCGTGAACAGGCCCGCGTGCTCGGACTGAGTATCGAATTTCTGCTGCAGAGTTGCCTGCATGTGCTGCTGCAGAAGATGTCGCGACAGTCGGCGGTGATTACGGCGCATCATCGGCGCGGGCGGGAGCAGTCATACGAGACGATGGGGCACGACGAGCGTCTGCGCTTCATCTGCAGCGAGTTCGACGACGCCATGACGTTGCGCCAGTATCTGCATCATGCGGCGTCGCAATTGGCGATGGCGGATTTCCACGGCAACATTCCCGCAGGCGATATCTTCGACGAACTCAAGCGCCTGCGTCCGGAATACGAACGCGCGACCACCGTGCTGTGCGAGCGCGATCATCTGCCGCATGACGCGCTCGTTCTCGGCGGCGCTCGCGGCGTGCTGCTCACGCGCTTCTGCCGCCGGCCCGAACGGCAGGACGTGGCGATCTATCTGCACGTGAGCGAGGACATCACGCTGCATGTGCAATTGCGTCATCCGCAAGCTTCGAACGGCCTTTCCATCGCCCTCGAACACTACGCGGCATTGTTGTCGGGACTCGCGGTACAACTCGATACGCCTGTCGGCGAGCTCGGTTTCGACACCGCATCGCTCGATGCGCGCCGTCGCGCGTGGTCGCATGGCGCGCCGCTTGCATCGCCGCCGCGCGATGTGCTTGCGTGCATCGACGAGATGGTGCGAACTCAGCCAGATGCCCCGGCGCTGAGTGGCCCCGATGCGCGTTTCACCTACGCGGAACTGGCGGAAGCATCGGCGCGTATCGCGGACGCGCTTGCGCCCCACGCGAAGGCCAATGGTCTCGTCGGCGTATGCGTGTCGCGCGGTGCGCGAGTCGTGGCGGCCATGGTCGGCGTGCTGGCGGCCGGCGCGGGATATGTTCCGCTCGATCCGTTGATGCCCGAAGAGCGGCTGCGCTTCATGGCCGAGGATGCGCAACTGTGCGCCGTGATCGCGGACACCGCGACGCAAGCGCGAGTGCGCGCCGCATTCGATTGCCCGGCGCTGCTCATCGAAGACATGTTTGATACACCGAGCGGCGGACCATCGGCGCTGTTTCGCGGGACCGATCCGTCGCACGCTGCGTATGTCATCTACACCTCCGGCACGACGGGCCGGCCGAAGGGCGTCGTGATCGAGCGCGGCATGCTCGCGCACATGATCGCGTCGCTCGAAGGTCGTTACGCACGCAATCCGGGCACGCGCTGGCTGCAGTTCGCATCCGTCAATTTCGACGCCAGTGTCTTCGAGATTTTCAATCCGCTCGCACATGGCGGACAACTCGTGGTTGCGCCGGACTCGGTTCGCGCCGATCCCGCCGCGCTGTTCGACTTTCTCGCGCAATCGCGCATCACGCACGCATTTCTGCCGCCGGCCGTCTTGCGCTTGCTGCCGCGCCGCCCGTTGCCGGACCTCGACACGATCATGTGCGGCGGCGAAGCCAGCGACGACGACACCGTGCGCTTCTGGTCCTCGGTCGTGCGCTTGTCCAACATCTACGGCCCGACCGAGGCGACCGTGCTCTGCACGGAGAACACCTTCGGCGACCAGAAGCTCGCCAATCAACTGGGCCGCCCGCTGCCCGGCTACGCCATTCATTTGCTCGATGCCAACGGGCGCGGCGTGCCGCTCGGCGGTATCGGCGAGCTTTGCATTGGCGGAGAGTCGGTGGCGCGCGGGTATTTGCGTCGTCCGGAAATGACGGCGGAAAAGTTCATCGATGACGCAAACGCAAACGAAGGCCGGCTGTATCGCTCCGGCGACCTTGGCCGCTTCCTTCCCAATGGAGAGATAGAGTTCCTCGGCCGCAGCGACTTTCAGGTGAAGGTGCGCGGTTATCGGATCGAGATTGCCGAGGTCGAGCATGTGATCGCAACGCAGCCGGAAGTCAGCGCGGTGTGTATCGGCACGCACAGGCATCAGGGCAGCAACGCGCTGGTCGCCTGGTACACGGCGAACGGGCTCGCCGTCGCCGAGCTGCGTCAGCGGCTGGAGACGCTTTTGCCGGCCTATATGATTCCCGCGTTCATCGTGCCGATTGCACATTGGCCGCTCACCTTGAACGGCAAGATCGATCGCGCGCGCTTGCCCGCGCCTTCGACGCCCTCATCGCAAGCGAGCGCACGCCAGTTCGATTCGCTCGAATGCGCTGTGCAATCGGCGTGGGCCGCGACGCTTGACTTGACGCCGGATGCCATCGACGAAAGCAGTCACTTCTTCGAGGCAGGCGGCCATTCGTTGCTGGCGACGCTGGCTTGCGGACGTATTGGCGCGGCGCTCGGCGTGAACGTGAAGCCCGGCCTTCTGCTTGCCCATCCCGGTTTCGATGCGTTCTGCCACGCCCTGCGCAATACGCTCGATGGCGACGACGCTCTGCCGCCCTTGCTTCACGATGCACGAGCCGCGCCGAGCGTCGCGATAACGAGCGGCATCGTCGAGGCGCTGTTTCATCGCGCGCGCATCGACCGGACTGATAACGCGTACAACATCGTCGTGCGCGCCGACTTCTCGCGCGAAGTGAATCCACTCGAACTGCATGCGGCGCTCAAACGGCTTTTCTCGCGCGATTCGCTCTTCAGTTCCACCCTCACGGATGCTCACGGTGAACTGCGTCTAATGTCGGTGGCGTCTCGCGACTCCGCGCTCATTCCGATCCAAAGCGCCACGGCGGAGACGATCCGCGCGCACATCGACGCATGGACCACGGCAGCGATTCATCCGGACGCAGCGCCTTGCTGGCGCGCGCACATGCTGCTCGATGCCGAAAGCGGCGTGAGCACGGTCCTTATCGGCGTCCATCACGCGCTGTTCGACGGCTGGTCGCTCAAGCTTCTGCTCGATGAACTCGCGGCGCATTACGAAGGTAAGCCGTTTGCGCAGCGCACGCCGAACTGGTTCGACTACTGCGCGTGGATGCATGAGATAGCGAAAACGCCGGCGCATGCGCGCGCACGAAACTACTGGACGAACAAGCTGCGGGGCACGCCACTGCGCCTCGAATTGCCATTCGATTTCACCACGCGCCACGCCAACACGAACCGCATCGTTCCCGTTCACCTCACGCGAGAACGCGCCGACAAGCTGCGCCGTATCGCGCAGGATCGAGGCACGACGCTATCGCCCGTGCTGTTCGCGCTGCACCTCGCCTGGCTATGGCGCCTGAGCGGGCAGCCGACGATTGTGAGCGGCTACCCTCAGGCGGGCCGCGACATTCCCGGCAGCGAGAACGTCTACGGCATGCTCGTGTCGATGGCCGTGATGAAAGTGCGCATCGATCCGCGTCAGAGTTTCGGCGAACTCGTCTCGGCCGTGCACGCGCAAATGCTCGAAGACCGCGATCATCTGCTCGCCACGCCTTACGAGGCCGGCATCGAAGATATCGGCGCGCTCAACACGCTGTTCAGCTTGCAAAGCGGCATCGACTTGCAGGCGCGCATCGGCGCTGGCAGCGTCAGCGTGGAGGAGTTGCCGACGAAGACCTCGAAGGCCGATATTTCCGTGATCCTTTACGCGAATCAGCAAGGGGAAATCGATGGCCGTATCGAATACGATGGTTCGCTCTTCGAAGCGCGCTCGGCCCACGCAATGAAAGACGTGCTGGACACCCTCATCGACGCCGCCGCGAATCAGCCTTCCGCGCTCGTCGGTGAGTTCGCCTATCTGAGCGATGCGCAACGCGCGCTCATCACGGGCTTTTCGCACGGCGCGCCGCTCGACGACGCGGCTTCGTCGATACCGGCGCGCTTCGCATCGATAGCGTCGCGCTTTGCCGATCGCGAAGCCATTCGCTTCGAGAACGAAACACTGCGCTATGACGAACTCGACGCTCTGAGCGAGCGCATTGCCGGCGGCTTGCTGGAACGGGTGACGGCGGGCTCGTGCGTCGGTCTCGCGATGGCGAAAGGTCCGCTTCTCGTCGCCGCGATTCTGGGCGTGCTCAAGGCCGGTTGCGCTTATGTGCCGCTCGACCCTTCCTATCCCGCCGAGCGTCTCACGCACTTCGCAACCAACTGCGCGCTTACCGCATGTATCGCCGATGCAGACGGCTGCGCCGGCCTCGAAGCCGCGCAACTCTCGCATCTCACCTTTCTCGATGCCGACATGCTCGCGCGAGCCGTCCCGCGCGCGCGCCCGGATGTATCGCCCGATGCACTCGCTTACGTCATCCACACCTCCGGCTCGACGGGCAAACCGAAGGGCGTGCTGATCGAACATCACAGCGTCGCGCGCATGGTCGCGGGCGCGGCGACGGCGCTCGGTTATGCGGCTGGCTGCATCAGCACCCTCGTGGCATCGACGAATTTCGACGCCAGCGTGCTCGAAATTTTCCTGGCGCTTCTGAATGGCGGCACGCTCGTCATCGCCCCCGAAGCGGCGCGGCGCGACCCCGAAGTCCTGCACGGCCTGCTCGAGCGCGAAAGCGTGACGCACGCCATTCTCGCGCCGGTGCTGTTGCAAGGCTTGCCGAAGAGGCCGTTGCCTGCCATGCAGATGCTTGCGTTCGGCGGCGATACCCTCGACGAAACCGCCGCGCGCTGGTGGTCCGGCCAGACGCGCCTCTTCACGCTCTATGGCCCAACCGAAGCCACGGTGATGGCAACCTGCGGCCAGATCGCGCCCGATGGCCGCGTGCGCGTGCTCGGCAAGCCGCTGCCCGGCTATGACGTCTATCTGCTCGACGCGCAGTCGCAACGCGTGCCGGTGGGCTCCATCGGCGAGATTTGTATCGGCGGGGCGAATCTCGCGCGCGGCTATCGCAACGAATCGACACTGACCATGCGCCGCTTCGTTGCCGATCCGTTTGCGGGCAAGCCCTATGCACGGATGTATAAGACCGGCGACCTCGGCCGCTATCTCGCGAATGGCGAAATCGAGTACTTCGGCCGCAACGACGAACAGATCAAGCTGCGGGGTTTTCGGATCGAGCTGGGCGAAATCGAGAACGAGCTTGCCAGCGTGCCGGGCGTGGAGAGCGTGGCCTGCGCGATGCGCGGCGAAGGCGAGCAACGCTACATCGCGGCTTATTACGTGCTGCAAGCGGATGCGTACGTCGATGAAGACAGGCTGCGCGCGCAGGTTGCGGCCGCGTTGCCGGATTACATGGCGCCCGCGCGCTATACCGAGCTTACGGCTTTGCCCGTTTCGGGTTCCGGCAAGATCGATCGCCGAGCGCTGCCCGAGCCGGCGGCACGATCGAGCGGCGCACCGCCGCGCGCGGGAGTAGAAGCGGACATCGCCGCGATCTGGTGTGCGCTGCTCAATCTCGATACCGTCAGCCGCGAAGACGACTTCTTTCGTCTCGGCGGCAACTCCATTCTCGCAATGCGCATGCATGCGCGCGTGCGCGCCGAGACGGGCATCGATTTCGCGATTCCAGCGTTTTATCGCGCGCCGACCATCGCGGCTCTCGCCAATGGCGATGGTTACGACGACATCGCCCGCGCCGTCGCGGACGCCGCCTTGCCGCTCGCGGCGCCCGACGTTGCGCTGCCGCCGTGGCACGAGAAAGACGGCGCGCGCATCGGCAGCGTGATTCTGACGGGCGCGAGCGGGTTTATCGGCATTCATTTGCTGGCCGAACTGAGCCGTCGGACCGATACGATCTTCTGTCTTCAACGCTGCGCCGATCCCGCAGCGGGCCTTGCGCGTCTTGTCGATGAAGCGCGTGCAGCCGGTCTGGCAATCGATTTTTCGCGCGTGCAGGTGCTGTGCGCCGATCTCGGGCGGCCGCGTCTCGGTCTGTCCGATGCCGACTGGCAGCAGCTCGCCGAGCGTGCGGATGCAATCCTGCATTGCGGCGCGCTCGTACATCATCTGCACGGTTACGGCAGTTTGAAGGCCGCGAACGTGGGCGGCACCGAAACGTTGCTGCAACTTGCGTTATCGGTGCGCATGAAGCCGTTGTGCTTCCTTTCCACCATGTCCGTGCCGATGATGCAACAAGGCGCGACACGCGTCGAAGAGCGTATCGACGGCGCGAGGCCGCAGTCCGACAACGGCTATTTGCTTGGCAAATGGGTCGGCGAGCAGCGCGTGCTGGCGTATAGCCGCGCATACGGCTTGCCGGCCACGGTCGTGCGCGTGGGCAACGTCACGGGGCACGGGGAGAGCGGCTATAGCAACTATCGGCATAACCACTTTTGGCTCTTCAATCAGGGATGCATTCAGATGGGCGCGTATCCTGCCACGGGGCAGCCCGTGGAAATGACGCCGGTCGATTTGCTCGCCCGCGCCGTATGCGCGCTGGCGCTGCATCCGCGAGATGGATTGCATGTGGCAAATCTGCAGAACCCGGAGCGTATTGAACAGGCGGAATGGTTCGATGCGCTCGCCAGGCAAGGTCTGCGCGCGAATCCGGAAACGCCGGAAGCGTGGAAGCAGCGCCTCGCGACGATAGACCCGACTAACGGTCTGGGGCTTCTCCGTGATTTCTACACGGGCGACCTCGACTGGCACGACATGCCGGTCGAACAGATCGGCACGATCAGCCGGCTCGCGCAGTTCGATGTGAGTCTTACAATCGACCGTGCGCGGTTGATGCGTGTCTATGTGCGGTATTTGCGCGATGAAGGCTTCATGCCGATCGAGGCAAAAACCATGTGAGGCCGGCGCTGCTGTCTCCTTCAGGCAAGACGGCAGCGCCGCTTACGGTTTTCGCATTCAATACCCTCGCGAAAAGTCCACGATACCGCCAATGGTTTCCCCGCGCGACAGCGCCTTGATCTTCGCCGCGATCTGCACGATGCTCTCCTGGCGCAACGTCTCCGCCGAGATATGCGGCGTGACCGACACGCGCGGATGCTTCCAGAACGGATGCTCCTTGGCCAACGGCTCGACATGAAACACATCGAGCGTCGCGGCGGCGAGCTGGCCGCTATCGAGGGCGGCGAGAAGGTCGTCATCGACGAGATGCGGACCGCGCGCCACGTTCACGAGATAAGCACCGCGCGCGAGCTTCGCGAAAGTGCGCGCGTTGAGAATGCCTTCCGTGTCCGGTGTATGCGGCAGCAAGTTGACGAGCACGTGCACGCCATCCAGAAACGCATCGAAGCGCTCGGGACCCGCATAAACCTCGACACCTTCTATTGTCTTCGCCGTGCGGCTGTAGCCTCGCACCGGCACGCCGAGCTCGAGAAGCCCGCGCGCCACTTCACCACCGAGAACGCCGAGACCCAGCACACCCACCGTGAACGATGCGCGCGCATGCTGCGTGAGCTTCTGCCAGCGTCCCTCCCTTTGCAGCGCTTCGTATTCGTCGAAGCGGCGCAGATAGCGCAGAACGGCATACGTCGAATACTCGACCATTTGTTGCGCCATGCCGGTGTCTTCCAGACGCACGAGCGTGGCGTTCGGCGGCAACGTGCCGGGTTCCTTGCGCTCGACATCGAGAATTGCATCGACGCCCGCGCCGAGATTGAAGATGGCCTCCAATTCCGGCCGGTTCGCAAAGAGTTCGCGCGGCGCGCGCCAGACGATGGCGTAATCGGCGGGCGCGGTGTCGCCAGGCTGCCAGATGCGCAGATCGGCGTCCGGCAGTTCGCGGCGCAAACCGCCGAGCCATGCGTCAGTGTCCGCGTGCTCTTCGTAGAAGATGATTTTCAACGTCCGCCTCCGTCGTTCGATCCACCCATTCTAAAGGGTGCAAAAGCGTGCGGCTGCATCCGCGAGCATATCGACATGACGATTGATTCGTTCGTCCTTGCCGCGCGCCACGCGAAAATGCAAGGTGAACAATGTCAGCGAGAACCGCACATGACGACCAGCAATCGAACACCGCGCCCCGCGCTGCTGACGGTGCCCGGCTTGCACGGCAGCGAGGGCGCGCACTGGCAAAGCTGGCTCGAGCATCAGTATGCCGATACATCGCGTGTCGAACAGGCAGACTGGGACGCACCGCATCTCGACATCTGGGCGAACGCGGTGCTCGCGCAACTAGCGACCATTCGCCGTCCTGTCGTGCTCGCCGCGCATAGCTTCGGCTGTCTCGCGACGGCGCACGCGCTCGCGCAGAAACGAACCGATGCCGAAGTCGTCGGCGTATTGTTCGTCGCGCCCGCGAGCCCGGAGAAGTTCCGTTTCGCCGGTCACTTCGAGCCGACGCGTCTTGCCGTGCCTTCCATTCTCGTCGGCAGCGAAACCGATCCGTGGATGCCGCTCGACCACGCGCGCGATCTTGCAGCACGGCTTTCGAGCGCGTTCGTGAATCTCGGCGATGCCGGTCATATCAACACGGCGGCGGGTTTCGGTCCGTGGCCGCGCGCGAAATATTTCATCGACACGCTGGCTCAATATGCTTACCCTGCTGAAAGTTTCGCGGGCGAAGTCTCCTTGCACGAGCACGCGTATGGCTGATGCGCCCGGTTTCATCGACGAACATGAACCATCCGGCCGCCATCGCGCGGCCTTTCTTTTGCAATCGCATTCTTGAGGACGATATGGCGGGATACAGTAAGCGCGTGCTGATGGCAGCCGCGGCGCTCTATATGACGGCGGGCATCGCGCATGCCGATACTTCGTTGCTCAACGTCTCCTACGACGTGACGCGCGAACTGTACAAGGACATCGATACGGCGTTCATCGCCGACTACAAAAGCCGCGCGGGCGAAACGGTGACGGTGAAGCAGTCGCATGGGGCGTCGAGCGCGCAGGCGCTGTCGGTGCTTCAGGGACTGCAAGCCGATGTCGTGACGATGAATCAGCCCAACGACATCGACCTGCTTGCCGAACGCGGTCAACTCGTTCCGGCCAACTGGCGCACGCGTCTTCCGAACGGCAGCGCGCCCTACACGACGACCATGGTGTTCCTCGTGCGAAAGGGCAATCCGAAGAACATCAAGGACTGGAGCGATCTCGCGCGGCCGGGCGTGCAAGTGATCATCGCGAATCCGAAGACTTCGGGTAATGGCCGCTACACGTATCTCGCGGCGTGGGGCTACAAGAAGCAGCAGGGCGCAACCGATGCGCAGGCGCTGGACTTCGAGAAAGCGATCCTCGCCAACGTGCCGACGCTTGACACCGGTGGGCGCGGTGCGACCACGACCTTCACGCAGCGCAATATCGGCGACGTGCTCGTGACTTTCGAGAACGAAGTCGGACTGATCGAAGCAGGCGTCGGCGCGAAGGACTTCGATGCGGTGTATCCGTCATCGAGCCTGTTGGCGGAGCCGCCGGTTTCCATCGTCGACAAGGTGGTGGACAAGCGCGGCACGCGCAAGGAGGCGCAGGCATACGTGGACTTTCTTTACACGCCGCAAGCGCAGGAGATCATCGCGCAGCATCATTTGCGGCCGCGTAACGCGGAGGTGCTGGCCAAGCATGCAAGCGAGTTCAAGCCGCTCAAGACGTTCACGGTGGAGCAGATCTTCGGTAGCTGGCAGAAGGCGCAGCAAACCCATTTCGCCGATGGCGGGACTTTCGATCAGGTGGTCGAGAAGAAATAACCGAAAGGGCTCGCCACGCGCGAGCCCTTTTCTTTTTACTCTCCGCTCAGTTCGAGCAGCCGCGTTCTTCCGCGCTGACGTTCTGCGCCGATTCCGCGCGCATTCCCAGACGCTCGATCAGCTTGCGGTCCGCTTCGGCTTGCGGGTTGCTCGTCGTGAGCAACTGATCGCCGTAGAAGATCGAGTTCGCGCCCGCCGCGAAACAAAGCGCCTGCAACGCTTCATCCATCTGCTCGCGTCCGGCCGAAAGACGGACCATCGCCTTGGGCATGGTGATACGCGCCACCGCGATCGTGCGCACGAACTCGAAGGGATCGAGCCGCGCGGTGCCCGTGAGCGGCGTTCCGGCCACTTGCACGAGATTGTTGATCGGCACCGACTCCGGATACGGCTCCATGTTGGCGAGCTGCGAGATCAAACCGGCGCGTTCACGCCGTGATTCGCCCATGCCGACAATCCCGCCGCAGCACACGTTGATGCCCACATCGCGCACGCGTTCGAGCGTATCGAGACGATCCTGATACGTGCGCGTCGAAATGATCTGGCCGTAGAACTCGGGCGACGTATCGAGATTGTGGTTGTAGTAATCGAGGCCGGCATCGCGCAAGCCTTCTGCCTGATGCGGCTCCAGCATCCCAAGCGTCACGCAGGTTTCCAGTCCCATTGCCTTGACGCCGCGAATCATGTCCTTGATCGGCTCAAGATGGCGATCCTTCGGATTGCGCCACGCCGCGCCCATGCAAAAGCGCGTCGCGCCGTTGGCCTTGGCGGCTGCGGCGGCCTTCAGCACTTCATCCACGGCCATCAGCTTGTCGGCTTGCAGGCCGGTGTCGTGATGCACGGACTGCGGACAGTACGCGCAATCTTCCTCGCAGCCGCCGGTCTTGATCGACAGAAGCGTGGAGAGCTGTACGGCGTTCGGATCGAAATGTTCGCGATGCACCGTTTGCGCGCGATACAGCAGGTCGTTGAACGGCAGGTCGTAAAGCGCGACGATATCGGCGACTTTCCAGCGCGCCTGCGCGGGCGTTTGCGTCGGCGCGGAGGTTTGCGCGGCAGTTTGCAACGATGCGTTGGCAGTGATGGTCTGCGTCATGAATTCAGTCCTTGAGTAAAAGCCGGTCGAGCAGAAGGCGCGTGTCGAGATGATCGGCGGCGCGCGCGGCGTCGGATGGCGCGAAATGCGGAATCACGCCGATGAGCGGTGCATCGAGCCGGTGTTGCAGCGAATGAATGTTTTCTTCCGGATAAAGCATGTGCGGATCGACGCGATTCGCCACCCAGCCCGCGATGCGCAAGCCGCGCGACGTGATCGCCTCGGCGGTCAGCAACGCATGGCTGATGCAGCCGAGCCGCATGCCGACCACGAGCACGACCGGCAGCTTCAGCGCGACGGCGAGATCGGCGGTGTCATGGGTATCGTCTAGCGGCACGCGAAAGCCGCCCACGCCTTCCACGACGACGATATCCGCATGATCGCACGCCACGCGATGCGCCTTTACGATGCGCCCGATATCCAGCGCAATGCCTTCACGCGCGGCGGCGATATGCGGCGCAATCGGCTCGCGCATCATGAACGGCGTGCGAATGGCGGGCGGCAGCGCGACGTTGGCGGCGGCATCGAGTTGATCGGCGTCTTCGTTATGCAGCACGCCGTCACGTTCGATTGCGCCGGACGCGATGGGTTTCATCGCGGCGGCGCGCAAGTTCGCGCGCGCGAAGCCATGCAACAGCGCGCACGAGACGAAGGTCTTGCCGATCTCCGTATCGGTGCCGGCGACGAATAGCGATAAAGCGGTCATGTCGTTTCTTTACTGAGCGTGCCAAGTGCTTCGTCGAGTCGGGCGAGGTCGTCGTCGCCATGCGCGGCCGATAACGAAATGCGCAAGCGCGATGTCCCCGCGGGCACGGTCGGCGGGCGGATCGCGGGAACCCAGAGGCCTCGTTTGTCGAGCGCGGCGGCGAGCGCGAGCGTTTCGTCGTTGCCGCCGATGACGAGCGGCTGCACCGCCGTCTTCGATTCGACCGGCAACCAGCGTGTGCGTTTCAACATGCCGCGCGTCGTTTCGATGAGCGATGCCAGATGCTTGCGTCGCGCATCGCCGTCTTCGCTGCCGATCAACCCGATGCTCACGGATACGGCGTGCGCCACGGCAGGCGGCGACGCGGTCGTGAAGATATAAGGCCGCGCGCGCTGGATCAACCATTCGATGACCGTCTCGCTTGCCGCGACGAACGCGCCGGAAACGCCCGCCGCCTTGCCTAGCGTGCCGACATAGACGAGATGCGGCGAGCGCAGCGCGAATTGCGCGAGCGCGCCGCGACCTTGCGGACCGAGCACGCCGAAGCCGTGGGCATCGTCGACGACGAGCCACGCACCGTATTTCTCCGCGAGTTCCACGAGACTTTGCAACGGCGCGATATCGCCGTCCATGCTGAACACGGTATCCGTCACGATGAGCTTCGTCGTCGCGTCCGCTTGCGATGCATCGAGCATGGCGTCGAGCGCTTCCATGTCGGCGTGCGGATAAATTTGCACCTGCGCGCGCGAGAGCCTGACGCCATCGATCAGAGACGCATGATTCAGCGCGTCGGAGAACACCATCGTGCCGCGTCCGGCGAGCGTCGAGAGCACGGCGAGATTGGCCATGTAACCGGTGCTGAAGTAAAGCGCGCGCGGGTCGTCGACGAAGCCGCCGGAAAACGCGGCGAGATCGTCTTCGAGTTGCGCGTGGGCGCGCGAATGGCCGCCCAGCAGATGCGAGCCGCCGCTGCCCGCGCCATACAGCGACGCGCCTTCGGCAAGCGCTTCCCGCAGCGCTTCGTGGGCGGCGAGACCGAGATAGTCGTTGCTCGCGAAGCCGATCATCGCGCGGCCATCGACGGTCATATGGGCCGAACACGCGCTGTCGATGGTTCTGCGACGGCGGCGCAAACCGCGCGCGTCGATATCGGCGAGTCCTTGCTGCAGCGTTTCGTAGAGCGCTTTCGATGTGTCGCTCATGCGGTGGCCTCGGCGGCGGCGAGCGTGGCATCGAGCGTTTCGCGCGTGCGCCTGGCGAGCAGCGCGAGTTCGTCGTCGGTGAGCACGTATGGCGGCATCAGATAAACCGTCTTGCCGATAGGACGCAGCAACAGTTCGCGCTCCAGCCCCAACTCGAAGAAGCGACGCGAGAACGCGCGATCTTCGGTGACGACATCGAACGCGAAGATCGTGCCGCGCTCGCGTAGATTGCGCACGCGTTCATGCTTCACGAGCGGCTGCAAGGCCTCGCGCAAAAGCGCGGCTTTGCGGCGATTCTCCGCGAGCACGTTGGCGCTTTCGAACAGATCGAGCGTCGCGAGCGCGGCGCGGCATGCAAGCGGATTGCCCGTGTACGAATGCGAATGCAGAAAGCCGCGCGTAACGTCGTCATCGTAGAAAGCGGCGTAGATGTCATCGCGCGTGAGCACGATGGAAAGCGGCAGATAACCGCCGCTGATGCCCTTCGACAAGCACACGAAGTCCGGCCAGATGCCCGCTTGCTCGCACGCGAAGAAGGTGCCGGTGCGGCCGCAGCCGACCGCGATCTCATCGGCGATCAAATGCACGCCGTGTTCATCGCACAGGGCGCGCAAGCGGGTGAGATACGACGCGTCGTACATCGCCATGCCGGCCGCGCATTGCACGAGCGGCTCGACGATCACGGCGGCGAGATGCGCGGCGCGTTGTTCGAAGAGCGCGCGCATGGCGTCGATGGCTTGGTCTTCGCCGCTCGCCGCCGGCGATGCGACCACATGCGCGTGGCGGATCAGCGGATCGTATGCGTCCTTGAAGAGCGCGACATCGGTCACGCCGAGCGCGCCGATGGTTTCGCCGTGATAGCTGTTCGCCATGCACACGAACTCGCGCTTTTCACTTTGCCCACGGTTGTGCCAGAAGTGAAAGCTCATCTTCAACGCGATCTCGACGGCGGACGCGCCATCGGACGCAAAAAAAGCATGACCGAGCGTGTGCCGTGTGAGCGCGGACAGCCGTTCGGCCAGTTCGACGGCGGGCGCATGCGTGCAGCCCGCGAGCATCGCGTGTTCGAGCGTATCGAGCTGATCCTTGAGCGCGCGGTTGATGTCGGGATTCGCGTGGCCGAACAGATTGACCCACCACGAACTGATGGCGTCGAGATAGCGGTTGCCCGCCGGGTCGTAGAGCCACGCGCCCTTGCCGCGCGCGATGGGCACGAGCGGCATGCGCTCGTGGTGTTTCATCTGAGTGCACGGGTGCCACACCGCGGCGAGCGAGCGCGCGACCCAGTCCTGATTGTCTTCTGTGTTCAAAAACGGCTCCCAGGCGGCGCATGGCGCCAGCCGGATACATCGGGCAAGCCGCGAGGGCCTGCGCTATTCGAGGATTGCGCCTGACTTCGCGCGCTTCGATTATGGCGAAAATATCCGGAAGCTTCGCTTTTCGGCCGGGTCCTGGATCGCCTGCGCACGCTTCCACGAAGTGGTGAAAAGCACGATCGCGGCTAACTTCGCCGAACGGACCGCCAACACGGGCGAAAGAAGCAAAAACGCCGGCGCAAGGCCGGCGTTCGAAAAATTTGGAGGGAAGAAGCGTATCAGCGCGATGCCGTCTGCGTTTGCTCGCCCGCTTCGTTCCACACGACGGCGTTATCCACCGCGTAGAGCTTGCAGGGATCGGCGCTCTGCTTCTGGCAACTGGCGAGCGCGACGGACATCGGGTCGTCGCCGCCTTCAGCCCACGACCACGCGCCCGAGTTCGACACGGCGAACGCGCGGCTCGAATATTGGCTCAGGAAGTTGCGATAGCCGTTGCGGCCGCTTTCATCGATGAAGGGCACGGATTGCACGGCATCGAGGTTCGCAAAGTCGGTGGCCTTCGGCGAATGCGGCTCGGCGACCTGATATTGCACCGTGGTCGGCATGCCGACTTGCGCGAGGAACGCCTTCACGCGCGGCCACCAGACCTGCACGCCGTCGCGGTCGCCGACGAGCCGATGCGCGTCGTTCTTGTAGGTGCCGAAGTCGGTCATCTGCGCGCGTGCGCCGTGCGACACGAACGCGGCATACATCTGCGTGGACAAGTCGCCTTGCCACACCGAATCGTTGTCACCGTAGAGCCACAGCGAAGGCAAACGAACGTTCTCGCCATAAGCGCCGAAGGCATCGACGAGATTTTTTTGCCAGCCGGCGCATTCGTCCTGACGCAGACCGCCCGAGAAATTGATGAGACCGCGCACGCCCGGCGCCGCGACCGCTTCGCGCGCACCGTAGGCCATCGTCGTCAAGCCGCCGTGCGAAGTGCCGCCCACGACAATATGCGTCTTGTCGACATAAGGCTGCTGGCTCATGTACGCGACCGCTGCGGCGACGTCTTCCGCCTGCGCGAAGCCGTTGGCTTCGACATCGCAACCATGGCCGGCGTAGTCGCCGCCCGAGCCCGCGAAGCCGCGACGATTCGGCACGACCACGACATAGCCATGACGCACGAACTCGCGTGCGAGCGCGACCGGCCGATTACGCGGTTGGGCGTGGGAGTCGCCGGGGAGCTTGCCGTGGTTGAAGACGATCATCGGGAAAGGACCCGCGCCGTCCGGTTTGAAAACGGTCGTTTCGAGCGAGATGTCGGCTTCGGGAATTTGAACGATGCTTTCGTTCAGACCATTGCCGACGACCGGAAGGTGAGCGTCGAGCGCGTCGGGTATCTGGCCGAAGACGGGGGCTGAAAGCCCTTCGGAGGGGCGAACGCCGCCGATCGGTTCGGCTTTCACGACAGTCGTGAAGAACGATGTCGCAAGTGAGCACACCATGCTGCATCCGACCAACCAGGTTCTGATCGCCATCCCTTAACTCCGCCTCGCTCCGATTAAGGCTTGATTGGCTTGGCCCCAAATGCACGATTGAAGTCACAAACCTATCTCGCTGCTCATGATGAGCAGTATCGAATGCGGGTTCCGGGAGCCATGCCTAGAAAAGGCATGACAATTGGCTTCAATACGGGGCTTCGCTGCGAACATCGGGGCGCGGCAATGACTGCGCCCTGACGTGAAGAGAGATTAACTGTTCAAAATTGCACTGCACAATAAGCGTAACCCCGTAACCATTTAATTTGAAAGGAGAAATCAAGGAAATTAATACTGAATCGGATTTATATGTTTTAAAGAGACATTTACTTTTCTTTTATGTCACCGTCGATATAGACCCAATGGCCGGCGTTGTCGCGGCAAAAGCGGCTGGCTTCGTGCAAGCGATGCGCTCGCCCTTCGACCTTGTAGCGCGCGACGAATTCGACTTCCTCGTGTTGTGTATCGATCACAGCGTGACGTTTGATTTGCAAACCGAGCCAGCGTGTGTGCGTGTCGTTCGAGACATCGAGATCGGGCGGGCGGCTTTTGTCGTCCCAGGTCGCGCGCAGGTAGGTCGTATTGCCGAGGACGTAAGCGGTATAGCGCGAACGCATGAGTTCCATTGCGTTCGCCGGAAAGGCGCCGCCTTCGATAAAGCGCCCGCAGCATGCTTCATAACGCGGCGCGCGGGCGTTCGGATGTTGATTGGGCGATGCTCCGCCGCAAGGACATTCCACCGGCTTCATTGATCCACGCTCGGCATGTCGATGCGCCCCGGCTGGTTCTTCACGCGCGCGAGCCAGGCGCGAATGGCCGGATAGCTAGCGAGATCGAGACCGGCTTCATCCGCGACATGCGTGTAAGCGTAAAGCGCGATATCGGCCACCGTGTAGCGCTCGGCGGCGAAGAACGTGCGCGTGGCGAGATGCTGCTCCATCACGTCGAGCGCGCGGTACGAACCAGCGATCTTGTCGGGCAGCCGCGGATCGTCGTGCTTCTTCAGGAACTGCTTGATGAAGCGCGCCACCGCGACATATGGCTCGTGACTGTATTGCTCGAAGAACATCCATTGCAGCACGCGCGCGCGTTCGAGCCGGTCGGCGGGCAGGAGCGGCGTGCCATCGGCGAGATAGCAGAGAATGGCGTTCGATTCGGTGAGCGCCATTTGTTCGTCGATGACGAGCACCGGAACCTTGCCATTCGGATTGAGCTTCAGGAACGACTCGGTGCGCGTGGCGCCGTTCATCATGTCCACTTCGTGCCAGACGTAGGGCAGATTCAGTTGTTCGAGCGCGAGCCGCACCTTGTAGCAGTTTCCCGATGACGAAACGCCATGTACCTGATAAGTCACGTGCAATCTTCCCTTGTTATGGATGGTCGTGGCACGGCGCCAACTCTTTAGACCAGTTCGATACCCATGGCCGTCGCTTCGCCGCCGCCGATACACAAGCTCGCAACGCCGCGCTTGAGCCCGCGAGCCTTCAGCGCCGCAAGCAAGGTCACGAGAATGCGCGCGCCGGACGCGCCGATAGGATGTCCGAGCGCACACGCGCCGCCGTTCACGTTGACCTTGTCGTGCGGCAGATCGTGCTCGCGCATCGCGGCCATGGCGACTACGGCGAAGGCCTCGTTGATTTCGTAGAGATCGATATCGCCGGAACGCCAGCCGTTCTTCTCGAACAGCTTGCGAATGGCGCCAACCGGCGCGGTCGTGAACAACGCGGGCTGCTGCGCGAAAGTGCTGTGACCCACGACTCGCGCGAGCGGCGTCACGCCCAACCGCTTGGCGGTGGATTCGAGCATCATCACGAGCGCGGCGGCGCCATCGGAGATGGACGACGAATTCGCGGCCGTCACCGTGCCGTCCTTGGCAAACGCGGGCTTGAGCGATGGAATCTTCTCGATGTTCGCCTTGAACGGCTGTTCGTCGCGCGCGATGACCGTATCGCCCTTTCTGCCTTGCACCGTGACGGGCGCGATTTCCCAGGCGAAGGAACCGTCGTCGTTGGCGCGCTGAGCGCGTCGCAACGACTCGACGGCAAACGCATCTTGCGATTCGCGCGAAAACTCATACGACGACGCGCATTGCTCCGCGAACGCGCCCATGAGACGCCCCTTGTCGTAAGCGTCTTCGAGGCCGTCGAGGAACATGTGGTCGAGCACCTGACCGTGACCCATGCGCATGCCGCCGCGAGCCTTCGGCAACACATACGGCGCATTCGTCATGCTTTCCATGCCGCCCGCGACGATCACATCGGCCGAGCCCGCCAGCAGCATGTCGTGCGCGAACATGGCCGCGCGCATGCCGGAGCCGCACATCTTGTTGATGGTCGTGCTGCCGGTGGAAAGCGGCAAGCCCGCGCCGAGCGCCGCTTGCCGTGCAGGCGCTTGACCTTGGCCCGCAGGCAGCACGCAGCCCATGATCGCTTCGTCGATCCGCGCGGGTTCGAGACCCGCGCGTTCGCATGCCGCGCGAATCGCGACCGCGCCGAGCTGCGGCGCGGTCATCGCGGCGAAATCGCCCTGAAATGCGGCCATCGGCGTGCGTGCCGCCGATACGATGACCACGGAATCCTTCGATGTCTCACTCATGTTTCAGCTCCTTGATGACGCCTTGAATGACGGCGGGAACGTCGCCGAGCCGCGCCGCATCCGACGCGATCACATCGTTCGCCGCGGCATGCGCGCCGCCGCGCGTCAACGCGGCGAGGCATGCCTGATAGGTTGAATCCACCTGGTCTTGCGCGCTGATCATCATGCCCATGTTGCGCAAGCGGCCATCGTGCACGCCATAGGTCCAGCCGTGCACGGTGAGGTCCTGACCGCGCGCCCACGCGTCGTTGACGATGGTCGTGCGGCACACGTTGAGCGTCTGCTCGATGGTATTGAGTTCGACCAGACGCCGGTGCCGCGCTTCTCCAACCGGCCATTCATCGAGCAGCGCTGCGTGTTTTTCGCGCACGTCCTCGACGTGCCGCAACCAGTTGTCCGCGAGACCCACGCGCTGGCCGACGAGCGCCGCACCCACGCCCGAGCAGCCGTAGTGGCCGACGACCATGATGTGCTTCACCTTCAGCAAGTCCACCGCGAACTGAATGACGGACAGCGCATTGAGGTCCGAGTGAACGACCACGTTCGCGATGTTTCTATGCACGAACACTTCGCCGGGCGGCAAGCCGATGATCTGGTTCGCCGGCACGCGCGAGTCGGAGCAGCCGATCCACAGATACTCCGGCGCCTGCTGGTGCGCGAGGCGCGTGAAGAACTCCGCGTCGTCGGATAGCTTGCGTTCGACCCACGCCTGATTGTTGTCGAAGAGATGGGCGAGGGGATGGAAGGCTTGGTCGTTTTGCTCAGTCATGGTGATGGTCGTGTTTCGGGTACTTGCGCGCTCGATGATGTATCAAGCCGCGCGTATCGATGCCGTTGCCTTGTCGAAACGCTCCGGATAGCGGATGCAGAATCGCAGGGCCCGGTCGTAGGGGAAAAAATCGGCGAGTTCGCCTCGTTGCAGCTGCTCCTTGTGACGCTGCCACAGCGCGGGATCGAAAAAATCCGCGTGATGACGCATGAATGCTTCGCGCACGCGCGGATCGCCGAGCAGGAACGTGCCGTACGTCTCCGGAAAGATGTCGTGCGGCCCGACGGTATACCACGGTTCCCCGGACAGCTCGTCTTCCTCGTAGCGCGGCGGCGGCACGCTACGCACGTTGCAATCGGTCAGATACTCGATTTCATCGTAATCGTAAAACACGACACGCCCGTGGCGCGTCACGCCGAAATTCTTGTACAGCATGTCGCCGGGAAAGATGTTCGCCTGAATCAACTGCTTGATTGCGTCGCCATATTCGCGGATGCCGTGATCGACGTCCGCGTCGCTGCCGCCTTGCAGAAAGAGATTGAGTGGCACCATGCGCCGTTCGATATACACGTGCTTGATGACGAGCTTGTCGCCTTCGTATTCGATCATCGAAGGCGCTTCTTTTTCAAGTTCGCGGATCAACGCATCGTCGAGGCGCGCAAGCGGCAGCGCGACGCTCGAATATTCGAGCGTGTCGGCCATGCGGCCCACGCGGTCGTGACGCTTGACGAGTTGATACTTGCCCTGAATCTTCTCGCGCGTGGTTTCCTTCGGCGGCGGAAACGCGTCCTTTATGAGCTTGAACACGTAAGGAAACGAAGGCAGCGTGAACACGATCATCACGAGCCCCTTGATGCCGGGCGCCACGATGAAGCGATCGCTCGAATGTTTCAGATGATGCAGCAGGTCGCGATAGAACAGATTCTTGCCCTGCTTCTGCAAGCCCACCGAGGTATAGATTTCGGCCTTCGGCTTGCCCGGCATGATGCTGCGCAAGAACTGCACATACGCGGACGGCACTTCCATGTCGACGAGAAAGTACGAATGCGAGAAGCTGAAGATGACGAGCAACTGCTCCCGGTTCAAAAGCACGGTGTCGAGCGCCAGCAAGTGCGGCTGCGTGTGACGGATGGCAACCGCGAACGGAAGTAAGGCATCGCCATTGATGATGCGCCCGACGACATATGCCGCCTTGTTGCGAAAGAACAGCGACGAGAGCACGTGAATCTGAAAGTTCGGCGCGGGCGTGAGTTGGCCAAAGGCCTCTTCGATTGCATC
Organism: Caballeronia sp. GAWG2-1; assembly: GCF_023631405.1. Lineage (NCBI taxonomy): Bacteria > Pseudomonadati > Pseudomonadota > Betaproteobacteria > Burkholderiales > Burkholderiaceae > Caballeronia > Caballeronia sp. GAWG2-1. The sequence goes on from NZ_JALQDD010000002.1 coordinate 84,184, forward strand.
CACCACGCAATGCACGTCGCGCGGCAAATCCTCGAACGAAGGCTCCAGCTGAAAGTTCGTGACGATGCGTTCGAGCGTGGCCTGCAGCCCGTCTTTCTCGGGGTAATACGCGCGATACGTCGGCTTGGCGGCGGGCTCGTCGTTCTCGATGTATTCCGTCGAAATGGCGGGCCGCACGAAGATGAAATCGTTGTTGAAATACGAGCGATGCAGGATCTTGCAGCACACCGAGTTGAAGAACGTCTCCGCGCATTCCGGCTGCCGATGCGTCGTCAACAAGCCGATGAAGTGCAGCTTGATCTGCTGCCAGATTTCATCGTCGATGGTCTCGGCTTCGTACTCGTCTTCCAGCGACGTCACGCATTCCGCGACGCGATCGTCATAAGACGCGATGCGGTCGCGTGCGCGTTGCGCGAGCGCTTGCCAGTTGCCTTCCTCGAACAGATGCTTCGCCTCGACTGCCGCTTCGCGAAAGACGCGGTAATGGCGATCGAAGCCTTCGAGTATCGTCTGCGCGACATCGAAACCTATTTGCGACGAGAGCAGCTTGGGGAAGTGATTCATGTCGGCTGGGCGTCTCGTTGGCCATCATGCGGCTTTGGCTCTGCGGGCGCGCTTTTCGACGCCAGCGGCAAGGAGCGCGCGGCCTTGCTTCTCGTATGTTTCGAGTTCGGCGAGTGTCGTGGTGAGATCGACGAGTTGCCGCTCGAGCACTTCGCGATGCGCCGCGATGGTATCGACAAAAGCCTGCAACTGCCGCGTGCCGCCCGTGGGCGAGTCGTACAAGTCCAGCAGCGTGCGAATCTCCGACAACGTAAAGCCGAGCCGCTTGCCGCGTAGCGTGAGTTTCAGGCGCGTGCGATCGCGTGACGAATACACACGCCGCAGGCCGTTCGCGCCTTCGCGCTCGGGCGCGAGTAGACCGTGGTCTTCGTAGAAGCGAATGGCGCGCGACGTGATGTCGAACTCGCGCGCCAGTTCGCTGATGGTGTAGTGAATGGCTTGAGTCATTGCCGGCGCCGGAGCACGTGATCACACATGCGACGTTAGAATGAGGTTTACGTTATCGTCAACCTGGCGAAATTGCAACGTGGCTTGAACCCGCATTCATGCACACTTCAGAGGCGCAAAAGAATGAACGCACTCGAACATCAACTCGATTATGTTTTTGCCGACGAATTGCCCGAAGCGGGGCGCGTGAAGGAAGTCGCGCCTGGCCTTTACTGGCTGCGCATGCCTTTGCCGTTCGCGCTCGATCACATCAATCTGTGGCTATTGCGCGATGAGATCGATGGCGTGCAGGGTTGGACCATCATCGATTGCGGCATCTCGAACGAAAATATTCGCGCGAACTGGGAAAGCGTGTTCGACAGCGCGCTCGACGGCTTGCCTGTGCTGCGCGTGATCGTCACGCATTGCCATCCGGATCATCTCGGTCTTGCCGACTGGATCTGCAAGGGTGGCGACAAGGCACGCTGGAACGTGCGTCTCTGGATTGCGCTCGGCGAGTATGCAATGGGCCGCGTGATGGCCGCGGGCGATGGCTCGAACGCGGGCGGCGAGCGCGCGGCGAAGCACTTCGCGGCGCATGGTCTAACGGACGAGGCATCGCTCGATGCATTGAGAAAGCGCGACAGCTATTACCCGACGCTCGTGCCTTCCATCCCCGCCGAGTTCCGCCGTATCCGCGATGGCGACCGCATCGCGATTGGCGGACGCGAATGGCAAATCATTTCGGGCTACGGTCATTCGCCCGAACATAGTGCGCTGTATTGCGCGGCGGACAAGCTGCTCATTTCCGGCGATATGGTTTTGCCACGCATCTCGACGAACGTGTCCGTGTTCGCTATCGAGCCAGAAGGCAATCCGCTTGCGCTATATCTCGAATCGTTGGGACGCTACGAACACATGCCCGCCGATGTGCTCGCCTTGCCTTCGCATGGCAAGCCGTTTCGCGGCGTGCTCACGCGTATCGGTCAGTTGCGGGACCATCATCGCGCGCGGCTTGCGGAAGTGGTCGAGGCGTGCACGCAGCGTCCGTGCAGCGCGGGAGATATCGTGCCGATCATGTTCAAGCGCAAGCTCGATATCCATCAGATGACCTTCGCACTTGGCGAAGCGCTCGCGCATCTGAACTTGTTGTGGCTGGATGGCACGCTTACGCGCGAGACGGGCGAGGACGGGGTGATCCGGTACTCGCCCGCTTAGAACTCGTTACTGCACCAACACAGCCCCGAAGTTCTGCCGCCCGAACGGACTCACGTTATAGCCGCTGACGTTGGCACGCGTGATTGCCGCCGCAGTCGGATAAACGAGCGGAATCCACAGCGCCTGATCGTGGATGATCTTCTGCGCGTCCACATAAGCCTTCGTGCGTTTCGCGACGTCGGAGGTGACCTTGCCATCCGCGATGAGCTTATCGAGTTGCGGGTCGCAGAAGCGCGCGAAGTTGATGCCCGACTTCACCGCATTGCAACTGAAAAGCGGCGAGAGGTAGTTGTCCGGATCGCCGTTATCGCCGGCCCAGCCCATGAAGAGCATGTCGTGCTGGCCCTGCTTGGCTTCCTTGATGAGTTCGCCCCACTCGATAATCTTCACCTGCGCCTTCACGCCGATCTTCGCGAGATCCGCCTGCAGCAGTTCGGCGCCAGCTTTCGGATTCGGGTTCAGCACACTGCCGTTCGGACGCACCCAGATGGTCGTTTCGAAGCCATTGGGCAAGCCTGCATCCGCGAGCAGTTTCTTCGCGGCATCGGGCGAATACTTGTACGCCGCGATGTTCTTGTCATAGCTCCACGTGTTCGGCGGATACGGGTTCACAGCGGGCGTTCCCGTGTTTTCGAACACCGTCTTCGTATAGGTGGTGCGGTCGAACGCCATGTTCAACGCCTGCCGCACCTTCGGGTTATCGAGCGGCTTCTTCTGCGTGTTCAGCGCGACGAACGCGGTCATGAATGCGGGCGTCTCGCTAACCTTCAGCGACTTGTCCTTCTTCGCGTCGAGCACGTCCTGCGGCTTCGGCGACAACGCGATCTGACATTCGCCCGCCTTGATCTTCTGCGCGCGCACGGCGGCGTCCGGCGTGATGGCATAAATCAGGCGATCGATTTTAGGCTTCGGCCCCCAGTAGCTCTGATTCACGTCATAACGGATCACCGCGTCTTTCGTATAACTCTTGAGCACGAACGGACCGGTGCCGACAGGCTTGCTGTTCAGATCGACTTGCTGGTTCGCTTTCAGCAGCTTGTCCGCATATTCCGCCGAGTAGATCGATGCGAAGCCCATCGTGAGGATCGGCACGAAGGTCGCGTTCTGCTCGTTGAGTTCGAACTTCACCGTTTTGTCATCGACCTTGGTCACGGCCTTGATGAGCTTCACGAGACCCATCGATTGCGCATGCGGAAAGCCGCTCGCGCCCGCGATCTTGTGCCAGGGGTTGCTGTCCGACAACATGCGCTCGAAGGTGAAGACGACATCGTCGGCATTGAGCGGACGCGTTGGCTTGAAGTAGTCGGTGGTCTGGAACTGCACGTTCGGACGCAGATGGAACGTGTAGGTGAGACCGTCGCTGCTGAGCTCCCACTTCTCGGCGAGCGCGGGCGCGACTTTCTTCGCGGCCTCGTCGTATGACACGAGCGTGTTGAAGATGACATCCGCCGACGCGTTGGTCGTGACGAGCGAATTGAACTGCACGACATCGAAGCCGTCCGGGCTCGATTCTGTGCAGATGGTGAGCGGCTTGGCCATTGCGATAAGCGGCGCGACGGCGAACGTCGCGGCGATGGCGGCAGCGAAAAGTGTGTTGCGCATGAGATCTCCCGTGACCCGGCTGGTCACATTACGATTGTTCTTGTGGCTGGTTTTACCCTGTGCGCGTGTGGCGAGCAAGTAGCGCATCCGCGCGGCTAGGTTAGCGAAGCGCTCGCCGCTCGACAACGAATCGTTGCGCATACGCTTATGCCTCGAACGCGCCGTGCGGGTTGCCGAACCGGGCGGCTCAGGCTACACTGCCCCGGTCTTTGGGGAGTAGCCTTCCTTCCATCAGCGAAGGAGAACGCGTCAACATCCTCGGCCTTGCTGCCGTGGCGCGTTCGACCGGTCGGTGCTGTCGCATCCGGCGGTTTGGCGAGACCATCGATGCGCTTTGTCGTTCTTGGTCGGACGGCGCATGGCGCATCGTGGTTCGCTGAACGTCCGACCGTGGAATCATCGTGTCCCCACAACTACAAAAATCCCTGTCTCGCTGCGCGCTCATTCGCGCATGCGCGTTGCATCGTTTCCCGCGAGGTGCCGCATGACGATGCTCTTCGTCGAACTCGCGTTGATGCTCGCGGTCATTCTCATCGCATCGGAACTCTTCACCAATGCGCTCGAACATCTCGGCGAACGGCTCGGCATATCGGAGGGCGTGACTGGATCGCTGTTCGCGGCGGTCGGCACGGCGCTGCCGGAAACGACCGTGCCGATCATCGCGCTGCTGGGCGGCACGGCGAGCCGTTCGGTTAACGAAGAAATCGGTGTCGGCGCCATTCTCGGCGCGCCACTCATGCTCGCGACGCTTTCCACTTTCCTGATGACGCTCGCGGTCATCAAATCGCGTGGCTTGCGCGGCCGGATCATGCCCGAGCGCAGCGGCTTCACGCGCGACCTGAACTTCTTTCTCGTCGCGTTCCTGATTGCGGCCGGCGCCATGTTCGTGCCGCATCATGCGTGGCAGGTGCGGGCGATGTTCGCGGTCGGCCTCGTCGGCTTATACGTGATCTACGTGATCACCACGTTCAAGGCATCGGCGAGTCTTGTCGAAAGCGGACACGGCACGGAAGCGCCCGAGCGTCTCTTCATCACCCGCGTGGGTTTGCCGAACGGTATCGGGTCGATCATGCTGCAGTTCCTGATCGGCATCGTGCTGCTCGTCGGCGGGGCGAAGGGCTTCATCCACGGTGTGGAAGGCGTGTCGGCGGCGCTTGGCATATCGCCGCTCTTGCTCTCGCTCATCATCATTCCGATTGCGACCGAACTGCCGGAAAAGGTGAACAGCATTCTTTGGGCGCGACGCGGAAAAGATACGCTCGCGTTCGGCAACATCACAGGCGCGATGGTATTTCAGGGCACCTTGCTGCCGGGCATCGGCATCATGCTGACGCCGTGGGAGCCGCGCGTGGAAGTGCTGACCGGCGTGCTGATCACGCTCGCGGCGGCGGCATGGCTGCGCTTCAACGCGCGCGGCAATGGCGTGGTGTTGTGGGCATTGCTTGGCAATGGCATCTTGTACGCGGCTTATCTGACCTTAACCCTCGGCCGCTGAAGCCTTCGAGCGACGCAAATAAAAAATGCCCGCGCGAGGCGGGCATCAAGAGCGAAGCGCCGCGTCATGTCTGACGCGTTCTTCTCGTTGTTCTTATTAAGGTTATCGGCGCGTGCCGGAAAAACTTTAGAAGCGCGCGGCTTGTTGATATCGTCCGGCGGCTTTCGCCTGATCCATCGACTTGCGGTACGCCGTCGACAGCATGGCTTGCGCGGCGTTCGCACGGCCCATCGTTGCTTCGATGCTCGCCTGAATCCGGCGAATGGTCGCGAGCGATTCAGCCGGCTGATTCGCTTCCACGGCCATCAGGAGCGGCGTGCGCGCCTCTGTGAGTTCGGCCGCGCGCGCCCAGTTTTCTTCGTTGACCGCTGCTTCGATCGCCTCGGTCAGTGCCCAGGCGTGTTGAATCATTTCTTGCTGGTTCATGATCGTTCCTTACGACTTGTTGCTTGCCAGCGCGCCCGCGCTGTTGGTGCCGCCGAAGAGCGCGGTCAGGTAGCTGCCCTGCGTCGCCATCTGCGACATCAGCGTGTTGAGCGCGGTGAACTGATCGTTGTAGGTCGTGGTCAATTGCGCCGTGTAGGAAGCGAGCGCGGTTTGCTGGTCCGTGATGCTCGAAAGATCGGCGGTGAGCGCGGTCGTGCGCGTATCGACGATACCGCCTGTCGCGAGAAATCCGGTCAGGCTGTTGTTCAGTTGCGCGGCTACGCCCGTGCTCGAATTGAAGAGCGATGCCACCGCGCCCGAGTTGCTCGACAATGCTGCGGTCAGCGCGTCTTCGTCGGTCTTGAGCGTGCCGTCCGGTTGCAGCGTAATGCCGATCGATGCGAGGTTCACCTGGCTCGTGCCGGAACCCACGCCCTTGGCAATCGTGCTGGAAAGGGCGTTGCGAATGGTGTTCATCATCGAGTCGCCGAGCAGCGCGCCGCCTTGCGAACCGGCTGCCTGGGTCGAGTCGAACGAAGTCAGCGACGCGGCCGTCGTGATGAAGTTGTTGTACGCGGTGACGAAGCCATCGATGGCCGTCTTCTGCGTGGCCGTGTCCTGCGCGATGGTCAAGGTCTGGGTCGTGCCGACCGCATCCGACGTGAGATTCAGCGTCACGCCGGACAGCGCCGTCGTGACCGCATTGGTCGAGCTGCTGGCAGGCGTGCCCGCGATGGTGAAGTTGGCGTCCATGCCGGCCGTCGTCTGCGTCCAGTTCGACGAGCTGATGGCCGTCTGCGCCGGAACCGCATTGCCGTTCGAGTCTGTCGTGGCGGCGCTCAACGTCGATGCCACGTTGAGTTTGGACAAACCGTTGTCGTCGGGCGTCGTGCCGTCGGACTGCATGTTCGGCGTGACCGCCACGGTAATGCCGTTGGCCTGGCCCGTCGACGCCGAGCGCAGCACGAGGTGCGCGCCATCGGTGCCGTTGACGACCGCCGCCGTGATGCCGGGGTTACCGCTTGCCTTGTTGATCGCGGACGCAATGCCCGCGAGCGTGTTGTTCGAAGAGTCGATGCTGATCGACATGTCCTTGCCGCCCACCGACAGCTTCATCGTGCCCGTGCCGAGTTGCGCGGTGCTGGTGAACGCGGTGGAGGTAAGCGATTGCGAGGTGGCGATGTTGCTGACCGCGACCGAATAAGTGCCCGCGACCGCGCCGGTGCTGGCCGTGCCGGTCAGACCCTTGCCGCTGCCGGTCGCCGTGAAGGCGCCGAGCGTCGTGCCGTCCGCGAGCGAACTCACCGAGCTTTGCAAAAGCGACAGCACGGACTTGAGCGTGCCGACCGCGGTGAGCTGGGTGTTGTCCTTGGTTTGCTTGGCTGTCAGCGCATCCGTCTGTCCGGCGACCTTCGCGTTGACGATGGCGGTGACGAGCGAGTTCACATCCATCGTGGAGTTGGTCGAGCCACTGATGATCGACTGCGCGGCCTGCTGGACGGCGCTGGTCGGATCGACCGTGGATGCCGAAGTGGTTGCTACCGTGGACATGTATGGCTCCGTTTCTGGCTTCTTGCCGTGAGCGGTTGAAGATGCGTTTTACTGCGCCGTCAGCAGGCGATTCGTCATGAAGGCGCCTCTGGCGGAAATGCAAATCGGGAGGCAAGCCTCCCTGGGTACGTCGCCGGCGCGCCGTGATCGAGACGCGCCGGTTACTGCGTCGGCGATGCTTAGCCGAGGAGCTTCAGAACCTGCTGGGGCATCGAGTTCGCTTGCGCCAGAACCGAGATACCAGCTTGTTGCAGAACCTGAGCCTTCGAGAGGTTCGCGGTTTCTTGCGCGAAGTTCGCGTCGGTGATCTGCGACTGAGCGGACGACAGGTTGGTCGACTGCGCGGTCTGGGTAGCGGCAACCGAGCTGAAGCGGTTCTGCACAGCGCCCAACTGAGCTTGCAGCGAGTTCACTGCATCCAGTGCGTTGTCGACTGCCTCGATTGCGGACGATGCGCCGTTCGCCTTGCTGATGTCGATTTGCGACACTTGCGGCGGCGTGTTGTTCGCGGTCAGCGCGCCGACTTCGGACGTTTGAGCTGCGGTTGCCGAAGGAACGTTGGTGCTGTTCAGGCTGATGCTCGTGCTGCCTGCGGACAGACCCGTGAACACGTTCGACGAGGCGAACGAGCTGCCGAGCGCCTTGTTGTCCTGGTCGGTGAACGTGTAGCCGCCCGAGCCGTCAGCGATGACGTTGACCGACGTGATCGTTGCCGCGGTGGAAGCTGCGGATGCACCCGTGTCGCCCAGGCTCAGACCGTCGACCGTGCCGATGACCGTGCCCTTCTGCGGGTTGCTGCCGCCGAGCGACAGAGCCGAGACGTTTGCTGCCGAGCCGAGGTCGATCGTGATCGACTGGCCGACGTTCGCGCCAACCTGGAACGTCTTGCTGCCGGCGGTGCCGTCGAGCAGGTTCGTGCCGTTGAACGTGGTTTGCGACGAGATACGGTTGATTTCGCTGATACGCTGCGTCACTTCTTGTTGCAGCGAGGTCTTGTCAGCCGTCGACAGCGAGCCGCTCGATGCTTGCACGGCCAACTGACGGATACGCTGAAGGTTGTCCGTGATCTGCGACAGACCGCTCGAAGCCGTCTGAACCATCGACACGCCGTCGTTCGCGTTCGAAACGCCTTGGTTCAGGCCGTTGATCTGCGAGGTCATGCGCGAAGCGATTGCGAGGCCAGCTGCGTCGTCTGCTGCGCTGTTGATGCGCTTGCCCGACGAAAGACGCGTGATTGCCGACGACAGTGCGCTTTGCGTGCCGTTCAGGTTTTGCTGAGCGACCAGCGAGTTGATGTTGCTATTGATACCGATCATTTTGTTTCTCCGATGAGGCCTGGCGCATTTATCTGAGTTGATAACGCCATCGTTTGGCGGAAGCGTCCGTCGTTTGTTTGTTTGGCCGCTTGTTTAGGTTTTCGGCCCGTGCTAGGCAAACTTTAGTGCTCGTTTCGATTTGCCTGATAAATACCTGGAAATCCGTGCTAAAGCTTGCCCAGCGGGGCTCTGCTGCCGATGCTCGCGGTTTTTGAATGCCCCGTCTGAGAGCTTTAACGGCAGACGGAGCGACTTCTTTCGTTAAAAATTCGCTTCAGACGTCGAACGTGGCCGCAGCCTTGCCGGCGCACCAGCGCTGCCACATCTGGCGCATGCTGGCGGAGAGCGCGCGGGCCACCGTGTCGGGCTGGAACCCCGGCGACTGCAGGCAGCGCTCGCGCATGCCGGCGCGGATCTGCGCGAGTTCTTCGACCCGGCCCGCCCATTCGATGCCCTTCGCGACGAAGTCCGCGCGGTCGCGAGCCACGAAGTCACCGAGGCCCGTGTTGGAAAGCACCGACGTGCTGCCTCGGCTCGCGATCAGTTCGCCGGGCAAGGTGAGCGTGGGCACGCCCATCCACAGCGCCTGCATGGTGGTGACGCCGCCCGCGTAAGGGAACGTGTCGAGCGCGATATCGGCGTCGAGGTGATGCGCGAGATAGCGCACGAGCGACGAGCGCTGACGAAACTCGAGCCGGCTCACATCGATTCCTTCCTTCTCGAACCAATCGATCAGAATCGTGTGGCTGTTGTCGCGCGGCACGCCTGCGATCAACATGCGCGCATCCGGCACCGCGCGCAGCAGTTCCGACCACAGCGCGATGGTGCGCGGACGCAGTTTGTTGAAGCGGTTGAAGCTGCCGAAAGTGATGTGGCCGTTGGTGAGCGCGGGCAACGCGTTGAGCGCCGGCGCATGTTCCGAGGGCTTGAAAGGCGCATACGCCGGCAGATAAGCCAGCTTTTCGACGAACTGACCGTCGATCTGTTCTTCAGGCACATAGTGGCGATCGCCGATGTAGTAATCCATCGCGGTCATGCCGGTCGTGCCGAGATAGCCCATCCACGTCGCCTGGATCGGCGCGGGTTTGCGCGCGAAAGTCAGCAGGCGGTTATAGGCCGTGTGCCCCGAAAGATCGATCAGCACGTCGATGCCGTCCGCGCGAATCTTGTCGGCGAGCGCGGCATCGCTATAACCCGAGACGTCGTGCCAGCGCGGCACGATATCGCGCAGCGTGCGCGTGACCTCGTCGGTCACCGAGCGGTTGTAGTACGCGTGCACCGTGACGCTGGGATCGTTTACGAGATAGCGGAACACCGGCTCGATGAAGACAGCCACCGGATGCTGGTTGTAGTCGCCCGAGACGAAGCCCACGCGAATGCAGCGGTTCGGGTCCGGCTGGTTCCGATGCTTTTTCCACGTCGATTGCAGCGGCTTCGCGCATTGCTCGGCGAAGTACAGATGCTGCTCGAAGTACGCCTTCCGGTCGATTTCTTCCTTGTGCGACAAGCAGAACAACAGGTTCTCGTGCGCGCTGTCGCAAGTTGGATCGAGTTCGATCGCGCGACGCGAATGCTTCTCCGCGTCGTCGAACCGCGTCTGGTCCATCAGCACCACGCCGAGCGTTTCGTGCGCTTTCGCCGACAACGGCGCGAGTTCCACGGCGCGACGGCAAGCAGCTTGCGCGTCGTCGAGGCGCATCAACGAGCGCAGCGTCACGCCGAGAATGCGGTGCGCTTCCGGATAGTTCGGGTCCTGCTCGATCATGCGCCGGCATTCGGCTTCCGCTTCGAAGAACTTGTCGAAGAGGCGCAGGGAGTCGGCCAGGATTCGGCGAACGTCGATTCCATCCGGCTTCAATTGCAGATAACGGCGTAGCGAGGGAATGGCCGACTGCAGGTCCATCAGGCGAACCTGGGCCACGCCCATGACTTCCCATCCCAGCAGAAAAGTGGGGAAGCGCTGCGTCAGGGTCTTCGCGAGCGCCACGGCTTCTTCGAGTCGCCCGCCATTGAAGTGCGCATGCAACTGCTGTACTTCCTGCGGCGTCGGCGTCGTGCGGCCGTTTGGCGCCGTGATGCCTTCGCGCGACTTTGTCGCATCGCGCAGTTCGGCGGCCAGTTTCTCGATTGCCGGCCCGCTCATGCCTTGCGCGACCGCGACTTCGAACACGATATTCGCCGCCGCGACCTGACCGCTGCGCGTCAGCACGTCGATATACGTAGCCCAATAGATATGCTGCGTCGGGTCCGTGCCGATCGCGGTTTCGAAGAACGGCACGGCTGCCTCGTATTGACCGCGCTGCGCCATCAGCATGCCGAGGTTGAAGTTGGCGTCGGCGTGTTGCGGCCGCGCGTCTAGAACGAGGAGATAGAGCTTTTCGGCCTCGTGCAGGTTGAGCGTCTGATGCTGCAGGATCGCGGCTTGCAGCACATCGGCGAGATCGGCCTCGAACTGCTGGTCGGCGTTCGTCGCGACGTGTGCGGGCGTTTGGTCCAGTGCTTCGAAGGTGTTCATGGTCTCGGCATTTCGGTAGCGTTGCACGGATTATCGAGCCGTCCACCTTGAGCCGAAGGGCGGAACTGGCGGGGAAAAACCGCTCAGTTCGGCGCTTTTGCGCGAGGCACCGAAAAGCGCGCCGAGCGCACGGGCGCGTTCCCGCGTATCCTTTTCGATCCGTACCCATCAAGCATCCGGAGCACACATGCAGACACGCACCATCGGCAAATCGGATCTCAAAGTCGCGCCGCTTTCTTTCGGCGGCAACGTGTTCGGCTGGACCGCGGACGAGCGCACGTCGTTCTCCATCCTCGACGCGTTCGTTGATCACGGCCTCAATTTCGTCGATACCGCCGACGTTTACTCCGCGTGGATCGACGGGCACCAGGGCGGCGAGTCGGAGACGATCATCGGCAAGTGGTTCAAGGAAAGCGGCAAGCGCGACAAGATCGTGCTGGCGACCAAGGTCGGCATGCTGAGCACGCGCTCGGGGCTTTCGGCGGCGAATATCGCGGCGGCGGTGGACGACTCGCTGCGGCGCCTGAAGACCGATTACATCGACGTGTACTACTCGCATCGCGACGACGAAAACACGCCGCTCGAAGAAACGCTCGGCGCTTATCAGAATCTCATCGCCGCAGGCAAGGTGCGCGTGATCGGCGCGTCGAACTATTCGGGCGCGCGGGTGGAAGAGGCGCTGAAGATCTCGAAGGAGTCGGGACTGCCTGCATACGAAATCCTTCAGCCGGAATACAACCTCTACGATCGCGAAGCCTACGAGACGGATCTCGAACCGGTCGTCGATGCCAACAAGCTCGCCGTGGCGACGTACTTCAGTCTTGCAAGCGGCTTTCTGTCGGGTAAGTATCGCTCGAAGGAAGACACGCAGGAAAAGGCGCGCGGCTCGCGTGTGGAGAAGTATCTGAACGACCGCGGTTTGAAAATTGTCGATGCGCTTGTCGAAGTCGCCAAACGCAATGACACGGCGCCGGCGACGGTCGCACTTGCGTGGATCATCGCGCGCCCGAGCGTGACCGCGCCTATCGCCAGCGCGACGTCCGTGCAGCAACTGGAAAGCCTTGCGGAAGCCACGCGCCTGCAACTCACGCCGGAAGATGTCAAAGCGCTCGACGAAGCCAGCGCCTGGCAAAAATAATTCCGCTGCATCAAAGGCTTGCAGTGAACCGAGGTGTTGGCACGGGCGCGAGGTTCTGGTAACATCGCGCCCGAATCGAGAAATGTGTCCGATTTTTGCCTTTGCCGTCGAGCGTGAAAATGCTCAATGTGCAGCAGACGGCTCCAAATGCGCGTTCACGTCTTTCCAGCGAGCGCGCAACTGAATCTCAACTCTCTCTCTTTTCCGGCCTCCGTGGCCGCTTTGCTCGTGTCCGCCGTGTTGGGTGGACGATCGGAGTGCCGGCGCGCGGCGGGTTTGTCCGTCGTGCAGTTAGAAATACGTTTAGCGAAACAGGATTTACATGACCACCATTACCCTTAAAGAAAACGAGCCGTTTGATGTCGCGATTCGGCGTTTCCGTCGCACGATCGAAAAGAATGGCCTGATCGCGGAACTCCGCGAGCGCCAGTCGTACGAAAAGCCGACCACCGCGCGCAAGCGCAAGAAGGCAGCAGCCGTTTCGCGTCTGCGCAAGCGCCTGCGCAGCCAGATGCTGCCGAAGAAGATGCACTAAGCGTCTTCGCCTCGGGCCGGGTGCGAATCTGGTTCGGCAAAGGCAAACGGCGGTGCGACCCGTAAGGGCGCACCGCCGTTTTGCTTTCTACCGCCGGTCTTTAGACGAACGCGTGACGCTTGCCGAGTACCGCGAGCCGATGTGGCCATTCCTCGACGCTCGAGTCGTCGTGAATCTGCTCCAGCTCCATCAATAGATCGATCACGTTCGGATCGTACGCATTCACATTCGACGCATACAACGCGCGCAATAGCTTGCCGTCGTGCGCGTGCCGGTAGTACGAAATTCCCACGCCTTCGAGCGCCGGGTCGTAATGCTCGTCGCGCACCAGCGAACCGATTGCGCACTTGCGCCCGTTCGCGCTGCGCAGGCGGCAGGAACCGTTGTCATCTTCCGATACCGCGCCTTGCTCCAGCAAATGCCGGCTGACGCGTTGGTAGATGTCCTTTGGACTCAACATCGTGATTGGGCTCAACATCTCGACACCCGAAGCGCTTATGCAGCCGTTTTCAGGAGCTCGGCCGACAGACCGAACTGGCGCGCGATCGAAGCAAGACGCTCGCGCCATTCCCATTTGCCGAAAACGTCATGCACGTTCTGCAGGCAGGAGAGCAACTCGACGGTGTTGGGATCGAACACGTTGATACGCGCGCGCAAGAGCGCACGCTTGAGACCCGCGACGCCTACATCCATATACGCCGGCACCACTTCGGGCGCCTTCGCGATGTAGCGAATGGGAATGCCTTCCATCGCCGTGATGTAGTCGCGCGGCTGAATGAAGCTGCCGATCGGGCAGCCGCCGCAGTATCCGCGATACGCGCCGCCGCCGTGTGGCAGCAATGCGGCTTGTCCTTGCACGAGAAGATGCTGGACTGCGCGGTTGAAAATATCCTGATGTGTCAGGAAGTTAAGGCTTTTCATATTCATTCTCCCCTGCGCCCCTGCGCAGCGGCCAAGCGTTGAGTAGTTCGAGCAACCTGCACTTGCGGCACCGGAACAGCGGCATTGTTGCAACTGCTGTCCGGGTACTGCTTCGAGCATGATGGTTTTCCCGGCCTGGACGCCTGGGTCTCATAGCGTCCTTATGCTCGCGTCGGATTCTTGATTCCTTGAACGATCCGCTTACCGACAGTTATAACGGTTCGGCTCGGTAAAAAGGTGCGGTGGCGCACGCGAGGACGCCATTTTTACATGAACCGCACGTTCGTGCAGTGCGGAAGAAGCATCGGAAACCCTTATCCAGTAGGGTTTTCGCGCTGCTTCACTGCAAAAAAACGTCAGCTATAAGGATCTTCCCTTATACGTAGTTTTTGCACTCAGGCATGTTGCCAAAAAGCAAAGATTTTCCATATCGAACTGGGCTCATTGCTTGGCCTTGGCGGGCGCTTTCCGTTTTGTCTTGATTTTTTGCCGCGCCTGACACGTCGCCGCGTGGTCGTTGACCATGCCGGTCGCCTGCATGAACGCATAGCAAATGGTCGTGCCGATGAACTTGCAGCCGTACTTCTTGAGCGCGCGGCTGAGTTCGTCCGACTCGGGCGTCGATGCTGGTGTTGGATTGTCCGCGCTCCGGGGCGTGTCGATCGGCGCGTCGCCGACGAACGACCACACGAAGCTGGCGAACGACCCGTGCTCCGCCTGAATTTGCTGGACCGCGCGCGCATTGAGCACCGCCGATTCGATCTTCATGCGGTTACGCACCACGCGCGCGTCGCCGACGATCCGCTCGATGTCCTTTGCAGTGAAGCGCGCGACTTTCTCGATATCGAAGTCCGCGAACAGCGCGCGGTAGCCCTCCCGTTTATTGAGAATGGTCGACCACGAAAGCCCGGCCTGCGCGCCTTCGAGCACCAGCATTTCGAAGAGGTGACGATCGTCGCGGGAGGGCACGCCCCATTCGGTGTCGTGATAGTGGACCATTGCGTCCGTCGTGGCGGTCGCCCAGGAGCAGCGGGTTGCGTCGATATCGGCCATTGCGTTTCTCGGTTTTCGGATCGCGTCAGGATAGCCGAAGGGCCGCTTTCCGCCACCTCGGCCATTCGGCCAATTGGCGCGCGCCGCCAGCACCGGTAAGCTTGCGGCCATGACTACCTCGACTCTTACTTCTTCCGACGGCTTTCTGCTGGGCATCGACGGCGGCGGCAGCGGCACGCGCGTGATTCTTGCCGATGCTGGCGGCGCCGAACTCGCGCGCGCGAGCGGCGGTCCCTCGGCGCTCGGGCTCGGCGTGGAGCGCGCGTGGCAGGCTATCGGCGATGCCTGCCGGTGCGCCTTCGAAAGCGCCGGTCTGCCGTTCGACTGGAACGCGTGCTCGCTCGGCTGCGGTCTGGCTGGCGTCAATAACGCAGACTGGCTCGCGGGCTTTCTTGCTCACGCGCCACGCGTGCGCGCGTTAAGCGTCGAGAGCGACGCCTACACCACGGTTTTGGGCGCGCACGGAGGCGACGCGGGCGTGATCGTCGCGCTCGGTACGGGCAGCATCGCGGCATCGCTCGATGGAGCCGGTGTATGCCGAATCGCCGGCGGTTATGGCTTTCCGAGCGGCGACGAAGCCAGCGGCGCGTGGCTCGGCCTGCGCGCCGTCGTGCATCTTCAGCGCGTTCTCGACGGTCGCGCGGATGCCGACGGCTGGTCGCGCGCACTGCTCGAACGCACCGGCGCAAGCGATCGCGACAGCCTTGTCGTGTGGCTCTGCGCCGCCAATCAGACGGTTTACGCCACGCTCGCGCCGCTCGTCTTCGAGTTCCGCGATCATCCGGCGGCGGCGCGTTTGCTCGCGCAGGCCGCACGGGAGATCGAGACGCTCGTCGGCGCGCTCGATCCCGCGGGCAAGCTGCCTGTTGCGTTGTGCGGCGGACTAGCCGCGCTTTACGAGCCGTTCGTGCCTGCCGCCTTGCGCGAACGCGTGCGATCCCCGCGCGCCGATTCGGCCGCTGGCGCGTTGGAACTGGCGAGACGTGCGCATCGTCCGGCGCGATAAAATAGCCCGCTTCGCGGCAGCTTCGATCCGCTCACACAGGGCAGTTCATGTACTCGGCCATTGCAACCGATCTCGACGGCACGCTTCTCAATAGCAACCACCAGCTCGACCCCTTCACCGCGACCACCGTTCGCACGCTCGCGTCGCGCGGCGTGCCTATCGTGATCGCGACGGGGCGGCATTATCGCGACGTCGCGGGTATTCGCGATGTGCTCGGCGTCGACGCCTATCTGATCACGTCGAACGGCGCACGCGTGCACGCGCCCGGCGACGAACGCATCTACTCGCGCGATCTCGATCCCGCCGCCGTTCGCCGTCTGGTGCAACCGGATCTTGCGGGCGGCAATGGGCGCGTGATCGTCAACCTCTTCGCCGACGACGCGTGGCTGATCGACCGCCACGCGCCGCAATTGCTCGTTTTCCATCAGGATTCGGGCTTCAAGTACGAGGTGATGGATCTGCGCGAGCACGACGGCGAGAACATCGCGAAGGTGCTGTATATCGGCGAGCCGGCCGATCTGAAAGAGACAGCGGCAAATCTGGAGCGCGAATTCGGCGACTCGCTGTACGTCACTTATTCGCTGCCGGACTGTCTTGAGGTGATGACCTCGGATGTGTCGAAGGGACGCGCGCTGCGCTACGTTTTGCAGCGACTGGATATCGATCCCGCGCAATGCGTCGCGTTTGGCGACAACATGAACGACATCGATCTGCTCGAAACGGCAGGGCATCCGTTCATGATGAACAACGCGAATCCCGATCTCATCAAGCGGCTGCCGGATGTACCGCGTATCGGCAACAATTTCGAGGCCGGTGTCGCGCATCAGTTGCGTAAGCTTTTCGGGATTCGCGACGAAATTGCGGGCGCCTGACCTATTGATGGAGCGTGCGGGGCGGCGGTGGCTCGTGCTGCGACTCCAACTGCCAACGCAACTGCGAAGGCAACGGCGACCGCGAGTGCCATCGCAACTGCGAAGGCGACTGCCACCGTAAGTGCGACTGCGACTCCAACTGCCAACGCAACTGTGACGGGCAACGGCGACCGCGAGTGCCATCGCAACTGCGAAGGCGACTGCCACCGTAAGTACGACTGCGACTGCCACCGTAAGTGCCACCGCGACCGCCACCGTAAAGGCCACCGCCACCGCCACCGCCACCGCAGCTCCGGCCGCTGCAGCTCCGGCAGCCGCAGCCGCAACCGACTGCGCCATTTTTATCCGCGACGTCCCCAGCCATTGTGATTGCCGTTGTCATGCCAGCCGGCGCGATTCCATCGGCCATTGTCGTGGCCGTAGTTGCCATGCCAGCGCGGTTCCTCATGACGATAATAAGGTCCGCCATACACCGGCGCCGGGCGCACATAAACCGGAGCCGGCGCCACATACGCGGGTGCGCCGAGCGAAACGCCGATGTGAAGATCACTGTGGGCCTGAGCCGCTCCAACCGCACCGATCGCGAGGCCGGCAGCTACGAGCATGTGGGTAACGATGCGCTTCATGGTGTTCTCCTTTAGAGCGACGCGTGTCGCATGAGTCCAATGTAAGCGCCGCGCGTCTTACAAGCCTCGACGAGTTGTTACGGTATGAAAGCGCGTCGTAAAGACGATAAATCATGCCGGAGCCTTTCCAGCAAGGCTTTCAAGCGAGGGAACGGCGCGCAAAACGAAGATAGTAAGCATGCTTCGTAATTGTCCATTACATTTGTCTCGCCGCTTTAATCTAAGAGCACAGAATTCGCGCTGGAAAAGCAAAACGGGCGCACGAGGCGCCCGTCTTTGAAGCATGATCAAACGTACTTAGGCAGTGATCAGTGCCTTTCTGCGTTCGCTCGTCAGGATCGGGTACACCACGCCCGCGACGATTGCACCGGCCAACGGCGCGATCCAGAACAGCCACAACTGGTCGAGTGCCCAGCCGCCGACGAACAATGCCGGGCCAGTCGAACGCGCCGGATTCACCGACGTGTTGGTGACGGGAATCGAGATCAAATGGATGAGCGTGAGGCACAGGCCGATGGCGATCGGCGCGAAACCCTTCGGTGCGCGGTCATCGGTGGCGCCGAGAATGACGAACAGGAAGAAGAAAGTCATTACGCCTTCGCAAACCAGTGCCGCGAGCATCGAATAGTTGCCCGGCGAGTGCTCGCCGAAACCGTTCGCCGCGAAGCCGCTGGCAACCAGATTGAAGTCGGGATTGCCCGTGGCGATCAGCGACAAAACCCATGCGCCGAGCGTCGCGCCGATCACCTGAGCGATGATGTACGGACCGAGATCGCGTACCGGGAAGCGGCCCGCAACCGCGAGACCGATGCTGACCGCGGGGTTCAGATGGCAACCCGACACATGGCCGATGGCATAAGCCATGGTGAGCACGGTGAGACCGAACGCCAGCGAAACGCCAGCCAGGCCAATGCCGACATGAGGAAAGGCCGCGGCAAGCACGGCGCTTCCGCAACCGCCCAGCACAAGCCAGAAAGTACCGAAAATTTCAGCGCCGAGACGCTTCGACAATTGCATGATCCTGCCTTCGTGAAAAATATGAACAACCGTTGACAAAATGCAAGAAAGCTCAACTCCTCTTGCGCAGCGGAGTTTAAGCGCGATTCTTTGGCAAAACTGTCAAAAATGGTTGATTTGCAGTCAATTCACGCGATAACAGCAGAATCTTCGGAATATCCTTAGCGGTTTGAATTAGGTTCACACAATGAAAAACCGCCCGTTGTCGGGCGGTTTTTTTGAGCGATACCTAAGGTCTGGCGCGTCGCGTATTAGCCCACTGCGACCTGACGAAGCACCGGACGCTTCGCCGCCTGAAGCATGGCCGTGTAGCTATCGACGTAATTTTGCGCCATGGTCTTCGCGCTGAAACGGCGCTCGAACTGCGCGCGGATTTCCGTGCGCGATAGCTCATCTATCCGATGCAGCGCGCCCACTGCGCCTTGCACGTCTTCGCAGATAAAGCCGGTCACGCCATGATCGATCACTTCCGGCACCGAGCCGCGATTGAACGCGATCACCGGCGTGCCGCATGCCATCGCTTCGATCATCACGAGGCCAAACGGCTCGTTCCAGTCGATCGGGAATAGCAGCGCCTTCGCGCCCGACAAAAATTCCGGCTTCTGCGCTTCATTGATCTCGCCGATGAACTCGACATGCGCCTGCGACAAGAGCGGCTCGATGGTCGACTTGAAATATTCCTGGTCGACCTTGTCCACTTTCGCTGCGATCTTCAGCGGCAAACCGCTTTGCGCCGCGATCTTGATGGCCAGATCGGCGCGCTTTTCCGGGCAGATACGGCCGAGGAACGCCAGGTATTCCGGCTTCTTGTGCGGCTGCGGCGTGAGCAAATCTTCCGGCAGACCGTGATAGACCGTGTTCAGCCAGTTCGCTTGCGGCAGCGGCGTGCGTTGATTGTCCGAGATGGAAATCACGTTCGCCTTCGTGAACGTGTTGAAGATCGGCTGGAGTTCAGGCAGGTCGAGACGGCCGTGCAGCGTCGTCACGAAAGGCGTGTCCATCTGCGTGAACAGCGGGAACGGCATGTAGTCGAGGTGGAAGTGCAGCACGTCGAATTCATGCGCGCGGCGGCGGACGGTTTCGAGCAGGAGCATGTGCGGCGCGAGCGCGTCGCGCACGGTCGGGTCGAGGCGCAGCGCGCGCGGCCAGGCCGCATCGAGAGTCGCCTTGGTTTGCGAATCGCCGCTGGCGAACAGAGTTACATCGTGGCCGAGGTCGACGAGTGCGTCGGTCAGATACGACACGACGCGCTCGGTGCCGCCGTAAAACTTCGGGGGAACTGCTTCGTGCAACGGTGCAATTTGTGCGATTCGCATAACGTGACTCTCCTGTTATTTAAGGCATTGCAGTCACGCTCCGGTCGAGCGCTCGACGCATGCCGTTCGGGCGGGCCGCGTTCGTGTAGAAGACGCCGCCCGAGACTGGCCCGGACAAGAAACTGTTCAACCGGGTTATCCCTTACTGCTCATTATCGGGATCGAGCGCGGCATTACACTTCATTTTTCAAACGCTTAACCTTGTTACAGCGCGAAACAACGGCTGTTACGAAGTCAAAAAGTGCATCGATATCAATGACGTAGACGAATTCGACGCACGCAGGGCATTGCCGCGAGGCATTGAAGTAGCACGGATCGGGCCTAACGCATATGGGCCGGTTCTGCGCATGGCACGGGGCGATTCGTGCTCACAGCGTGTCAAGTCAGATGAAAAGCAGCCGATAGTTGAGTTTGGTGCTCCCGATTCGCTCAAACAGCCGTTCAACTATTTCGCGTAGGAATTTTTCTTACACGACGTCGCGGGCTTTTCCGTCGGTAAATCGGTCGATTTATCCGATTGGCGCGCGCTCGAAGCCTCATCGACAATCGAATCCACACCATGAGCGGGGCCGAATCGCCGCAATCCAGAGCGATCCGAGCAAACGTTTCCCGCACGGCCTGACGAGCCGGGTATCGATTCGGGGAAAAGATGACGGCCAGCACAACCACCACGCTCGCGGAGATTCGCGAGCTTAATCTCGCGTACTTGCTTCTGGCGCAGCAGCTATTGCTTGCGGACCGCGCTTCGGCCATGGCTCGGCTGGCGCTTTCGGACGACGTGGCGCAGTTATTGGCTTCGCTTTCGCCCGCGCAGGCGGTGAGGGTGGCGTCGTCGAGCCATTTGCTGTGCCGCTTTCGCTTCGACGATCACGCCATCCTTTCTTCCCTCGACGAAACGGACAAAAGCGCCGCGCCGGACGCGACCCTCCTCGCGGATGCATTGGCGATAGAAGCCGGCTGATCTGCGCGTTGATTCGAGCCGATCACGGCGGCGTTTGCGTTCCACGTTCACAGCGCTGACCGAACGCAACGGCGCGCAGCCGGCATGAACCGATCGGACGAGCGGCCGCCGTGCCAACACCTCGTAAGTTGGTCGGCATACGTCTGCGGCCCTTGACAGGCGACCCATGCAGTGAGCCGCCTCGCTGCCAGATCGACGCACGTCTCGCGGTCAACTCGTCTTTAACCACGAACAACTGGCTTATCGCGAAGAGCTATACGCCGCCATCGCGCGCACGAAAAGGCACTCGCACCGTAGCTTCCCCGCGCGCCATGCGCCATTGCGCCGCATGTCGTCAGAGCCCCATCCCACGCGGGTTTTAGCGTTTGCCTCACCTCCCGGTCATGCACCAAAGTTTTCCCTTGCCGTGCCGTAAACCCACATAACGGCGGTCATCCCGCAACTACCTTGAGGACTCGACTGTGCTGATTTTCGTTGGAACGCTCGTGACATTGCTGTCCGTATTCGGCGGTTACGCGCTCGAAGGCGGCCACCTTGGCGCGCTCGTGCAACCGGTCGAAATCTTGATGATCGCGGGCGCGGGTGTCGGCGCATTCATCCTCGGTAACGGCATCAAGACGATCAAGTCGACGCTGCGCGTCATTCCCACGCTGTTCAAGGGCTCCAAGTACAACAAGGATGTGTACATGGAACTGATGGGTCTGCTCTACGTCCTGCTCGCCAAGGCGCGCAAGGAAGGCACGCTCACCCTCGAAAGCGATATCGACGATCCCCATAAAAGCCCGATCTTCGGTCAGTACCCGAAGATTCTCGCGGACGAGCACATCGTCGAATTCCTGACGGATTATCTGCGGCTGATGGTCGGCGGCAACATGAACGCGTTCGAGATCGAAAGCCTCATGGACGAGGAAATCGAGACGCATCACGCCGAAGGCGAAGCGCCCGCACAAGCGCTGCACAAAGTGGGCGACGCCATGCCCGCGTTCGGTATCGTCGCGGCCGTCATGGGCGTCGTGCACACGATGGCTTCCGCCGATCAGCCGCCCGCGATTCTCGGCGAGATGATCGCGCAGGCGCTCGTCGGCACCTTCCTCGGCATTCTGCTTTCGTATGGCTTCATCGGCCCGCTCGCGGGGGTGGCGGAGCAGCGCGTGGCCGAGCAGACCAAGATGTTTCAGTGCATCAAGGTGACGATCCTTGCGAGTCTGAACGGCTATGCGCCCGCCATCTCGGTGGAGTTCGGCCGCAAGGTGCTGTTCTCGACCGAGCGCCCGTCGTTCTCCGAACTGGAAGAACACGTGCGCCGCGTCCGCGCGAAGTGAAGCGAGGAACGACGCCATGAGCTCACCCGACAAAGACCGGCCAATTTTCATCAAGCGAATCGTCGCGGGCCGCAAGGGACATCACGGCGGCGCGTGGAAGCTCGCCTACGCGGACTTCATGACCGCGATGATGGCGTTCTTCCTGCTCATGTGGCTTCTGAGTTCGACTTCGCCGGTGCAACGACGCGGTATCGCCGAATACTTCAACACGCCGCTCAAGGCCGCGATGGTCGGCGGCAAGACCGTCGGCATGGACTCCAGCATCATCATGGGCGGCGGGCGCGATCTGTCGAGTCCCGAGCCCGGCACGGTGCGCACCACCGAAGGCAATACGCCGTTCGCGGTGCGTTCGTCGGCAAGACCCGATGAAGCCGCGTTGAGACAAGCCGAAGGCGAGATCGAACGCCGCGAGCAAGAGCGCCTGCACGACCTCCAGGTGAAGCTCATGTCGGCCGTCGAGGCCAACCCGACCTTGCGCCAGTTCAGGCAGCAGATACGCATCGATTCGACCCAGCAGGGCTTGCGCATCGAGATTGTCGATACCCAGAAGCGGCCCATGTTCGCGCTCTCCAGCGACTCCGTGCAGCCGTACATGCGCGACATTTTGCGCGAGATAGGCAAGACGCTGAACGACGTGCCCAATCGAATAGTCGTGCAAGGACATACGGATGCCGTGAAGTACGCCGGCGGCGACAAGGGCTACAGCAACTGGGAACTATCGGCGGACCGCGCGAACGCGTCGCGGCGCGAGCTGATCTACGGCGGCATGGACGAAGCGAAGGTGCTGCGCGTGCTCGGGCTTGCATCGACGCAGAACCTGAATCGCAAGGACGCGATGGACCCGGAAAACCGGCGCATCAGCATCATCGTGCTCAACCGGCGCGCGGAGAGCGCCATGTTGCGCGACGACGGCGCGCCGCCCGCGACATTCGACAACGCGGCGGGCGCGGCTCCCGTGCTGGACAAACTCGCGCCCGTATTCCAAGCGCGACCGCAATAAAAGCGAAATCCGCGCGAAAGACTCTCAAGACTCCACACGTTTTAGCCGTCAACCCGGCAAGACCGCAAGAGACACACATGATCAAGAACATTCTGGCAATCGACGATTCCGCCGCCATGCGGCAGATTCTCTCCGCCACGCTGACGACGGCGGGCTACGAAGTGACCGTCGCGTCGGACGGCAACGAAGGGCTCGAATGGGCCCTCGCCGAGCGTTTCGATCTCGTCCTGACGGACCAGCACATGCCCGGCAAGAGCGGGCTCGATTTGATCGCGGAGTTGCGGGTGAATCACGCCTACCAGGCAACGCCGGTGCTCGTGCTGACGACCGAGGACAGCGAAGCGTTCAAGGACGCGGCGCGCGCGGCGGGAGCGACCGGCTGGATTCAGAAGCCGCTCGATCCCGAGCTCTTGACCGAGTTGGTGGCGGCACTGTCGGAACCCGAAGAGCAGCACTGAGCAAGACGAAGCAAACCTCGACCGAATAACGCGACTGAACAGCATTTCTGCGGTGACTCAAGCATGACACTCGACATTACCCAGTTCTATCAGACCTTCTTCGACGAAGCAGACGAACTGCTCGCGCAGATGGAGCAGCTGCTGCTCGTTCTGGACATTGCGAATCCCGATCCGGAAGACCTCGCGGCGATCTTTCGCGCGGCGCATTCGATCAAGGGCGGCGCGGCGACCTTCGGCTTTACGGCGCTCACGGAAACGACGCACATCCTCGAATCGCTTCTGGACCGCGCGCGCAACAACGAACTCGTTCTGCGCCGCGACATGATCGATACCTTCCTCGCGACGAAGGACGTGCTCTCGGACCAGCTCGCCGCGTATCGCGCGAGCGCCGAGCCGGATGCGGCCGCGGCGGCCGCGATCTGCGCGAAGCTCGAGCGTCTGAAGCACGAAGACCCGGAAGCGCCGGCGGCACCGGTGATAGAAGAAGCCGCCGCCGTCATCGAGAAGGCGCAACAACACGAACCCGCCTACGAAGGCCCGAACGCTCCGCCCGCGCATGTCATCGCGCAGGCTGCGGAAGCGATCGAGGACGACGGCACGTGGGACGGCGCGTTCGAAGTCACGGACGGCGCACCGATTGCAGGAACCGCTGCGGCAGCATCGGCAGCGGAAGCAGGACCCCACCTGAAAATTACGCTACGGGGGGTGGGCGAGAAGGACCTGGCGACTTTGACCGAGGAGCTGGGTAACCTGGGAAGTATCGTCGGAGAAAAGAAGACTGACGCCGAACTCGTGCTTTGGCTCGAGTCGGACGTGAGCGCCGACGACATCGTGGCCGTGTGCTGCTTCGTGATCGATGAATCGCAGATCGGAATCGGCCGTGGCAATGCGGCGGATCAGTCGGCGCAGTCGCCGGCCGCGTCCGTCGAAGTACCGCCGGCAACGGCGGCGCATCACGCGCTACAGCAACAGCCGGACGCATCGCAGGCGCTTGACGCGTCTGCATCCACGGCGCAACAAAAACAACAAGCGGCGACGGCGGCGGTCCCGGAGACTGCCGCCCAACCGTCACAGAAACCGGCCAACGCCAATACGAACGATGCCGATAAAAAGGCGCGTCCGGCAGCGGCCGCATCGGCGGAAGGCAGCTCGATTCGCGTCGGCGTGGAGAAGGTCGATCAGCTCATCAACCTGGTGGGCGAACTGGTCATCACGCAGGCGATGCTCGCGGAAACGACGAGCACGTTCGATCCTGCATTGCACGACCGTCTTTTCAACGGCATGGCGCAGCTCGAACGCAATGCGCGCGATCTGCAAGAAGCCGTCATGTCCATCCGCATGATGCCGATGGATTACGTATTCAGCCGCTTCCCCCGGCTCGTGCGCGATATCGCGGGCAAGCTCGGCAAGGACGTGGAACTCGTCACGTTCGGTCAGGCGACCGAACTGGACAAGAGCCTGATCGAACGCATCATCGATCCGCTCACGCACCTCGTGCGCAACTCGCTCGATCACGGCATCGAAACCGTGGAAGCGCGTCGCGCGGCGGGCAAGTCGACGACCGGCCAGCTCGTGTTGTCGGCGGCGCATCACGGCGGCAACATCGTGATCGAAGTCAGCGACGACGGCGCGGGCCTGCGCCGCGACAAGATTCTCGCGAAGGCGCAGAAGCAGGGCATGCAGGTTTCCGAGTCGATGAGCGACGAGGAAGTGTGGCAGCTCATCTTCATGCCGGGCTTCTCGACCGCCGAACAGGTGACGGACATTTCCGGCCGCGGCGTGGGCATGGACGTGGTCAAGCGCAACATCCAGTCGATGGGCGGCCACGTCGAAATCAAGTCGCGTGAAGGCGCGGGCACGACCACCAAGATCGTGCTGCCGCTCACGCTCGCGATTCTCGACGGCATGTCGGTGAAGGTCGGCAGCGAGATCTTCATTCTGCCGCTCAACTTCGTGATGGAGTCGCTTCAGCCGGTGGCCGAAGACATCTACACGGTCGCCAACGGCGAGCGCGTGGTGCGCGTGCGCGGTGAGTATCTGCCGCTCGTGGCGCTGCATGCCGTGTTCGACGTGGAGAACGCGCGCACCGAGCCCACGCAAGGCATCGTCACCATCATGCAGACCGAAGGCCGGCGCTTCGCCATGCTGATCGACGAACTCGTCGGCCAGCAGCAAGTGGTCGTGAAGAATCTCGAAACCAATTATCGCAAGGTGCACGGCATTTCAGCCGCGACCATTCTGGGCGATGGCAGCGTCGCGCTGATCGTCGACGTGGCCGCGCTCAACCGCGAATCGCGTGTGCAGCACAGCGCGCACGCTCATTAACACCCGCATCGAAGGAGTTACCGTGGCAGACATTCAAAACATCCATTCCGCGACGTCTTCGCGTCGCGACGCGCAACACGCGGAAGCCGCCGGACAAGAGTTTCTGGTGTTCACGCTCGGCGCCGAAGAGTACGGCATCGACATCCTGAAGGTGCAGGAGATTCGCGGTTACGACAACGTGACGCGCATTGCCAATGCGCCTTCGTTCATCAAGGGCGTGATCAATCTGCGCGGCATCATCGTGCCGATCGTGGACATGCGCATCAAGTTCAATCTGGGTCGCGTCGAGTACGACAACCAGACGGTCGTGATCATTCTGAACGTCGCGCATCGCGTGGTCGGCATGGTGGTCGACGGCGTCTCCGACGTGCTCACGCTCACGCAAGAGCAAGTAATGCCCGCGCCCGAATTCGGCGCGACGCTGACCTCCGAATATCTGACGGGCTTAGGCACCGTGGATGGCCGCATGCTGATTCTGATGGACATCGAGAAGCTCATGACGAGCCGCGAGATGGAATTGATCGACTCGGTTGCCGCTTAAAACAACCGCGTTCGTGTACCGAAGCGCGGGCTCAGGGAAGAAAGACATGTTCAAGAAGTTGTCGATCCGCACGATGCTCACGCTCGTCGGACTGCTATTCGTCAGTTGCGCGGCCGTGATCGGCGCGCTGTCGCTCGTCGGCCTGAACTCGGCGAGCCATTCGCTCACGTCGCTCGCGCAGGAAGACATGGTCGCGATGCGCGCGCTCGCGGAGACCTCGTCGTATCTGCTGCGCTCGCGCATCACGCTCGACCGCGTGCGTTCGCTCGCCGAAGCGGGCAACGACGCGGAAGCGAAGAAAGCGCTGGACCGCGGCCAGTATCTGCTCGACAAGAGCAACGAGAACTGGAAGCTCTATCTCGACACCCATAAGCCGATGCTGCCGAAGACCACGCTCGATGAGCTCGTGGCGCAGCACGACACGCTCGTGAAGACGGGCGTCGAGCCGGAATTCACCGCGATCCGCGCGAACGACATGGCCGCGTATCACGCCATCGCGGATACGAAGATCAGCCCGATGTTCGTGTCCTTCGATCAGGCGGTAGTCGCGGCGGTGGCGTTCCAGCAGAAGCACGCGGAAGAATCGCGCTCGAACACGGCGTCGCACATCTCGACGCTTAGCCTGACCATCGGCGCGCTGCTCGCGTTGTCGGTGCTCATTCTCATCGGGACGCGCATCGCGTTGCGCGGCCTTATCGTGCAGCCGATCAACGACGCCGTCGATCACTTCGACCGCATCTCGCGCGGCGATCTCACGAAGTCGGCGCATACCGACAGCACCAACGAAATCGGGCGTCTGTTCGCGGGCATCGAACGCATGCGAACGGACCTGACGCATATGGTCGGTGCGGTGCATCGCGGCGCGGAATCGATCGATGTCGGCGCGCATGAAATTTCGAGCGGCAACACGGACCTCTCGCAACGCACGGAAGAACAGGCAGCGTCGCTGCAGGAAACGGCGTCGAGCATGGAAGAGCTGACGAGCACGGTCAAGCAGAACGCGGACAACGCGCGTCAGGCGAGCCAGCTTGCGGTGAACGCGTCGGATATCGCGTCGCGCGGCGGCCAGGTCGTCGAGCAGGTCGTCGATACGATGAACGCGATTGCATCGAGTTCGAGCAAGGTCGTGGACATCATCGGCGTGATCGAAGGCATCGCGTTCCAGACCAACATTCTCGCGTTGAACGCGGCCGTGGAAGCGGCGCGTGCAGGCGAGGAAGGACGCGGCTTCGCGGTCGTGGCGGGCGAAGTGCGCTCGCTTGCACAACGCAGCGCGGCGGCGGCGAAGGAAATCAAGGCGCTGATCGGCGATTCGGCCGGCAAGGTGCAAAGCGGCTCCGAACTCGTCACGCGCGCCGGTGAAACCATGGGCGAGATCGTGCAGGCGGTGCGCCGCGTGACCGACATCATGGGCGAGATCAGCGCGGCATCGGAAGAGCAGTCCGATGGCATCGAGCAGGTGAATCGCGCCGTCACGCAGATGGACAGCGTCACGCAACAGAACGCGGCCCTCGTCGAGGAAGCGGCGGCTGCCGCGGCATCGCTCGAAGAGCAGACGCGGCAACTGAAGGACGTGGTCGGCCAATGGCGCATCGAAGCAGGCACCAAGACGGTTGCCGCGCCCGCTACACGCGTGTCGCCGAAGGCTGCCGTCTCGAAGGCGAAGACGTTCAAGCGCGCCGAACCCACAAAAGTTTCGCACGAGGCTAACGTCGCGCGCGAACCGGCCGTTATCAAGGTAACGGCAAGCGAAGCGCAACAGCCAGCGAAGAAGCCCGCGCCGCGTATGGCAGCGAAAGCCGCCGTGAGCGCACCGCGCGCCAAGGCGACGACCGCGGACGACGGCGACTGGGAAACCTTCTAAGCCGGGTTTGCAAACAGCAGCGACCATGCAGGCTTTCGACATGAGCTCCGTTCGCGGAGAACAGCGACGACAAAGCCACGCAAGATCGCATTCAACGACACAACGGCGCGCGTCGCCGAAGAAGACGCCAGGGAAGCACGAAGCATCATGACGGCAACGCGCAACGCACGCATCGACCCGGCCGCCGGCACGCGCGGCTCCGAAGTCGAACGCGACTTCGAATTCACGGCAGCGGACTTCGCTCGCATTCGCGGACTGATTCATCGCCGCGCGGGCATTTCGCTCTCCGACCACAAGCGCGACATGGCGTATAGCCGTCTCGCCCGCCGTCTGCGCGCATGCGGCATCGACACGTTCAAGCTGTATCTGGACCGGCTGGAAGCCAACGAAGACAGCAACGAATGGGAAGCCTTCGTCAATGCGCTGACCACGAACCTCACCGCGTTCTTCCGCGAGTCGCATCACTTTCCGATTCTCGCGGACTTCGCCAAGCGCCGGCAGCAACCGGTGTCGGTGTGGTGCTCGGCGGCATCGACGGGTGAAGAGCCTTACTCGATCGCGATGACGCTCGTCGAAGCGCTCGGCGATCACGCCGCGCGCCAGTGCACGGTGTTCGCAAGCGATATCGACAGCCAGGTGCTCGCCAAGGCCGACGCCGGCGTGTATTCGCTCGATCAGGTGAAGACGCTGCCGGCGGACCGCCTCAAGCGTTTCTTCCTGAAGGGCACGGGCGCGCATGCGGGCCTCGTGAAGGTTCGTCCCGAGCTGCGCGCGATGGTGAACTTCGGCCGCGTGAATCTGACGGATGCGCGCTACGACATCAAGGGTCCGTTCGACGCGATCTTCTGCCGCAACGTGATGATCTACTTCGACAAGCCGACGCAATCGCACGTGCTGTCGCGCTTCGATCCGCTGATGAAGCCGGGCGGCCTGCTGTTCGCGGGACACTCGGAAAACTTCACGTACGTGTCGCAGGCGTTCCGTCTGCGCGGCCAGACCGTGTATGAACTGACGCGCGACATGAAGAACGCGGGCGCGGCGAAACAAACGAAGGCGCTGGCGGGAGAAGTGGCATGAGCGGCCTGCCGATCGCGTCGAATCTGTATTTCGACAATCACTTTCAAAAGCCGGGCGTGAAGCTCCTGCCGAACGAGTTTTACATGACGAGCGAAGACATGGTGCTCGTGACCGTGCTCGGCTCGTGCGTGGCGGCGTGCATCAACGATCGCACGGCGGGCATTGGCGGGATGAATCATTTCATGTTGCCCGACGACGGTTCGGATGCGTCGGCGGCGGCGTCCGATTCGATGCGCTACGGCGCCTATGCAATGGAAGTGCTGATCAACGAACTCATCAAGCGCGGCGGACGGCGTGAGCGTTTCGAAGCGAAGGTGTTCGGCGGCGGCGCGGTGCTCGCGGGCATGACGACCATCAATATCGGCGATCGTAATTCGGAGTTCGTGCGGCGTTATCTCGCGCTGGAAAAGATTCGTATCGTCGCCGAGGATTTGCAGGGCATGCATCCGCGCAAGGTGGCGTTCATGCCGCGCTCGGGACAAGTGATGGTCAAGAAACTGAAGGCCGCGCACGAGCCGGTGGTGGTGGAGCGCGAGCAGGCGCTCGTGCTACGCACGCCGGAAGAACGCGCGGAGCGGCTCGCAAAGGCACGCTCGCGGGTCGAGTTATTCAACACGAAGCCGGGTGCGGCGGGCGCCACGGGCAAGCCGCGCGTGGAACTGTTCGGCGCATCGAGTGCGGCGGGCGCAAAGCCCCGGGCCGAGCTATTCAGCAGCGGCCTGGCGCGTGCGCCGCGCAGCACCAGAGCGGCGGAGGAAGCATGAGTATCGTCAACGCGAACAATAAGCCGGCGACGCCGAAGATCAACGTACTGTGCGTCGACGATTCGGCGCTGGTGCGCAGCCTGATGACCGAGATCATCAACTCGCAGCCCGACATGCACGTGTGCGCGACCGCGCCCGACCCGCTCGTCGCACGTGAGCTCATCAAGCTGCATAACCCGGACGTACTGACGCTGGATGTCGAAATGCCGCGCATGGACGGCCTCGACTTCCTGGAAAAGTTGATGCGCCTGCGGCCGATGCCGGTCGTGATGGTGTCGTCGCTGACCGAGCGCGGCAACGAAATCACGTTGCGCGCGCTGGAACTCGGCGCGGTGGATTTCGTGACGAAGCCGAAAGTCGGCATCCGCGACGGCATGCTCGATTACGCGGAGAAGCTCGCCGACAAGATTCGCGCGGCCTCGCGCGCTCGCGTGCGGCAGACCACGCATGCGGCAAGCGCGCCCGCCAGCGCGGGGTCGGCTGCCGCCGTGCGGCCCGCGCCGCATTTGAACAACCCGTTGGTATCGACGGAAAAGCTGGTGATCGTCGGGGCATCGACGGGCGGAACGGAAGCGATCCGCGAAGTGCTCGTGCCGCTGCCGCCCGATGCGCCCGCCGTGCTGATCGCGCAACACATGCCGCCCGGCTTCACGAAGTCGTTCGCGCAGCGTCTGAACGGACTATGCCGTATCACGGTGAAGGAAGCCGAACACGGCGAGCGTGTCTTGCCGGGCCACGCGTATATCGCGCCGGGCCACGCGCATCTGGTGCTCGCGCGCAGCGGAGCGAACTACGTGGCGCATCTGTCGGACGCGCCGCCGGTCAACCGGCATCGTCCCTCGGTGGATGTGCTGTTCCGCTCAGCCGCGCAGCACGCGGGCAAGAACGCGATCGGCGTGATCCTGACCGGCATGGGCCGCGACGGCGCGGCCGGCCTGCTCGACATGCAGCAGGCGGGCGCTTACACGCTTGCGCAGGACGAAGCGAGTTGCGTGGTGTTCGGCATGCCGCGCGAAGCAATTGCAATGGGCGGTGCGAGCGAAATCGCGCCGCTCAACGAAATGAGCCGGCGCGTCATGGCGCGGCTTGCCTCGATGGGCGAACGCGTGCAGCGCGTCTGATTTTTCACTTTGGATTCGCGGCGTCGCGCCGCATTGAAACAACCGGGAGTAGTGATGGACAAGAACATGAAGATCCTCGTCGTCGACGATTTTCCGACGATGCGCCGTATCGTGCGCAATCTGCTGAAAGAGCTCGGCTATTCGAACGTCGATGAAGCCGAAGATGGCGCCGCCGGTCTCGCGCGACTGCGCGGCGGCGGCTTCGACTTCGTCATCTCCGACTGGAACATGCCGAACCTCGACGGCCTCGCCATGCTGCAGCAGATTCGCGCGGACGCCAACCTCTCGCATTTGCCGGTACTCATGGTGACGGCGGAATCGAAGAAGGAAAACATCATCGCGGCGGCGCAAGCCGGTGCGAATGGTTACGTCGTTAAGCCGTTCACGGCCGCCACGCTCGACGAGAAGCTCAGCAAGATTCTCGAGAAGATGGCCAAAGCGGGGAGCTGATCGTGAACGATCTGACTACTGATTTTGCCGCCCCGCTCATGCAGGCGGAGATCGAGAACGATCAGTCCACTGACCGGATTCTCGCCCGCATCGGGCAACTGACGCGCACGCTGCGCGACTCGATGCGCGAACTCGGCCTCGACAAGCAGGTGGAAGCGGCAGCCGTTGCCGTTCCGGACGCACGCGATCGCCTGAAGTACGTCGCCACGATGACTGAGCAGGCTGCCGAGCGCGCGCTCAACGCGATCGAACTCGCGAAGCCGATGCAAGAAGCGATGCAGCACGAAGCGCAGGCGCTCGATGCACGCTGGGAGCAATGGTACGGCGCGCCGCTCGGACAGGGCGAAGCGGGCGAATTGCTCGCGGATACGCGCACGTTTCTGCAAAGCGTTCCGGCGAAGACGCAGGCGACCAATGCGCAACTGCTCGAAATCATGCTCGCGCAGGATTTCCAGGATTTGACCGGACAGGTCATCAACAAGATCACGGATGTCGTGTATCTCATCGAACAGCAATTGCTTGGCGTGCTGCTCGAAAACATCGCACCGGAGCGGCGCGAGCAGTTCGCGGCATCGGCGGCGGCGCTCGTCTCTTCGAGCGGCAGCCCGGAAGCCTTGCTCAACGGTCCGCAGATCAATCCGCAAGGCCGCAGCGATGTCGTGCAGGATCAGTCGCAAGTGGACGACCTGCTGGCGAGCCTGGGTTTTTAAGCTCCTGCATCGGCGGCTTTCTCGCCCGCGAATGACGCGGCGCGCACGAAGAGTGCGCGTCGCGTTTTTTCGCGCGCGTCTTAAATTCGTGTGAATGAATCGCACTGTTTCCGGTCCAATTCGCCAAAACGCAAACGGCGCGTGCTGGCGAACGTTCGGACAATTCCGAGGACTTTGGCATACTGACGGTTGTGCGGCACCCTGGCGGTGCGCAAATCGGCGGTTCTTGCGTCACCGGAACGTCATGAGCCGGCCGCTTGCGAGCGCGCCGGCGGCGTCAAACATCATGGACAGCGAATATCAGGAGGCCCAGTGAAGGCACTGAAGCAACCCCGTCTTGGGCATCTGCAAAGACACTTCGTTCTGCTAGCGGGAGCGTTCGGCATCTGCGCCGCGGCACCGGCATTGGCCGCGCTTGGCGGCGATCCGCTCACCGCGCCACCGGGCGCCACGGCGACGAATGCGGTCGTGCGCGCAGCCGTGGGCGCCTCGGGCGCGTCGTCTGCCAGCGCTTCGAGTTATACGGTCCGGTCGACCACGCTTGCGAGCGGCACCATCGTCAACGAGTATTTGTCCACGGAGGGCACGGTGTTCGGCATCGCCTGGCGCGGACCGCGTGTGCCCGACCTGGCCACGCTGCTCGGCAGCTATTTCCCGCAGTATCAGCAAGGCCTGCTCGCGCAACGCGTCGAGCGCGGCGCACGCGGTCAGGTGAGCGTGCAGGATTCGGGTCTCGTCGTGCGCTCGGGCGGACACATGGGTGCATTTGCCGGCAGCGCCTATCTGCCGCAATCCT
Source organism: Caballeronia sp. GAWG2-1 (assembly GCF_023631405.1). Taxonomy (NCBI): domain Bacteria; kingdom Pseudomonadati; phylum Pseudomonadota; class Betaproteobacteria; order Burkholderiales; family Burkholderiaceae; genus Caballeronia; species Caballeronia sp. GAWG2-1. The sequence goes on from NZ_JALQDD010000002.1 coordinate 117,170, forward strand.
TGCCCGCCGGCGTATCCGCCAGCGACATTCAGTAAGCGACGGGAGAACCCAGTATGCGTAGAACTACACTCGGCCTCGGCGCTTCCTCTTCTTCGAGCGCACGCAACTGCGTGCGCTGGCTCGGCGCGCTGTTCCTCGCGTTCGCGCTCGCCGCATGCGGCGGTGGCGGCGACGACAACAAATCCAGCTCGAACGGCGGTTCGAGCGGCGGCTCATCCGGCGGCTCGGTTGGCGGCGGCGGTTCCACCAGCACGGCGAACGCGCAGCCCGTTGCGGCCAACGGCACCAATGCCGTGCCGATCAGCGTCAACGCGGGTGTGGCGGGCTTCGTCAATATTCCGAACGTGTCGGTGACGGTATGCGCGCCGGGCACGAACGTATGTCAGACCATCGACAACATTCAGCTCGATACCGCTTCCTACGGCCTGCGTATCCTGAACACGGCGGCGCAGTCGGTACTGGGCAGCCTGCCTGTCACGAGCGCGGGGAACGGCGGTCAGCTCGCCGAATGCGCCGGTTTCGCGGATGGCTATACGTGGGGCACGGTGCGTCAGGCGGATGTGCGTATCGGTACCGAAGTCGCGAGCAACGTGCCGTTGCAGATCATCGGCGATCTGGCTTCGACCTCGGCGCCGTCCGGCATGAACGGCTGCCCGTCCGGCAATGACGAAGCGACGACCGCTGATATCGGCGCGAACGGCATTCTCGGCGTCGGTCCCGCGACCTACGACTGCGGCACGTCCTGCGTGAGTTCCGCGCTCAACGCGACTTACTTCTCCTGCCAGAACGGCACGAACTGCACGGGCACGGCAGTGCCGCTCGCGCAGCAGGTCGTCAACCCGGTCATGCGCTTTCCGACCGACAACAACGGCGTGATCGTGCAGTTGCCGCCCATTCCAGACAACGGCGCGGCGAGTGCCGCCGGCACGCTGGTGTTCGGCATCGGCACGCAGAGCAATAACTCGCTTTCGGGCGTCACGAAGTACGGCACGGACCAATTCGGCGATCTGACGGGCTCCTACAAGGGCACGACGTATCAGACCTTCTTCGATACCGGCTCGAACGGCAACTTCTTCCAGGACAGCTTCACGCTCTGTTCGAGCACGAGTTCGTTCTATTGCCCGAGTTCCGAGCAACAGTTGTCGGCCACGATCACCGGCAGCGAGGGCAATACCGCCACCGTGCCGTTCAGTCTCGTAAGCGCGCGCACGCTGACCTCGGGCGGCGGGAAGTACGCATTCGACAGTCTCGGCGGTCAGTTGGGCATGACGGGCTTCTTCGACTTCGGCATGCCGTTCTTCTACGGACGGCACGTGTATGTCGGCTACGATCCGCAGGGAAGCTCGCCTTACGTGGCGTTCTGACCGGCCAGTAAGTTCGAAGCAAAAAAATCCGGCAGCGTTGAGCGCGTTGCCGGATTTTTTATTGGCCGTCGCGCGGCTTGCGTGGCGCGCGTTCGAAGATGAAGTCGTAGAGCCAGCGCGGCATGACATGCAGCAGCATGCCCGCAATGCGCATTTGCCATGGAAAGGTCGCGTAGCGCACCTTGCGCGCGATGGCGTCGGCGGCCTTGCCGGCGAAGCGGTCCGCGTCCATGAGAAAGGGCATGGGATAGGGATTGTGCGCCGTCATTTCCGAGCGCACGTAGCCCGGCGCGATGGTCACGACCGCGACGCCTTGTGGCCGCATTTCCACACGCAACGCTTCCAGATACTTCGCCGCCGCCGATTTCGACGCACTGTAGGCGCCCGATCCTGGCAGCCCGCGCACGCCTGCGACGCTCGCGATACCGACGAGCGTGCCGCTTCGCGCCGCCGTCATCGACGCGATGAACGGCTCGAACGTGGCCACCATGCCGAAGTAGTTGGTGTCCATGACGGCGCGGAAGGCTTCGAGATCGCCGTGGCCGGTGAGGGCGCCACGGCTTACGCCTGCATTGGCGATCACGATATCGGCGGGACCGTGTTCTTCGATGAAACGGCGCGCGGCATCGGCAAGCGCGTTCGCGTTGCGCACGTCGGCGGGGTAGATCGAGATGGAGGCTTGCGGATGGCGGGCGGCGAATGCCGCGAGGGAATCGACGCGACGGGCGACGAGGCCGAGTTCGGCCCCGCGCTTGACATACTCTTCGGCTAAAGCGAGGCCGATGCCACTCGACGCGCCGGTCAGGAAAACCTTGAGACGAACTGCGTTCATGCCGGCCCGTGTCGATTACATCTTCTTGTCGCGAACTTGCTGAACGAGAAAGTCCATCACGTCGGTCGTGCCTTGCAGACTGTTGGTCGCGGCCGGACCCGTGACGTACTTACCCTGCACGATGACGGTAGGCACGCCGTCGATCTTGTAGTCCTGCAGCAACTTGGCGTCGCGCTTGATGTCGCTCTGCGTCGAGAACGAGTTATACGCGTCCATGTACTTCTTCTTGTCGATGCCCTGAGTCGCAAGGAAGGTCGCCTGCGCCTCGGGCGTCAGCAGATAGTTCTTCTTCACGTGGATCTCGTTGAACACGGCCGGCGTGACCTTCTCCGCGACGCCCAGCGCGACGAGCGCGTGATACATCTTCGAGTGCGGGATGAAGTCGTCGCGGAAGGCAACCGGCACGCGCTTGAACACGACGTCCGGTCCTTGCTTCTTTTCCCACGTCTCGATGTACGGCTCGAATTCGTTGCAATGCGGGCAGCCGTACCAGAAGAATTCGATGACTTCGACCTTGCCCGCGGGCGCGCCGACCGGCTGAGGCGCCGACAGCACCGTATAGTCCTTGCCCGAAACGGGCGCCGCCGATGCGACATTAGCCGCACTCAGCGAAAGAGCCGCGATGCCGAAAGAAAGAGCGAGGGCGCTAAGCAGTTTTTTCATGATTTGAGAGGAAGCACAGAAGGTCCATAAGTGGGACATACGACGCTTAAGCCGAGCTTAAAGTCGGCCCGCATCGCGTTGATTACGACGCGGGCCACGCCCGTCATTGCTTCGAGAACCGGATGACGGCGGTATCGACGCCTGCATCGGACAGACGCTGGCGTGCCGTGTTCATGTCCTCGAACTTCGCGAACGGGCCGACGCGCACGCGATAGTACGTCACGCCGCCCGCGTCGCGCTGCGTCACCTTCGATTCGAAACCCTGGAAGCCGAGCCGCGCGCGCTGCTGTTCCGCGTCGGCCTGAGTCTTGTACGCGCCGACCTGCAGGAAGTAACCCGTGTTGACGTCGCCAGGAGCGGGCGGCGTGGTCTTGGCCGTGCCCGTCGTCGAGCTCGGCTTGGGCGTAGCGGCGGCGGAACTCGTCGCGTTGTCGGGCGTCTTCGGATTCGCGGCGTTGCCGTTCCTCGGCGTGGACGCGGCCGAACCGGAAGGCGGCACTTCGACGATCTGCGGTTCGTCCAGCATGCCCGACGATTGCGTCTGATTGGTGCTCTGGCCCGGCGCGGTATTAGGTGGCGTGGGTTGCGCGGCTTGTGGCACGGCCTGCCCAGGCGTCTTGCCTTGCAGCGGACGATTCGGATCGTAAGGCTGCGCGGCGGGCGCGGAACTGGTGTCGGAGGGCGGCGGCGCAACCTTCGCCACGAACGGCGTGGGCGCGCGGGTGATATATAGCGCGACGATCACGGCGATCGCGAGCCCGACGATCAGGCCCAGCACGATGCCGAGAAAAGTACCCCCGGTTTGCTTCGACTGCGACTGCTTCGACGTGCGACGTGGTTTTGCCATCGTATGAATCACCTGCAAAAAGTCTTCGAGTTGGCCGACGATTATAACGGTGGCTTAAAGCCAAGTCCGCGCCAGGCAGCCGTCCGCGCGCGTCGAAAGTCGTGTTTTCGGCGCGACGGACGTCTTCTGACCATTACATCTTTTCGGGAGCCGACACGCCGATGGTCGCGAGACCGTTGGCGAGCACCTGACGCGTCGCGGCAAGCAGCGCGATGCGCGCGTCGCGTTCCTTTTGTTCGTCCACGAGCACGCGCTCCGCATTGTAGAACGAGTGAAATTCGCCAGCGAGGTCGCGCAAATAGAAAGCGACGGCATGCGGCGCCAGTTCTTCGGCGGCGTGCGCGAGCATTTCCGGATACTCGGCGAGCTTGTTGAGCAATGCCATGGCGCGCGGGCTCGACAGCGGCTCGAGATCGGCGTGCGCGGCCTGGGCCAGATCGCCGCCGTAGCGCTCCTTCCAGTCGTTGAGAATCGTGCTGATGCGCGCGTGGGCGTACTGCACGTAATAGACCGGATTTTCGTCGTTCTGCTTGAGCGCGAGGTCGATATCGAAGACGAATTCGGTATCTGCCTTGCGCGAAATGAGGAAGAAGCGCACGGCGTCGCGGCCGCGGCGGATGGTGTCTTCGTCCAGTTGATCGGGCGCGGCTTCGTTGCCGGGCGTCATGCCGCCCGACCATTCGATCAGATCGCGCACGGTCACGTAGCTTCCGGCGCGCTTGCTGATCTTGACTTCCTGGCCGTCGCGCATGACGGTGACCATCTTGTGCAGCACGTAGTCGGGGTAGCCTTTCGGAATACCGATGCCGAGCCCTTGCAGCCCAGCGCGAACCCGCGCGATGGTGCCGTGGTGGTCCGAGCCCTGCACGTTGATGACCTTGGTGAAGCCGCGCTGCCACTTGGCAACGTGATACGCCACGTCCGGCACGAAGTAGGTATAGGTGCCGTCGGTCTTGCGCATGACGCGGTCTTTGTCGTCGCCGTCGTCGGTGGTGCGCAGCCACAATGCGCCCTCTTGCTCATAGGTCTTGCCGGCAGCCACGAGCGCCTCGACGGTCTGCTCGACGCGTCCTTCCTTGTACAGCGACGACTCCAGATAGAACTGATCGAACTTCACGCCGAACGCGGTCAGATCCATGTCCTGTTCGTGACGCAGATAAGCGACCGCGAAGCTGCGGATGGCTTCGAGATTCTCGACATCGCCCACGCCCTTGACCGGCTCGCCGTCTTTCGCCGCGACGGTTGCGCCCGCCAGGTAATCACGCGCGATATCGGCAATGTATTCGCCGTTGTACGCCGCTTCCGGCCACTCGGCGTCGCCTGGCTTGAAGCCGCGCGCACGCGCTTGCGTCGAGATGGCGAGGTTGCCGATCTGCACGCCCGCGTCGTTGTAATAGAACTCGCGATGCACCGCGTAACCTTGCGTGCCGAGCAGGTTCGAGAGCGCGTCACCAAGCGCGGCCTGACGTCCATGACCGACGTGCAGCGGTCCGGTCGGGTTCGCGGAGACGAATTCGATCAACACTTGCTTGCCTGCATCGCGCCGCGAGTCGCCGTATGCGGCGCCTTCGGACAGCACTGCCGGGATCACGGCTTGCTTCGCCGTTGCCGCGAGTCGCAGATTGATGAAGCCCGGACCCGCGACTTCCGCGCCTTCCACGAGCCCCTTGGCTGCTGCGTTGCCGAGTAGCGCATCGACGATTTGTTGCGCAAGCTGACGCGGATTGGCGCGCAGTGGCTTGGCGAGTTGCATCGCCACGTTCGAGGCGACATCGCCATGCGCCGCGACCTTCGGTCGTTCGAGCACGATGGTCGGCGCGACGAAGGCCGCTTCAGTCGCGCCCTGCGTGGCTTGCGCGACCTGCTTGACCGCGTCGGTGAGGAGCGTTTCTAGGGTTTCTTTGTGTGCGGGCAGCATGCTGAAAATGATCCAGTGGAGCGAGTCCGATGTGGTGTGGCGTAGGCGAGGGTGGTGCGCGCGGATGCGCGACGCGATGCTGGTCCGGCCGTAAGAGGCCTCGACAGGCCGCGGGAATCAAACTACGCGTAAAGCGGGATTTTAGCAGGTGCTAATATGTCGAATCAGGGTGCATACCGGGCAGTCGGCGCGACTCGCGGCAACATCGTGCAGCTTTCAAAGCTGCATATCAACATAAAGAAAAGGACCTAACCATGCTGATCACTTTCAAAACCAGCGCGGCTCCGGACGTCATGATGCTGCAAAACCTCGCCGAGTATCTGCTTGGCATCATTGGTAAACAGCTGAACGAACGGGGCGTCATCACTCACGACGAACTGCCCGCGGCTATCGAAAAACTCGAAGCCGCCGTGTCGACTGACAAGAAAGAGCGCGCCGAGCACGACGGCCACTTCCACGAAGGTGAGGACGGTCACGAACCGCACGAGATTCCCATCGGGCTGGCGCAACGCGCTTATCCGTTTCTCGACATGCTGCGTCTTGCGCAGAAAGAGCATACGGACATTCTCTGGGGCGTCTGAACGTTCGTTTGCATTGGCGAATAAAAAACCCGCATCGGCGACGATGCGGGTTTTTACTTTGCAGCGGACATAACGTCAGACGGCTGAGTCGCGATGCTGCCGCTTACTGCGACTGACCGCCTTCCGCCGGAGCAGGTTTGGCGGACGCTCTCGGCTTCTTGGGCTTCTTCGGCTTCTTCTTGTGCTCGGTAACGGGCGGCGAGTACGAAGACGCCGTGGTGGTGCTGGCCTGCGCGAACGCAGCCGAACTCGATGCTGCAAGTACGGCTGCCGCAAGCGCTACGGTTACGGCGGACGTCATCTTCTTCATGCGACTTTCTCCGTGACGAAAAGAAATGCGTGGCCGTCGTGGTGACGACCTATCGCGGCTACAAGTCTACGGAAATCAAAATTTTCCCGCCGATAGCGTGCATTTTTTTCGTTATCACAGATTGCATATGTTGTTTTGCAGCATTAGCGCTGCGGCGCGAGGGCGCGTTCCGCATCCGCGTTCGAGATCGCCATGCGTTCGGCGAAGCTCGCAAGTTGGTCGTCGCCGATCTTGCCCACCGAAAAATACGTGCTCTCCGGGTGCGCGAGATAGAAACCCGACACGCTCGCGGCCGGCAACATGGCAAGCGACTCCGTTACGCTCATGCCGATTTCGCCTGCCTGAAGTACTTCGAACATATCGCGCTTGACGAGGTGATCCGGGCACGCCGGATAACCCGGCGCCGGGCGAATGCCGGCGTACTTTTCCGCGATGAGCGATTCGTTGTCCAGCGTTTCGTTCGCCGCATAGCCCCACAGATCGCGACGCACGCGCGCGTGCAGTGCTTCGGCGAATGCTTCGGCGAAACGGTCGGCCAGCGCCTTCAGCATGATTGCGCTGTAGTCGTCGTGATCGGCTTCGAACTGCTTTTCCTTCTTGTCGACGCCAAGGCCCGCCGTCACCGCGAACATGCCGATGTAGTCGGCCACGCCGGAATCTTTCGGCGCGATGAAGTCGGCAAGCGAGCGGTTCGGCCTTTGCACGCCATCGACAATCGGACGCACGCTTTGTTGACGCAGATTGCGCCATGTCATTGCGACTTGCGAGCGTGAGTCGTCCGTGTAGATTTCGATGTCGTCGTCGTTCACGGTGTTCGCGGGCAGCAGCATGACCACGCCGTTCGCCTGAAGCCAGCGGCCCTGGATGATGCGCGAGAGCATGGACTTGCCGTCCGAGAACACGCGCCGCGCCGATTCGCCGACGATTTCATCGTTGAGAATCGCGGGGTAGGGGCCCGCGAGATCCCATGTCTGGAAGAACGGCGCCCAGTCGATATAAGTCGCCAACTCGGCCAGATCGTAATTCTTGAACACGCGCCGCCCGATGAAGCCCGGCTTCTTCGGCCGATACGCGCTCCAGTCGATCTTCGTTTTGTTGGCCCGCGCCTGATCGTAAGTGACCATGGGCAGCGCCTTCTTGTTCGCGTGTTGCGTGCGGATGCGGTCGTAGTCGGTCTTCAGGTCGTCGAGATACTTGGCCGCACCCTCGTCCGACAGCAGGCTCGACGCCACCGAGACCGAACGCGACGCATCCGGCACATACACCACCGGCCCTTCGTAATGCGGCGCGATCTTCACGGCGGTGTGCACGCGCGAAGTCGTCGCGCCGCCGATCAGAAGCGGCGTCTGCTTGCCACGGAAGTAGTCGTCGCGCTGCATTTCGGACGCGACGTACGCCATCTCCTCGAGACTCGGCGTAATGAGTCCCGAGAGCCCGATGATATCCGCGCCTTCTTCCTTCGCCTTTTGCAGGATGGTCGCGCAGGGCACCATCACGCCCATGTTGACCACTTCGAAGTTGTTGCACTGGAGCACGACCGAGACGATGTTCTTGCCGATGTCGTGCACGTCGCCCTTCACGGTCGCGATGACGATCTTGCCCTTCGGCCGCACGTCGGCGCCTGCATCGGCGAGACGCTTCTTCTCTTCTTCGATGAACGGAATTAGATGCGCAACCGCCTGCTTCATCACGCGAGCGGACTTGACCACTTGCGGCAGGAACATCTTGCCCGCGCCGAACAGGTCGCCGACGACATTCATGCCGTCCATGAGCGGCCCTTCGATCACGTTGATCGGCCGGCCGCCTGCCTTCTCGATCTTCGCGCGCACTTCTTCCGTATCTTCGACGATGAAGTTCGTGATGCCGTGCACGAGCGCATGCGACAGACGCGCTTCGACCGGCTGATTACGCCATTCGAGGTTCTCCTCCTTTTTTGCCGCGCCGGTCTTGAACTTGTCGGCGACTTCGAGCAGACGGTCGGTGCCGTCGTCGCGACGATTGAGCACGACGTCTTCCACGCGTTCGCGCAACTCGGCGTCGAGATCGGCATAAACGCCGAGCTGGCCCGCGTTGACGATGCCCATGTCCATGCCCGCCTGAATGGCGTGGTAGAGGAACACGGTATGGATGGCTTCGCGCACGGGGTCGTTGCCGCGAAACGAGAACGACACGTTCGACACGCCGCCGCTCACCTTGGCGTGCGGCAGATTTTGTTTGATCCAGCGCGTGGCGTTGATGAAATCGACCGCGTAGTTGTTGTGCTCTTCGATGCCCGTCGCGATAGCGAAGATGTTCGGATCGAAGATGATGTCCTCGGGCTCGAAGCCCACTTCGTTCACAAGGATGTCGTAGGAGCGCTTGCAGATTTGCGTCTTGCGCTCGAAGGTATCGGCTTGCCCTTGCTCGTCGAAGGCCATGACCACGGATGCCGCGCCGTAGCGACGGATCAGGTTTGCGTGATGACGGAAGGCGTCCTCGCCTTCCTTGAGCGAGATCGAGTTGACAATAGCCTTGCCTTGCACGCATTTGAGACCGGCTTCGATCACTTCGAACTTCGACGAGTCGATCATGATCGGCACACGCGCGATATCCGGCTCCGAGGCGATCAGATTCAGAAAGCGCACCATGGCGGCTTTCGAATCGAGCATGGCCTCGTCCATGTTGATGTCGATGACCTGCGCGCCGTTCTCGACCTGCTGACGCGCGACGGCGAGCGCTTCATCGAACTGGCCGTTCAGGATCATGCGCGCGAACGCCTTCGAGCCGGTCACGTTCGTGCGCTCGCCGACGTTGATGAAGAGCGAGCTGTCGGTGACGTTGAACGGCTCGAGGCCGGAGAGGCGCATGGTGTGGTCGGTCATGGTGTCTTTTATCTTGTCGTCGGTCGATGTCGGTATCGTCGTCAAGCAGCGTCGCGATACTGCGAAGGAAACGCGCGCGGCTTCACCTCGGCAAGCGCCTTCGCGATCTCCGCAATATGCTCCGGCGTCGTCCCGCAGCAACCGCCCGCAAGGTTCACGAGCCCCGCCTGCGCAAACTCCTTCAGCAAGCCCGAGGTCACATCCGGTGTCTCGTCGAAGCCCGTATCGCTCATCGGATTCGGCAGGCCCGCGTTCGGATAGCACGAAACGTAGGTATCGCAGAGCTTCGCCAATTCGGCGATATACGGACGCATCAGCGCCGCGCCCAGTGCGCAGTTGAGGCCGAAAGTCAGCGGCTTCGCATGACGCAGCGAGTTCCAGAACGCTTCGACCGTCTGTCCCGACAAGATGCGGCCCGACGCATCCGTTACCGTGCCCGAGATCATGATCGGCAGGAGTTCGTTCGTGTCCTCGAACAGCTCGTCGAGCGCGAAGAGCGCGGCTTTCGCGTTCAAGGTGTCGAAGATGGTCTCGACGAGGAACAGATCGCAGCCCGCGTCGAGCAACGCCTTCGCCTGATCGTAATAAGCCTCGCGCAATTCGTCGAAGGTCACGTTGCGCGCGCCGGGATCGTTCACGTCGGGCGAGATGCTTGCGGTCTTGGGCGTCGGTCCGATCGCGCCCGCCACGAAGCGCGGCTTGTCGGGCGTGGAGAAGGCATCGCAGGCGGCACGCGCGAGCTTCGCCGACTCGACGTTCATCTCGAAAGCCAGGTCTTCCATGCCGTAGTCGGCCTGCGCCACGCGTGTCGCGCCAAACGTATTCGTCTCGATGATGTCCGCGCCCGCCGCCAGATACTTGTCGTGAATCTCGCGGATGATCTGCGGCTGCGTGATCGAAAGCAGTTCGTTGTTGCCCTTGATGTCGCGTGCGTAGTCCTTGAAGCGCTCGCCACGGTACGCGGCTTCGTCGAGCTTGTAGCGCTGGATCATCGTGCCCATCGCGCCATCCAGGATGAGGATGCGTTTCTGCAAGAGCGCGGGGAGCGCGGCGCCGCGCGTGTAGACGCGCGAAGGAGCTTTGGATGTGGCGTTCTGGTTCATGACGGACGGGCCCTGCACCAATGTGAAATAGTCTGCATTGTAGCCGCAGCGCGGCTCGATCGCCGTGTGCGGGAGCGCTCGCGGACATGGCGCCGATGCAAAAAAAGAACCCCGCCTGGTTGCCCGGACGGGGTCTTTCGTGTCGCATGCTGCCGTGATCACCGCTGCTGGAGCGGGCGCGACGCGGCACTCAACCGCGCGCGCAGTCGAGTTTCAGTGGAGCACCACCGGCTGATTCATCAAGATATCGAACTGACCGAGGAATTCATCGACGTCTTCGAGCGACGGTTCTTCTTCGATCAGTTTCTGCACGTGCTCGCGAAACTTGGCGGCAAGCGCACCGTCGATGAAGATTTCCCGCTGCGTATTTTTGTCGACGATCTCATAGCCGCCCGACATCATCGCGAGATGATTGTCCTGCGGCGGGAACTCGACGACGCAATAGTTAGGGCTGTTGTAGATCATTTGCATGGCGACACTCCTTATTCCTGTTGCTCCTGGCAATCCTGCACCGTAATTGGAGCGCTCGGGTGGGAATTCAAGGGGTGGCCTCGACGTGATGCCGGTTTATCGAGGCTTTCTTGTGAAGCTTTTGACGCGGAAAGCTTATGACGCGGACGTGCGCAAGAAGTCATTCAACAATGCGCAAAACCGTTGCGACTCCTCGACCGGGCTTAGGTGCGCTGCGTTGAGTAGTTCGAATCGCGCGCCTGGTACGGTATCGGCAATCACCTGAGATGCAGCATGTGGCGTGCCACTGTCGTGCTCGCCGGCAATTACCAGCGTGGATTTGTCGATGGCTGCGAGCTTGTCCCGGACGTTGAAACGGCTGATTGCTTCAGCCGCGCGGGCGAAACCTTCGACGGGCGTTTGCGCAATTGTTTCGCCAATTTGCTCGACCACTTCCGGATGCGCCTTGCGAAATTGCGGCGTCAGCCAGCGTTCGAGCGTTGCATCCACCATACTCGCTACGCCGTTTTCGCGCACGGAAGCTGCCCGTTGACGAAAGGTAGGCTGCGCTTCTTCTGGAATAAACGCCGGCGCACCGACGACCGTCAGCGAATCCACTTTATCCGCATGGTTGATCGCAAACGTCTGCGCGACCATGCCGCCAATGGATAAGCCCACAAGGTGCGTGGTCTTTGCGCCAAGCTTGTCGAGCAATCCGGCCAGGTCATCGGCGAGGTCCCTGATACTGAACGCGTCCTGCGATACCGCAGTCCTTCCATGTCCGCGCAGGTCATAACGCAACACGTTGTAGCCATGACGGAAGTATCCCGCCATCTGGTCCCACACCGAGAGATCGCCTCCAAGTTGATGGATGAAGGTGAGCGTCGGGCCGCCGCCTTCGTTGTCGAGAACATACCGTGTGTCGATGCCATTGATCGTCGACTGCATATCGGCTCCGTGGAGAATGCGGTTTGCGCTGCTGTCTCCGTTTTTCGTGCGCGCGGCGGTGTCAGTTCGAAGTCCGGGCCACTGCACTGCCGTGACGTGAATTCTTCATACGCATCCGGCGTGCCTGAATCGTCGTCTTAGCGCGCATCGGGAGCTATTCCCAACTTGTCCGCCCACAGCATTTCGATCTGCATGCCATTCGGTTCGGTTTGCAGGATACGCACAGGCAGCCAGCCGAGCGCGGGCGCGAGCCAGATGTCGAGCTTGCGTTTGTCCCCTTCGCGGCGTGGCAGGCGCGTGAAGTGGCGCGCCGTGGTGAATCCGCCGCGCGACTGCACGTTTTCGTCGCCGACGGTTTCGAGTGCCCAGACTTCGTTGCTGTCGTTATCGGCGACGCTGAACTGGCGCGTCACGCCAGGCTTGTATTGATCGGGCGATCCGCGCACCAAACTGGACAATTGCATGACCACGCTGAAGCGGTCCTGCGCGCCATCGGCGAGCGGCTGGCTATTGGGCGTACGCGTATAGACGATCTGTCTGGTCTCGCGATTGAACACGGCGATATCGGCGGCGCGGCGGCCGCGTTGTTCGGAATACTGGTCCGGCGCGATGCCGAAGGTATCGATGTGACCTTTGCTCGAATAGACGTATGGACCGACGAAGGGCAGCGGAATGGAAACGACCATCTCGTAATGCTGTCCATCGTTCGTCCAGTGAATGGTGCCGGTCTGATTCATAACGCCGTTCACGAGCGTGTCGTAACGAAGCTCGCCGGATGGCGGCACGCTGAATTTGTCGCCGGATGCGACGGCTGGCTGCGATGCAGGCACGGCAGCTTGCGCGGATGCAGAAGCGGCAGAAGCGGCAGAAGCGGCTGCAATCGCGGCGGCTTGTGCTTGGGCGGTGTCGTCATCGGCAACGATTGGGGTGACAGGCGGCGCGGGCGTTGTTGACGGTGTGGGCGTTGGCGCCGGTGCGGCTGGCTTCGGTTGGGGTGTGGGCTTCGGTGGTTCGACAGCCTTCGTCGGTGCAGGTTTGACGGGCGTCTGTGCAGGCGTGGGAGGCTGTGGCGCAGGCGGCGCAACCGGTTTCTGTGTCAACAGTTCGACCTGCACGGGTGGGTTTTCCGGCGGCGGATTAACCGGCCGTTGCGCACGGCCAACCCAGCGCATCGCGCCCAAGTGCAGACACACGACGATCAGAATGACCAGCGCCCAGCGGCCCCAGCGGCGCGGCGGGTTTTCGGCATCGGATGGCTCGCCGGATGCAAAAGCGGTACTTCGACGGCGAAACGGGAAAAGTGGCATTGAACGAAGCGACGGAAAGGCGCGTGTTACGGAACACGAGGAACGTTTTCGACACATTTGAACGAAACGATGTTCCTTGAATGCGCCTCGCACGCGAAGCTTTTACAAAACGCGTCAAAGCGAGCGCTCGTCTTCCGCATAACCCAGCTCATACGACAAACCGCGCGCGCACTCACGCAGCGCGGAATCGATTTCACCGCCCCAGCGCGTGTCGAACGCGCCTTCGTGACCCAGTGCGATCAAACCCAGTGCGAGTTCGCCCGTCGAATCGAAAACCGGCGTGCAGAATGCATGAATCGATGGCAACAGCATGCCTTCCACGCGCGCCGCGCCATGTTCGCGCACACCGGCGAGAAGCGGCTCGACATCCGCGAGCGTTTTCTTCGTGGTGGCGAGTTCACGCGCGAGCATCGCCTGCGTCTTGCTGCGCGGCAGGTAAGCCGCGAACAGCAGACCAGTTGCCGACGAAAGCAGCGGCATGACATCGCCGAGCTTGAGCGATGCCTTCGCCGGATAGCTCGATTCCATCCAGTGCACGACGGTCGGCCCCTGATTGCCCCACACGGCGATGCCGACCGTCTGATCCAGCCTGTCGCGCAATTGCGCAAGCGCCAGGCGCGCGAGCTTCACGCCATCGACGCGTGCAAGGCGTGCCAGTCCCATCTGCAAGGCGAAGCCGCCGAGCTCGTAGCGCCCCGACAAGGGATCTTGCGATGCCAGCCCGAGCCGCACGAAGCTCACCAGATAGCGATGCGCCTTCGCCGGGCTCATGCCGGCCCGCTGCGCAAGATCGCGCAACATCATGGCACGCGGTTCGTTGGTGAGCACGTCGAGCAGACGAAAGCCGACTTCGATCGATTGAATGCCCGAGCGGGTTTTCTCTGAAGCGGTGTCGACGAGGTCGTCGTCCTGGGTTTCATCCATCTGGAGCGCGTAAAAAGGCTTATGCCGAATGGCCGACTCATCGACCGGCGATTCACCATCGTAAAATAGATTTTCCTTAACGTCATCACGGCTTACCCTTCGCTCTATGAAACTCGCCACGCTGAAAGACGGCACGCGCGACGGCCAACTCGTCGTCGTCTCGCGCGACTTGCGCACCGCGGCCATCGCCGATGGAATCGTCTCGACGCTGCAACGCGCGCTCGACGACTGGGCCTTCTATGCGCCGCAACTCATGGACGTCTACGAAGCGCTGAATCAATCGCGCGCACGCAATAGCTTCACGTTCGAACCCAAAGCCTGCATGGCGCCGCTGCCGCGCGCCTTCCAGTGGGCGGACGGTTCGGCCTACGTGAATCACGTCGAACTCGTGCGGCGCGCGCGCGGCGCGGAAATGCCGCCCGAGTTCTGGACCGATCCGTTGATGTATCAGGGCGGTAGCGACGATTTCATCGGGCCGACGGACGATATCGTGTGCGCGTCCGAATCGTTCGGCATCGACTTCGAAGCGGAAGTGGCGGTCATCACGTCGGATGTCCCGATGGCGCCCACGCCCGATGAAGCGTTGAAGAGCGTGCGCTTGCTGATGCTCGTCAACGATGTGTCGTTGCGCAATCTGATTCCGCCCGAACTGGCGAAAGGCTTCGGCTTCTTTCAAAGCAAGCCCGCGAGCGCGTTCGCGCCCGTGGCCGTCACGCCCGACGAACTCGGCGACGCCTGGAGCGAAGGCCGCGTGCATCGCCCGATGATCGTGCATTGGAACGGCAAGAAGGTCGGTCAGCCGGAGTGCGGCGTCGATATGGTCTTTCACTTCGGCCAGTTGATCGCGCACGCGGCAAAGACGCGCAACCTGCGCGCGGGGTCCATCGTCGGCTCGGGCACCATCTCCAACAAGGACGCGCGGCGCGGCTACTGCTGTATCGCGGAGAAGCGCTGCCTCGAAGTCATCGAGCACGGCGCGGCAGAGACGGAGTTCATGAAGTTCGGCGACAGCGTGAAGATCGAGATGTTCGACGAGCGCGGCAAGTCCATCTTCGGCGCGATCGATCAAGCCGTGACGCAACTGGAGCACTAAGGCACCGAGCGCGCGGCGGGGTTTAGCCCGATGCGTCGCGAGCCTTTGCCGTCTTACACTTGCCGGGCGCTGCGGCGTGAATGAAGTTCGAACTAAAGCGCGAATAAAACAACAAGGAGACGTTCCATGCGCAAAGGCAAGTGGAGGATGGCGGTGGCGGCGCTGGCATTCGCCTCGGTGTTCATGACGACTGGGGCCATCGCGCAGACGCCGCACGTGAAGATCGGTCTCGTGCTCTCGCTGACGGGGCCGGCTGCATCGCTCGGCATTCCGGCTCGGGAAACCGTCGCGCTTCTGCCCAAGGAAATGGGCGGCCGAGCGGTCGACTACATCGTGCTCGACGACGCATCCGACACCACGCAAGCGGTGCAGACCACGAAGAAGCTGATCAGCGAAGATCAGGTCGACGCGATCATCGGTTCGTCGATCACGCCGAACTCGCTCGCCATGATCGATGTCGTGTCGCAAGGTCAGACGCCCATGATCTCGCTCGCTTCGTCGGCGAAGATCATCGAGCCGGTGGACGACAAGCGGCGCTGGGTCTTCAAGACGCCGCAGACCGACGCGATGATGGCATCGGCCATTGCGGAACACGCGAGCAATCACGGCGTGAAGACGATTGCGTTCATCGGCCAGGCAGACGCGCTCGGCGAAACCTTCTACGCGGAAGTCGCGAAGTTCGCGCAGATCCACAAGATCGAAGTCGTGGCCAACGAGCGGTTCAATCGCACCGACCCGAGCGTGACCGGCCAGATTCTCAAGATTCTTGCGGCGAAGCCTGATGCCGTGGTCGTCGGCGCGGCCGGCACGCCTGCCGCCTTGCCACCCAAGACGCTCGCGCAGCGCGGCTTCAAGGGCAAGGTCTATCACAACCACGGGGTGGGTAATCGCGATTTCCTGCGCGTGTGCGGCACGGACTGCAACGGCACCTTTCTGCCTGCGAGCCCGGTGCTCGTCGCCGCCCAGTTGCCTGACGATCATCCGGCGAAGCGCCTCGCGCTCGACTACATCAAACTGTATGAAACGAAGCAGGGCGCGGGCTCGGTCTCCGCGTTCGGCTCGTATGCGTGGGATGCCGGCATGCTGCTCGATCGCGCCGTGCCCATCGCGTTGAAAGCGGGCGCGCCCGGCACGCCCGCGTTTCGCGCCGCGCTGCGCGACGCGCTCGAAAGCACGAAGCAGTTCGCCGATACCAACGGGCAGGTCAACATGACGCCCAACGATCACATCGGTCTCGATCAACGCGCGCGCGTAATGGTCGAGATTCGCGACGGCAAATGGATCTATCAGCCGCGCTGAACGCAACCTGACATCGACATGACCGACCTTGCCCTGTACTCGAATTACCGCTCGCTCGAACTGCGCCGCCATGCGGATGGCGTGCTCGAAGTCGTGATGCCCGGCGCGGGCGCGAACAAAAGCGGCCTCTCTACCGCCAATGCCAACATGCATCGCGAACTCGCGGAAATCTGGCGCGATATCGACCGCGATCCCGACACGCGCGTCGCGCTGATTCGCGGCGAAGGCAAGGGCTTTTCGGCGGGCGGCGATCTCGGGCTCGTCGAGGAAATGGCCAACGACTTCGACGTGCGCGCCCGCGTTTGGCGCGAGGCGCGCGATCTCGTGTACAACGTGATCAACTGCAGCAAGCCTATCGTTTCCGCCATGCATGGTCCGGCCGTCGGCGCGGGACTCGTCGCGGGTTTGCTCGCGGATATTTCGATCGCATCGAAGACGGCGCGCATCATCGACGGCCATACGCGCCTGGGCGTTGCAGCGGGCGATCACGCGGCCATCGTCTGGCCGCTGCTGTGCGGCATGGCCAAGGCCAAGTACTATCTGTTGCTATGCGAGCCGGTGAGCGGCGAGGAAGCGGAACGCATCGGGCTCGTGTCGCTCGCGGTCGAGGAAAGCGACTTGATGCCGAAGGCGCTCGAAGTCGCGAACCGTCTCGCGCATGGCTCGCAGACCGCGATCCGCTGGACCAAGTACGCGCTGAACAACTGGCTGCGCTCGGCGGGACCCACATTCGATACGTCCCTCGCGCTCGAATTCATGGGTTTTGCAGGACCAGACGTGCACGAAGGCATGCGCTCGTTGCGAGAGCGTCGCGCGCCGGACTTCCCCGGCGGCGCGCCGTTCTGAATCGGGGCACCCGAACACCTTGCTGAGGAGAGAACAATGACCGACAACGCCGGCGGCAACTCGCCATTCACGATGCCCGGTTTTCCCGGATTCGGCCAGGCCGACATGATGGGCAAGATGTGGGAGCTGATGCGCCTGAATCCGTTCGCCGCCGCGATGCAGGGCGGCGGTCAGGGCATGAGTCCGTCGCTCTCGGCGATGTCCGACATGATGGCGCCGCTCACCAACATCGAGGAACTCGACAAGCGCGTGACCGACATGCGCGCGGTCGAGCAGTGGCTGAAGCTCAACCTCAGCATGCTGCAATCGGCGATTCAGGCGCTAGAAGTGCAGCGGGCGACACTCGCCACGTTGCGTGCGTTCGGCGCGTACGCGCAGACGTCGATGGAAGGCAAGCAAACGCCTGCCGAGAAGCCGAAATCTGCAGCCGGCTGGCCGATGACCGGCGCGGCGAAGGAAACGCCTCCGCCACAAGCGGCGGCGCAACCGGCGGCGTCGAGCGAGGAGTCGGAAGAACCCAATGCGGATGCCGCGCTGCCGCCCGGGTTCGATCCGAGCGGCTGGTGGAACGTGCTGCAATCGCAGTTCAACCAACTGGCGCATCTCGCCATGATGCAGCCCGGCATGACGGGCGCGCCGGGTGTACAGCCGGAATCCGGTGACGCCGCAGCGTCCTCGACATCCGACTCCGATAACGGCGACAAGGCGTCCGATACCGCCGCGAAGAAAGCGCCCGCAAGGAAAGCCGCGCCGCGCAAGAAAGCAGAGTAGTCGAGCTAGCTGCCGGGGGCACACACATTCCTCCGGCTTATTTTTGCTTTCGGGCAAGTTCCTCGTATGCTCTGCCCGATTCCACTTTTAACGCTCGGCGTGCGTCCAAACGCCGACTCTCTCCGTATATTCAATGGCGCAACAGCCCGCCCGGACGTATCGCGGGCGGTTCGTTGTATGGCAATCGTTCGTTCCCCGCAATCGCGACGCCGCTGATCGGACTAGTTTTTGTCTATGATTGGATGGTTGTTCGGAAGGTTTTGTCCATCCGCGCTGCCGGGAACGCCTTGTGCGAGTGTACGTGTGTTCGCTTTCAATCCGAATTGTCCATGACAAATCAATCTGAGCAAGAATTCGAACGGGTGTCCGACGGGACGGCGTCATCCGAAAGATCGTCCTACAGCCATTCGGCTGAATTCGCGGTATCCGGCGTTGGTATTGGTGCAATCGCGCAGGAAATAGGTCTGACAAAAGACACCTTGCGCGTTTGGGAGCGCCGCTACGGCTTTCCGCAACCCATGCGTTCCGCCGGCGGCGAACGCCTGTATCCGCAAGAGCAGGTGTCCAAGCTGCGGCTCGTCAAACGTCTGCTGGATGCGGGACATCGGCCGAGCAAGGTTCTCGTGCAGCCAGTCGAAGCACTGCAGGAACTGGCGCAGTCGTCGGGTGTGGGACAGGATGCGCCGGACGTCGAACTCGATCACATGGTTTCGCTGCTGCGCTCGGGCGCCTACGACGAGTTCCGTTTTCTGCTCCTGAAGCGCGCGACCCGCGACGGTTTGGAACGTTTCGTCGTGGACGTGGCGGCGCCGCTCGCGGCTCGCGTCGGCAACGCGTGGGCAGCGGGTACGCTGCAGGTGTACCACGAGCATCTCTTCAGCGAAGCGATTCAAAGCACTCTGCGCTCCCTGATTCGACCGCTCTCCGATGCGCTGCGCGGACGTGGCGGACGGCCGCGCGTGCTGCTCACCACTTTGTCGGGCGAAGGTCACGGGCTTGGCATTCTGATGGCAGAGGCCATGTTTACTCTGTCTGAATGCGACTGCATGCAGCTCGGCCTGCAGACACCGCTCACCGACATCGTCGAAGCGGTGAAGATGCATGACATCGATATCGTGGCGCTGTCGTTTTCGGCCGTGCTTCCGGCGCAGTCCATCGCCAATGGCGTAACGGACCTGCGCAACATGCTTCCACCACACGTGCGCATTTGGGTCGGCGGTAGCAGTCCTGCATTGCGTCGCAAGTTTCAGGAAGGCGTCGACCACCTCCCTGGACTTGGACCTATCGACGAAACTGTGGCCGAGTGGCGTCAATCCGCCGTGCTATGATCGGCGAACGCCGCTGACGCAGGGCTCGGCGCAATTGCGCCGAGCCTCGACCATGTCACATGACAGTCGGCAGCGGCTGGCATCATCGGCGGAACAACGCCTCGGGCAGCACACGCGGCTGCCGATCGAACATACCTCAGGCACAGGACTCGCTCCTCACCCACGGTAGAAAAGACGCTGACAACGCAACATTGCACGTAAGTGCAGTGTTTACGCGGAGCGCAACGCGTACCGCGCGCCATTATCTGGCGCTTCATTGTCGGTTTTCGTCTTTGGCCGTCGCAATCCCGCGTAAAATTGAAAGCTTGGCTGCTTGCGTGCAGCAATTCGCGCCGCACGCTCGTGCCGAAGATCTTAGATATAACGTCGCATAAGTGGCATCAGGGGTGGACAATGAACACCATGCTTTATCCGGAACTGTACAAATCGCTGGAATCCGTCCGTTGGGACATGGAGAAGGACATTCCATGGGACAAGTTCGACGCGTCTCTGCTCACCGACGAGCAGGCCAAGACGATCAAGATGAACGCGATCACCGAATGGTCCGCTCTTCCTGCAACCGAGATGTTCCTGCGTGACAATCACAACGACAGTGACTTCTCGGCTTTCATCAGCGTGTGGTTTTTCGAAGAACAGAAGCACTCGCTCGTCCTGATGGAATATCTGCGGCGCTTTAAACCCGAGTTCGTGCCGAGCGAAGAAGAACTGCACGAAGTGCGCTTCGAATTCGATCCCGCGCCGCCGCTCGAAACGCTCATGTTGCATTTCTGCGGCGAGATTCGCCTGAATCACTGGTATCGCCGTGCGGCCGAATGGCATACCGAGCCTGTCATCAAGCATATCTACGAAACCATTTCGCGCGACGAAGCGCGTCACGGTGGCGCGTATCTTCGCTACATGAAGAAGGCGCTCGTGCAAGCGGGCGACACCGCGCGCGCCGCCTTCGCCAAGATTGGCGTGTTGATGGCGTCGGCGCGTCGCACGGAAAAGCCGCTGCATCCCACGAATCTGCATGTGAATCAGGCGCTATTTCCGCGTGATACGGTGCAGTCGCGTCTGCCGGACCCCGAATGGCTCGAGCGCTGGCTCGACGACCAGATCCGCTTTGACGACAGCTGGGAAAAGAAGGTCGTGGAGCGCATTCTGCACAACCTCTCGATTCTTTTCGAGCGCTCGTTCGTGACCGCGCAGGAGTTGAACCGCTATCGCAAGGAAGTGGTGCAGCGTCTGCAAGCGGCATCGGGCGGTGCGGCGGAACAGCCTGCCTGAGTTCTGGCTGGCGTCGGTCGCAATGGGTGAAACGGCTCGCCGGAGCAATCCGGCGGGCCGTTTTGCTTATGACCTCTGGATGACATTCGGAGGAACGTACTCGCGTGGCACAATCGCGCTTCGAGTTCTACTGCACTGAGCGCCGCCATGCCCGCCACTTTCGAACGCAAGATCACCACGCGCGATGCGCTCGCCGCGCTTCGCTTAAACCTCGCCGGACCGGTTGTTTTCACCAACGGCGTCTTCGACATTCTTCATCGCGGTCACGTCAGTTATCTCGCGGATGCGAAAGCGCTTGGCGCGACGCTCATCGTCGGCGTGAACAGCGATGCCTCCGTGCGCACGCTCGGCAAGGGCGACGATCGGCCGATCAATCGCGAAGACGATCGCATGGCGTTGCTGGCAGCGCTCGAGAGCGTGGACTGGGTGGTGAAGTTCGAAGAGACGACGCCGCTGCAACTCATCGATGCAGTGCATCCCGATGTGCTCGTGAAGGGCGGCGATTACGACATGGACAAGCTCGCGGAATCGGCGCTCGTGCGAGGTTGGGGCGGCACGGCGCTGGCCATTCCGTTCGAGCATGACCGGTCGACGACTGCGTTGCTCAGGAAGGTTCGCGCGCAGGGTTGAGTTGCTTGTTGGGGCATAGGCGCAAGGCACGGGAATCGCCCGTCAAGGCTGCGCGCATTCATTCGCCAAGGCACACATAAGGGTTTGCACGCCGAGCAGTACATGGACTCCACGCCGAATCGCAGACCGACAAACACGATGACACCGCCGGCGCAGACGCGAGCCCACGCATTGAATCACCGGCCGAATATCAGGCTGGGCCGCACGGTGAGACATTCACGAACAGCGACGAACTCACAAGTTATATGCACTCACCGGCCAAGTGAGCGCACCTGAATTCGCGGCAGGCGCGGGATCGAAAACGAAGCGCGCGCCGTACGCAGTCACTGGCCAAGCGGCCGCTCCTGCACATTTGCAGCAGGCGCGGGCGCGCCGACTTGCGGCTGATCCGCCGCCTCTTCGGGATGCAGCGCCCGCGTCACCAGCGTTTCCGGATGCACCTGTTCCAGCAGATGATGCGGCTCGCGCGCGCCGGCCGCGGGCAGCGGTCCGAAAGTGCTGCGCACGATCGCGAACATCAGCAGATTGGCCAAAATGAGTAGGGCGATCAGCCAGCGCAGCATGCTTGGGCTCCGTCAATCAATCAGAGAGTTTGCGAGATATCGGCGCAGTCGCGTCGCGCGCGATGAGCGCCAGGCCGGACAGCACGAGTGAATCATGGCGAGTATGCGGCACGGACAGCGCGCCCGCGATTTCATTCGCCGCACCGCCGCCTAGCACGAGACGCACTTCGGCTTGCCATTGCGCGCGCAGATCGTGCCACGCGCGCTCGATGAGACTCGCTTGCGCGAGCAGGCAGCCGGCGGAAAGCGCGGCGGCGGTATCGGTGGCGAAGAGACTCGCGGTTCGGTCGAGCGCGGCGCGCGCCGATGCGGCATCGAGCGTCGGCAACTGCGCCGTGTTGCTGCCGAGCGATTGCATCATCAACGACCAGCCCGGCGCGATCAGGCCGCCGATGAACGTGCCATCCGCGCGCAAGGCTTCGAGCGTCGTCGCCGTGCCGAAGGTGGCAATCAGCAGATGTTCGCCCGGAAACGCTGCCCGCGCGCCGATCATGCCTGACCAGCGGTCGCTGCCAAGGCGTTCCGGTGACGTGTAGCAGTTGACGACGCCGCATTGCCGCGCTTTCGCCCGGACGACCGTTCGCCGCAGATCGGGCCAGCGTACATCCAGCATACGTTCGATGCGCGCTTGCACCGAGGCGCCCGCCACGTTGGAAATCCACACGCTCGATGGCGTGGGTAACTCGGACCAGGCGGCTTCGGTCGATGGCGTCGCTGGCGCTGTTGCTTCGGACGTTATGGATGCGTCATCGCCGTTGGGTGCTTTATTCGCGTGCGTGTGCGCCGACGAATCGCGTGCCTCGAATGCGTCATGAAGCGGCTTCGGCGCCGGGTCAACTTGCACGGTCGCTTGTGAGAACGCGAAGCCGCGTGCATCGGCCGCGTCATGAGGCGACTTCGGCGCTAAGTCACTTTGCGCGGGCGTTTGCGAGAGCGCGGAGCCGCGTGCATCGAGCGCACCATGAAGCGGCTTCACGACGTCGCCAAGACCCGTCTCATCACGCTCATGCTCGAACGCCCCGTTCGCCATCCACTCGCCGCGCGAATCCACGAGCGCCCATTTGATTCGGCTATTGCCCGCGTCGATCAGCAAACACGGCGCCTCGCTCACGGACGCTCCTTCGCCAGGCGCAAACTCAGTTCGCCCGTTGCGACGACGCGCGGTCCTTCGGGCGCGTCGATCAGCAGATGGCCTCCGTCATCCACACCCGCCGCAATGCCACGCGTCACTTCCAGACCCTGATCGATCAACACGACTTCGCGCCCGGCGTAGGCATGCGCGTCCATCCAGCGCTGCCGAAACGGGCGGAAGCCTTCGGCTTCGAAGCGCGGCAGCGCGGCGTCGAGCGCGTTCAATAGCGCAGCGAGCGTCTCGGTAAGGTTCGCATCGGGCCAGGCGCGCGCAAGCGCGGCCGGGGTCGCGCCCGGTGCGGCGGAGTTTGCTTGGCGATTCGCGTCGTCGACCTGAGCGGCGAGCCGTTCGACGCCATGCAAGTTGATGCCGATGCCGATCACCACCGCCGTCGCTTGCGGCGTGCTCCATGCCGTTTCGATGAGGATGCCCGCGAGCTTGCCGTCGTCGAGCAGAACGTCGTTGGGCCACTTGAGCGCCGGACGCGCGGACGGCGTGAGCGGCAGGCGCGCGAGCGCGTCGAGCACGGCGGTGCCGATGGCGAGACTCAGACCCGAAAGCCCCTCGATGGGCCGCTTCAGCACATAGCCGACCGACATCAAAAGCGCGTTGCCCGGCTCCGCGAGCCACGCGCGGCCACGTCTTCCGCGTCCCGCTGTCTGTAGATAAGCGATGCGCGCAAGCGGCGCGCTTGCTTCCTCGTGCGATTTGTCGCGCGGCTGGGCGCGAAATTTCGCGAGCAGGTCGGCATTCGTGGAGCCCGTTTCATCGACGATTTCGATGGTCCACTCGCGGGCAGGCCGCTCGGCCAGCGTCGCGAGCCGGTTACGGTCGATGCGCCACGGCGCGTCCGGGGCGAAGGAAGAGGGTGGGTTCATGGCGGGTATTGTAGCGGCGCGCCGGCGCTCGTTACATACGACGCGCGCGCCCGGACAGCGAATATTAGGGCGCGCGAAAAGCAGAAATCACAGCCTATGATTCATAGGCGCTGCAGTTTTCTCGCGACCCCGGAAACCGTCAGCTATCGTTGTCTCTCGGATAACGGCGCCGCGCATGAAGCACGTTAATAACCGTAATTCGATCCGTGACTCGATATATCACGAGATAGTTCGGATGAACGACGAGCTCGCGGGTATTTGGCACGCGTCCGCGTCGATAAACGTAGGGATTGTCAGGCAAAGTTGCCACAGCATTCATCACGAGCTCGAAAAGCTTTTCGGCTGCCTGCGGATCGCGTTCTTCGATGTACTCGTAGATCTCCGTGAGCCGCCTGATTGCACGCGGTCGCCACTCAACGATCATTGCGTGTCTTTCGTTTCGCTGAAATCAGTGCCTCCATGTCCGCCAACACCCGGTCGTGCGGAATGGACGGTCGCGGGTCTTCCAGCGAAGCATCGATTTCCGCTCGAAACCACTTGTCATAGGCTTCGGCTTCTTCGACGGTATCGAATTCGTGAATCAGGGGGTCGAGGTCTTTAGCCATTTCGCATTCAAGTTGACTGGTCAAACGATGATATCGCAAGGGGGCACACGCGTCACAGGTCTGCCGAACGGCCAACATGGCGGATACAGCCATCCCACAACCCCCGCGCCATAACAGCGCCGCCTCATTAACCTTCGTTACAATGTCCTCTCCCCTTCACGCCGCGTTCTGACGCGCATCGCTCCTTGAACTTCGACACGCCGCCCCGCCTCAGTGTGGAAGCTGGTCAGCAAGGCAAGGTGGTTCGGCTCTCGGGCCAGTGGACCGCGCTTGCGCTCGCGCGCGACCGGGCCAAGAGCGGTGTGACGCGGCGGCTGCGCGCGGTCGGGCGCGAAGCCATCAGCCAATGGGATCTGCTGTCGGTCGAGCGGCTCGATCACGTCGGCGGACAAGCGCTCTGGCGCGTGTGGGGCCGCCGCATGCCGGCGACCATTGCGCTGTCGGACACGCAACGCGAAATCTTCGAACGCGTCGCGCTGCTCGACGCCGAACGCGAAGAGCCCGAAGTCGTCACGCGCACCAACCCGGTCACGCGGCTCGGGGAACTGATCTTCGGCTTCTTCGACCATCTGCAAGGCGGCCTGTCGATGTTCGGCGGCTTCGTCCTCGATCTCTTCGGGCTCGTGCGGCGGCCGAGGCGCATTCCCTGGGTCGAAATCTCCGCGAACATCTACAGCGCCGGCGCGCAGGCGCTCGCCATCACCGCGCTGGTGGCGTTCCTGATCGGCATCGTGCTCAGTTATCTGTCGGCGCAGCAGTTGCGCGTGTTCGGCGCGAATCAGTACATCGTGAATATTCTCGGGCTCTCGGTGATCCGCGAACTCGGGCCGGTGCTCTCCGCGATTCTCGTCGCCGGACGCTCGGGTTCGGCCATCACCGCGCAGATCGGCGTCATGCGCGTGACGGAAGAACTCGATGCCATGCAGGTCATGGGCATCCCGCACGGTCTGCGGCTCGTCTTGCCGCGCGTGATCGCGCTCGGCATCGCCATGCCGCTGCTCGTCATGTGGACCAACATCATCGCGCTGACGGGCGGCGCAGTCGCGGCAAAGCTCGTGTTGTCCATCGACATCTCGTTCTTCATCCGCTCGCTGCCTTCGGTCGTGCCTATCGCCAATTTGTGGATCGGACTCGGCAAAGGCGTGGTGTTCGGCATGCTGATCGCGCTTGCCGCGTGTCACTTCGGCTTTCGCATCAAGGCGAATTCGCAGAGTCTCGGCGAAGGCACGACGACTTCCGTGGTCAGTTCCATCACCATCGTGATTCTCGCGGATGCCGTCTTCGCCATCCTGTTTCAGAACGTGGGGCTATAGGCGCATATGTCGACGACCCTCGCCACTGCCGTTCGTCATCAGCCGCCGCCCGTCATTGCCGAGCCGGTGATCGAAGTGCGCGACGTCACTAAGCGCTATGGCCGAACGGTGATTCACGAGCATCTGAATCTGAATGTGCGGCGCGGCGAGATCGTCGCGTTGCTGGGCGGCTCGGGTTCGGGCAAGACCACGCTCGTGCGGCAGATTCTCGGCCTCGAATCGCCGACTTCGGGCAGTATCCGCGTGCTCGGCGAGGAATGGGCGCACATGGACGACGAAACCGCGAAAATGATGCGCACGCGTTCCGGCATGATGTTTCAGCAAGGCGCGCTGTTCTCGTCGCTTTCCGTGTACGACAACATCGCGCAGCCGTTTCGCGAACTCGGCAAGATTCCCGAAGACCTGATCCGCGAATTCGTCATGCTCAAGCTCGAAATGGTCGGGCTGTCGTGCAAGCACGCGAGCAAGATGCCGTCGGCGTTATCGGGCGGAATGGTGAAGCGCGTGGGCATCGCGCGGGCCATTGCGCTGGAACCGGAACTGCTGTTTCTCGACGAACCCACCGCCGGTCTCGATCCGAAGGCCTCCGATGAATTCGTCGATCTCATCGCGACCCTGCATCGCGCGCTCGGGCTGACTGTCGTGCTCGTCACACACGATCTCGATACCATGGTCGCGCTGTCCACCCGTGTCGCCGTGCTGGCGGACCGGCGCGTACTGGTCGCGGCGCCCGTGGAAGAAGCGTGCGCGGTGGATCATCCGTTCATCCGCGAATATTTTCTGGGGCGGCGGGGCCGGCGCGCATTGCAGGCGCTGCCGCCCGAACGCCGCGCAAAGCTGCCCGCCGCCGCGCTGGAGGACGCGACCATCAGCGTCAACAAATGAGCACCTCCCGCCAACGACGCGAAGGCCACCGCACGCGCGAGCCAGCAAGCAAAGGAACATGACGATGGAAAACAAATCACATGCGTTCTGGACCGGACTGTTCACCATCGTTCTCGTGCTCGCCATTGCGTTCGCGGTGTTCTTCTTCAACGTGGACCGCACGGTGCGCGTGCCTTACGACCTCATCGCCCGCACCAACGTGACCGGGCTTTTTACGGACGCCTCCGTGCGTTATCGCGGTCTCGGCGTCGGCAAGGTGCAGTCCATTCGCTTCGATAAAGCGCATCCGGGGCAGATCCGCATTCGCATTCTCGTCGACCAGAACGCGCCGATGACGCATTCCACCTTCGCCACGCTCGGCTTTCAGGGCGTGACGGGCATCGCGTTCGTGCAGCTCGACGACACGGGGAAAGACCCGAGCGCGTTGCCATCGTCGGCGCAGAACGTGGCCGAAGTGCCGATGCGTCCCGGTCTCTTCGAACAATTGCAGGAGCGCGGCGACGTCATCCTCAAGCGCTTCGAACGCCTCTCCGAAGATGCCGACAAGTTCCTCTCCGACGATGTGCGCGTCCAGTTGCTCGACACGACGAAGAGCCTGAAAAATGCCGCCGACGGCATTGCGACACTTACCAATCAGGTGTCGCCCGCGACCGAGCATTTGCCCCAGACGCTCAAGCAACTCGACCGCACGCTGGCATCGACCAATACGCTGATTCAAAACCTGAATCGGCCCGACGGCCCGTTCGTCACCAATCTGAACAAGGCAGGCAACGCGGCCGACCAGGCGGCTGCGGCGCTCACCGACATGAACGAGTCGCTGCGCAACGTGACGGCGCGCGTGGGCTTCGAAGCGTTGCCGCGCCTTTACTCGTTCACCGACGACGTCGGCAGCGCCGCGCGTTCCGTCGACCGCGCCGCCGATGCATTCAGCACCAATCCGCGCAGCGTGTTGTTCGGCGCGCCGCAGAAGTCGCCGGGGCCGGGCGAACCGGGTTTCGCGTGGCCCGCAAGCCCGACGCCGACGGCGCATTGACGTGATTCGAAGGAACGCTATGCACAACGACCACCGCAACATGACGATGACCGCCGCGCTCGCGCTCGCCTGCATGACGATGCTCGCGGCGTGCGCGTCCACGCCATCGGCGATGCCGAACGTGCGCTACGACCTGGGCGTTGCGCCCGCCATCGACCAGAGTGCGAACAGCACGTCGGCTACCCCGCCGGCCACCACGCCGCCGGTCAAGGTGCTGGCCGTGAGCGCGCCGCGCAATCTCGAAACGGACGACTTCATCTACCGGCTCAGTTATGTCGATGCACAACGCACCGGCAACTATTCGAACAGTCATTGGACGATGCCGCCCGCGCAACTCCTGACGCAACGTCTGCGCGACAGCTTGTCGGCGCGCGGTCCGGTTCTTACGGGCGCCGATCCGGTGCGCGCGGCCTTGCTCGAAGTCGAACTCACGCGCTTCGAGCAAGTCTTCGATGCGCCCGAGCGCAGCCACGGACTGGTCGCGGTGCGCGCGACGCTCACGCAGCAAGGACGCGTCGTCGCACAACGCAGCTTCAGCACCGAAGCGAGCGCGCCCACCGGCGACGCGGCGGGCGGCGCACGCGCGCTCGCCGCCGCGTCCGACGAGATGATTTCGCAACTCAGCGCGTGGCTCGACAAGCAGCCGCTCACCGCCGCCGCACAATGAGGCATTCGCGCGGCTCATGACGATCAAGCAATGGCAGCGCCGCCCGTCGGCGTTTTCCCGGCAGGCGCTCGCCGCTTACGCGACGCTCGTGGTCTATGCGTCGCTGTATCCGTTTTCGGGCTGGCGCACGCTCGGCATCGGGCCGTTTGCTTTCATCGCGGATCCCTTGCCGCAGTATCTGACCGCGTTTGATGTCATCACCAACGTGCTCGGCTACATGCCGCTCGGCGCGTTGATCGTGCTGGCGCTTTATCCGCGCTTCAGGGGATCGGTGGCGGTGTGTCTCGCGCTCTTCGGCGGCGCGCTTCTGTCGGGCGCGATGGAAGCCATCCAGACTTACTTGCCGACGCGCGTCGCCTCCAATCTCGATCTCGCCGCCAATGCGTTCGGCGCGCTTGTCGGCGGCGTGCTGATCGCGCCCGCGACGAGTGCGCTGCTCGATCGCGGCTGGCTCAGGCGCATCCGCTTCACCTGGTTCGAGCGGCACGCGGCGTATGTGATCGGATTGACGGCGCTGTGGCCGTTCGCCGGCATGTTCCCCGCGCCTTATCTGTTCGGCGGTGGCGACCTGCCGCGCGCGCTTTGGGACGGGCTCGATCCCGCGATGCAGGACGCGATCCTCGCCTGGGCGCCCGCCTCGTGGGACCTCGAAACCTGGTCGGACCGGCTCGGCGCGCTCCTGCCCGACGACGCATGGGAAGCGATCATCACGTCGTGCAATCTGTATGCGGCGCTCGTACTTGCAACCTTGCTCACGCGCGAGCGCGCGCCCCGCATCCGGCTAATGCTCGGCCTGATCGTCGCGACGTTGTTCGCCAAGGCGGCCGCGACGTTTCTGCAATCGCGCGCGGGACTTTTTTACGACTGGGCAACGGACGGCGCGCTCGAAGGCATCGCGATCGGCGCGCCGGCGGCCGTGCTGTCGGTTGCATTGCCACGCTCGTTGCGCGCCGTGCTTGCCGGCGCGGCGCTCGTCGCGGGGCTTGCGCTCGTCAATCTGCTGCCGCTGAATCCGTACTTCGACATCGTGCTGGCCGACTGGCGGCAAGGGCGCTATCTGCACTTCAACGGCCTTCTGCACTGGCTCGCGTGGGTGTGGCCTTACGCGGCGCTCGGCTGGCTCGCGTCGGCGGCGGAGCGCGCATGGCTCGCGCGGCGGCGGGCGCGGGCCGGGTAGGCATGAACATCGCTCGCTATAATCGATCCGAACACACTCGAGGCCCCACGCCATGGACTCTTTCTACAAGTACCACGTGTTCTTCTGCCTCAATCAGCGCGATGCCGACGCCGCGCGCCCGAGCTGCGCCAATTGCAACGCGCAGCAAATGCAGGAACACGCGAAGAAGCGCGTGAAGAAACTCGGCCTCGCGGGCGAGGGCAACGTGCGCATCAACAAGGCTGGCTGTCTCGACCGATGCGAACTTGGACCCGTGCTCGTCGTGTATCCGGAAGGCACGTGGTACACGTATATCGACGAAACCGACATCGACGAGATCGTCGATTCGCATCTTGCGAACGGCAAGATCGTTGAGCGCCTCCTGATCGATCAACCCGCGTGACCGCTTGGTGACCCAGACTCAGTAACCCGATGAACGCGCAAACCGAAAAATTCCTGATCGACGGTCCAGTGGGCAAGATCGAAGTCGCGCTCGACCGGACCGATGCCGCCGATAAAGCGCAGCGCGGAATCGCGCTCGTCGCGCATCCGCATCCGCTCTTCGGCGGCACGATGGACAACAAGGTCGCGCAGACGCTCGCGCGTACCTTCGTGCAACTCGGCTACACGACGTATCGCTCGAACTTTCGGGGCGTCGGCCAGACGGCGGGCGAGCACGACAACGGTATCGGCGAACAGGACGACTTGCTCGCGCTCATCGACCACATGCGCGCGCAGCCGGGCCAGGAAGACGTGCCGCTCGTGCTCGCGGGCTTTTCGTTCGGCACCTTCGTGCTGTCGCATGTCGCGAAGCGGCTCGTCGAAAGCGGCAAGAGTATCGAGCGCATGGTCTTTGCGGGCACCGCTGCGAGCCGCTGGGAAGTCGCGCCCGTGCCCGAAAGCACGCTCGTGATCCACGGCGAAGTGGACGAGACCGTGCCCATTTCCTCCGTCTACGACTGGGCGCGCCCGCAGGAATTGCCGGTTGTCGTGATACCGGGCGGCGAGCATTTCTTCCATCGCAAGCTGCATGTTTTGAAACGCATCATCGTCGATGCCTGGCGCTGAAAGAGCGTTTCAATCTCGTCGTCGTCGAGCGTTTCGCCGCGCGAATCGGCGCTCGAATGGCTATCGGCGTATTTCCTCGAATTGCGGCGCGGCAAACGTGAAAACACGCGTCTTGTCCGTAGATTCATCGGAAACCGCACCCTCGGCGCGCGTATAATGACGCAGAATTTTTTGCTGCGAGCGTGAGCAAACGTCCTGCCGAATGGCCTTTCATGTTGCGTGACGCAGCGAAGACCCGGCGCCCGAGCGCGCAAGCTTTCATGCGGGCTCACGCGATATTCGAAGACCTGCGTTTCGTACCCATGTTGCCCGGGCGTCGGAACGCTCACGGTTTTCTCCGCGTGCGCGGCGATAGACTTCGATGGCGCGTCCGTCTGT
Organism: Caballeronia sp. GAWG2-1; assembly: GCF_023631405.1. NCBI lineage: Bacteria > Pseudomonadati > Pseudomonadota > Betaproteobacteria > Burkholderiales > Burkholderiaceae > Caballeronia > Caballeronia sp. GAWG2-1. The sequence goes on from NZ_JALQDD010000002.1 coordinate 148,192, forward strand.
CGAGCAAGCGCGAGTTCGCGTGACCAGTCGAAGACCATTGGCTGGCAACACGAGCGACTAGCGCGACCGGTATCGACGGTCCACCTGTTCAACCCGCGTTTCGCCAACGCCGATCACACCCGGCGAAACGCCGATGCTTCTTCTTCCGACCGATCCTATGCGCTTTTTCCCTTCCGGCTTGTCTGTTTCTCCCCTTTCAGCAGTCGAGCGTCGCACGTTGCAAGCCGCTATCGTGATGCCCGCCGTGCTCGCCGCCGCGAGCGCCTTTGCACAAGTCCCGCCGCCGGACGTCACCGCGCATTCGTGGGTGCTCGTCGACGCCACCAGCAATCAAGTGCTCGCATCGGGCAATCCGGATGAGCGTGTGGAACCGGCATCGCTCACCAAGCTGATGACCGCATACCTCGTCTTCGACGCGTTGAAGTCGAAGAAGATCAACATGGACCAGACGGTGATGCCGACCGAGGCCGTGCGCCGCGTGAAGACGGACGAGTCGCGCATGTTCATCGAGGCGAACAAGCCGGTAACCGTGCATGACCTGGTCTACGGCATGATCATCCAGTCGGGCAACGACGCGGCCATCGCGCTTGCCGAACTCGTCGGCGGCAGCGAAGGCAACTTCGTCACGCTAATGAACGCCGGCGCCAAGCGCATTGGCATGAAGCACACCAATTTCGCCGATGTAAACGGCATGCCCGACCCGCAGCACTACACGACGGCGGGCGACCTGGCGGTGCTGTCCACGCGCCTCATCCGCGACTTCCCCGAGTACTACAGCATCTTCTCGGTACGCGACTTCACGTACAACAAGATCAAGCAGCCGAATCGCAATCGTCTTCTGTGGCTCGATCCTTCCGTCGACGGTCTCAAGACCGGTCACACCAAGGCGGCGGGATATTGCCTGATCGCGACGGCCAAGCGTCCGCTCGTCGGCACGCCCGACGCGAGCCGCCGTCTGGTCGCCGTGATGATGGGCGAGCCGAAGGAATCCGCGCGCGTGCAAGACAGCCTGAAGATGCTGAACTACGGTTACACGGCCTATGACGCGGTGCGTCTCTTCAAGGCGAATCAGGTGATCGAATCGCCGCGCGTGTATAAGGGCGCGTCCGACAACGTGCAGGCGGGCGTCGAGACGGATCAGTACATTACCGTGCCTAAGGGTCTCGGCGAAAAGGTCAAGCCCACGGTCACGCGTAACGATTTGCTGATCGCGCCGATCAAGAAGGGCCAGCAGATCGGCACCGTGAAGATGGTCGCGGACGGCAAGGACGTCGCGCAGTTCCCGCTGGTCGCGCTGCAGGACGTGCCAGAAGCCGGCATCTTCGGCCGCTTGTGGGATTCGGCTTTGTTGATGTGGCAAAAGCGTAAGTAAGGAGCAGGTTCGATGAGCATCGCCGAAGACTTCGACCCGACGGTCTATCTGAACGGAGAGTGGGGCCCGCTTTCCGAAGCGCGCATTCCGGTGCTGGACCGGGGCTTCATTTTCGGCGATGGCATCTACGAAGTCGTGCCGCTCTACGCGCAGGCAAACGGCGAGCGTCTGCCGTTTCGCCTGACTCAGCATCTCGCGCGACTCGAACGCAGTCTCGGCAAGATCAGCATCGCCAATCCTTTCGACGATGCCGGCTGGCGCGCGTTGATCGTCCGTGCGATCGAAGCGAACGCCGGCGCCGGCGATGCGCTCGTCTACATCCAGGTCACGCGCGGCGTGGCGAAGCGGCGCGGCCACGCCTTTCCGGCGGGCATCACGCCGACCGTGTTCGTCATGGTCGGACAACTCGTGTTTCCGAGCGTCGAGGCGCGGGCTCGCGGCGCGGCCGCCGTCACCGCCGAAGACAAGCGCTGGCTGCATTGCGATATCAAATCGACCTCGCTTCTCGGCAATGTGCTCATGGCGCAGCACGCCGCCGAACACGACGCGCTGGAAACCATCCAGTTGCGCGACGGCTTGCTAACCGAAGGTTCGTCCTCAAATGTCTGGGTAGTAAAAGGCGGCACGCTCCTCGGCGCGCCGCGTGGGCCGCGCATTCTGGAAGGCATCCGTTATAGCCTCATCGAAGAGTTGGCGAAGGAAGCGGGCATCGTGTTCGAGGAACGCGACATCACCGAAGCCGAACTGCGCGCGGCCGATGAACTCATGATCAGTTCGGCGACCAAAGAGGTCATGCCGATTACGACGCTCGACGGTCAGCGCGTTGGCGACGGCCGGCCCGGCGCGGTCTATGCTGCGTTGTATGGCGCTTATCAGCGAGCCAAGACGCGCGAGTTCGGCCTGTGAGCGAACCGCGCCATGCGAAGGAGAAAGCCATGTCCGAATCCAAACCTCAAACCGCCGCAAACCCCGACATCGACGCGTTGTTCAACTTTCCGTGCGACTTTCCGATCAAGGTGATGGGCAAGACGCATCCGGAGTTTCAGGACGCGATCGTCAACGTACTGCGTGAATACGACAACGAGTTTCACGACGGGCGCGTCGAAGCGCGGCCTTCGTCGGGCGGCAATTACACCGGCCTGACTTGCACCGTGCGCGCGCAGAACCGCGCGCATCTGGACGACATCTATCGCGCGCTTACCGGCCATCCCATGGTCAAGGTAGTGCTTTGAGCGTGCTTTCGGGTGCGTCGCAGACTGCGGGCGTGCGTTCGTAGAGCTGCCGGAACTGCTCGGCTTCGTCGAAAATCCAATTGCGAAATGCCTGCACGCGCGCGGTTTGCATCGCCGCGGGCGGGCAGACGAAGAAATAGGTCCACGGGCTCGGACCATCCACGTTGAATAAACGCACAAGCCTTCCCGCGATGATTTCCTGCATCGCCAGCGACCTTCGCACCAGCGCGACTCCTTGACAGTCGATCGCCGCCTGCAGCAGATTCGACGAATCCTCATACAGAACGCCGCGCTTCGGTTCCGGCGTTTCCGTCAGGCCGGCTGCGTCGAACCACGGGCGCCACAACTCGTCGTTCGAACGGAGCAACGGCAGGTTCGCCAGATCGGCCGGCGTGCGCGGCAGATTGCCGCCGTTGAAGCGCGGCGAACACGCGGGGAAGAACACTTCGTCGAGCAACTCTTCTGTATGCAGACCGGCGTATTTGCCGTAGCCGAAGCGAATCGCGAGGTCCACGTCGTCGCGATTGAAGTCGATGAGCGCGTTCGTCGAGTGCAGTTCCAGATCCACTTCCGGATGCTTCTCGATGAATTTGCCCACGCGCGGCGTCAGCCAGCGCGCCGAGAACGACGAAAGCATCGACACGATCAAGCGGCGGTCCCGGTCGCCGGAACGAATTCGTCGTGTGGATTCGGCCAGCGAAAGGAGCGAGGCCCGCACTTCGACGGCGTACTGGCGGCCGCGATCGGTCAGGCGCACGCGCTTGCCGTCGCGCGCGAAAAGCGGCACGCCCAGTTCGGCTTCGAGTGCGCGAATCTGATGACTCACCGCACCGTGCGTCACGAAAAGCTCGTCGGCGGCGCGCGAAAAACTCTCATGACGCGCGGCGGCTTCGAACGCTCGAAGCGCATTCAGAGCGGGCAACTGGCGCAAATCTGTATGGATAGTCTGAGGGTCGGTTGTCAATTTGGCTCACATAGCAGTGAAAATTGATCGTTTGGTTCAACGCCTTGCCACGCCTAGGATTGTAGTCATCGAAACGTTCCTTTGGCGGAGTGGATCATGCGAGAAATATCAACAAGCGTCATGTTCGAAATCAAGCCGGGCGAAACGGTGCCGATGCGCATCGTGCGTGGCACGCGGCTTTCGGTGCAAGGCAGCACGGTCTGGGCGACGCGCAGCAACGACACCGAAGACTATTGGCTCGTGCCCGGCGACCAACTCAAGTTGCGCGAACGCGAACGCCTATGGCTTTCGGTGGACGGCGACCGCCCCGCGCAAGTCGTCTTCACCATTGTGCCGCGCTGCGACGAGCGCGCGATCCACTGGGTATCGACGAGCATCGAGCGTCTCGCGCAGCGGTTGCGTTCGGGCTGGCGCACGGTCTGAAGCGCGGTCCGGCGCATTATCTTCGGGTTCAGCGTCGGCGGGCATCGAGCGATTTCGGTAAACTATCGGAATCATGTCCGCCATTTCCACCGCTTTCGCGCCGGAACGCTCCACTCCCGCCGAACCGTCCAGCGTCTTCCGCTTCGGCGACCATCCGGTCACTTTGCGCTGGCGCGGCTTAGAGCCTTATCAGGAAAGCTTCGACGCGATGCGCGCCTTCACCGACGCACGCACGCCCGAGACGCAAGACGAAATCTGGCTCGTCGAGCATCCGCGCGTGTTCACGCTCGGACTTGCCGGCAACCCGGCGCATCTGCTTTTAGCCGACAGCGGCATTCCGCTCATCAAGGTGGATCGCGGCGGACAAATCACCTATCACGGGCCCGGTCAGATCGTGGCCTATCTGCTGCTCGATCTGCGGCGTCGCAAGCTGATGGTGCGTGAACTGGTGCGCCGGATCGAAGAGGCCGTGATCGAAACCCTTGCATCGTATAATCTTGTCACGGATCGTAAGGTCGGCGCGCCTGGCATTTATGTCGCGAAGCCTTCCGCGCGGCACACGGAACTGGGCGCCAACGCCGGTTCGCACGCGCCGCACGAAGGCGCGAAGATCGCCGCGCTGGGACTCAAGATTCGCAACGGCTGCAGTTATCACGGCGTGAGTCTCAATGTGAGGATGGACCTGCAGCCCTTCCTCGCGATCAACCCGTGTGGCTACGCGGGACTCGAAACGGTCGACATGGCGACGCTCGGCGTCGAAGCCGACTGGCGCGACGTAGCCGCGACGCTCGCCGAACGGCTGGCGCATCAGATCGACGGCGTTCCTGCTGCCGACGCACAATTGCACGACGGCGCCGCCGTCCAAGCAGACTCAAACGGATCAAGCGAATGACTGACGCAACCGCAAATCTTGCTGGATCGACCGACGGCAACACCGCCGTTCCGCCCGCCGCTTACGACGCCACCGCGAAGCAGAAGGCGCAGGCGAAAACCGCGCGCATCCCGATCAAGATCATCCCGATCGAAAAGCTCAAGAAGCCGGAATGGATTCGCGTACGCACGGCCACCGGCAGTTCGCGTTTCAACGAGATCAAGCAGATTCTGCGCGAACACAATCTGCATACGGTTTGCGAAGAAGCGAGCTGCCCGAATATCGGCGAGTGCTTCGGCAAGGGCACGGCCACGTTCATGATCATGGGCGACAAATGCACGCGCCGTTGCCCGTTCTGCGACGTGGGCCACGGCCGTCCAGACCCGCTCGATGCGGAAGAGCCGTTGAATCTCGCGCGCACCATCGGCGCGCTGAAGCTGAAGTACGTGGTGATCACGAGCGTGGATCGCGACGATCTGCGTGACGGCGGCGCGGCGCACTTCGTCGAGTGTATTCGGCAGGTGCGCGAGCATTCGCCGGAAACGCGCATCGAAATCTTGACGCCGGACTTCCGTGGCCGGCTGGATCGCGCGATCGGCATTTTGACCGCCGCGCCTCCCGACGTGATGAACCACAATCTGGAAACCGTGCCGCGTCTCTACAAGGAAGCGCGTCCGGGCTCGGATTATCATCATTCGCTCAAGCTCTTGAAGGACTTCAAGGCGCTGCATCCGGAAGTCGCGACCAAGTCCGGGCTGATGGTCGGCCTTGGCGAAACCGAGGAAGAAATTCTTCAGGTGATGCGCGATTTGCGCGCGCACGACGTCGACATGCTGACCATCGGCCAGTATCTGCAACCGTCGGAGCATCATCTGCCGGTGCGGGCTTACGTGCATCCGGACACGTTCAAGATGTACGAGGAAGAAGCGTACAAGATGGGCTTCACGCACGCGGCAGTCGGCGCGATGGTCCGTTCGAGCTATCACGCAGATTTGCAGGCGCATGGCGCTGGCGTGGTTTAAAGCTGCTTACTGCCTTTCCTGCATTTCGCACGAAGAAGAAAACCCACGGAGACCGTGGGTTTTTTTTGGCCGACAGCGCGCAGATGGCGTGAACTTCGCCCACACGAAGACGTCGTGACAGACGGCAACGAATAATCCGAACTCCCGGACAAGCATTTTCCGGATTTCCGGAAAGCTGGATTGGCAGTCGCCAAGGTCCTAAAAATATTCAGCCAAATCAGCAGGTTACGCAGCAAAAAGTCTGGCATTGCCCTTGCAATAGAAGAGTTACGGCCCGCGAAGCCGTCTATAAAAGTCAAGGAGACAAGCTGATGAATCCCTTCGCATCCATCCGTTCCTGAATCCGTCGACGTAGCGGCTCTCGCTCGAACGACGCGTTTCCGATGCTCGTCGCCAACACAATCGACACGCATCAAGCGTCAAAGCCCGCCGCTGGCTCTTTTTTCGCCAACTGCCTGACCTTTGCCTGGAACTATCGTGAAGAAACCTTTCTATAAAGTCCTGTACGTGCAGGTGCTCTTGGCCATCGCCATCGGTATCGCGCTCGGGCATTTCTATCCCGCTCTCGCCACCGACATGAAGCCGCTCGGCGATGGCTTCATCAAACTCATCAAGATGGTGATCGGGCCGATCATCTTCTGTACCGTCGTGACCGGTATTGCCGGCATGGAGGACATGAAGAAGGTCGGACGCGTCGGCGGCAAGGCGCTGCTGTATTTCGAAGTCGTCTCGACCTTCGCGCTCGTCCTCGGCCTCATCGCCACGCACGTGCTCAAGCCCGGCGTCGGCTTCAACGTCGATCCCGCGACGCTCGACCACAAGGCCGTCGAGTCGTTCGCGACCAAGGCGCACGGCCAGAGCACGGTCGATTTCTTCCTGCATATCATCCCCGACACGCTGATCTCCGCGTTCGCGCAAGGTGAAATCCTGCAGATTCTATTGATCGCGCTCCTGTTCGGCTCGGTGCTCGCGCATCTCGGCGAACGCGGCCGCGTGGTGACGAGCTTCATCGAAGGGCTGTCGAGCGTGCTGTTCGGCATGGTCGGCATCATCACGAAACTCGCGCCCATCGGTGCGTTCGGCGCGATGGCGTTCACCATCGGCAAGTACGGGATCGGCTCGCTGCTGCCCATGCTCAAGCTGATCGGCACGTTCTATCTGACGTCGATCGTCTTCGTGCTCGTGGTGCTCGGCACCATCGCGCGGATGGTGGGCTTCTCGATCCTGCGCTTCGTCGCTTACATCAAGGAAGAGATGCTGATCGTGCTCGGCACGAGTTCGTCCGAAGCCGCGTTGCCGCAACTGATGCTCAAGCTCGAAAAGCTCGGCTGCTCGCGCTCGGTCGTGGGTCTCGTCGTGCCGACGGGCTACTCGTTCAATCTCGACGGCACCAACATCTACATGACGATGGCGGTGCTGTTTATCGCGCAGGCAACCAACACGGACTTAAGCTGGGGCCAGCAGTTGACGCTGCTCGCGGTGACCATGCTCACGTCCAAAGGCGCAAGCGGCGTGACCGGCGCGGGCTTCATCACGCTGGCGGCAACCCTTGCAGTCGTGCCGACCATTCCGCTCGCGGGCATGGTGCTAATTCTCGGCATCGACCGCTTCATGAGCGAATGCCGCGCGCTGACGAATATCGTCGGCAACGGCGTGGCGACGGTGGTGGTGTCGGCGTGGGAGAACGAGCTCGATCGCAACAAGCTGCGCGACGCGCTCAAGCACGGCGCGGCCGAGCACGAACCCGAAACCGTCGCTTAAAGCCGCGGAAAGCAGGCAGCCATGCACGCGGCGAAGCATCAGCCAACCGGCGCTTCGCCGCGGCCTTACATCGAAGGCGCGTATGCCACAATGGCAGATACTCATTTGCGGGAATCTGCTCACGTGTCGCGCCGCATCCTCGTGTTCTTCGCGCTCGCCGCTCTGCTTGCGGCGTGTTGCGCGCTCACCTGGCAGATCGCGTGGCGGCGGGGTATCGACGAGCTTCGGCTCAATGCCGCGGTGCGCGTGGATCGCACCACGAACACGCTCAAAAGCACGCTCGACCGCTACGAATATCTGCCGTATCTGCTGTCGCGCCATCCGCTCGTGCAGAACGTGCTCGACACGCCCGACCGCAACAACGTCGATCGCGCGAACCAGTATCTCGAAGATCTCAACCAGCGCGCGCACGCCACCGCGACTTATCTGATCCGCAAGGACGGCTTCTGCGTCGCCGCCAGCAACTGGCGCGGACCGGACAGTTTTGTCGGCGTCGAATATCTTTTCAGACCTTATTTCGTCGATGCCGCGAAGGGCGGCGTCGGACGCTTTTTCGGGCTCGGCACCGTTTCGCTGGAACCGGGCTATTACATCTCGCAGCCGGTGTTCAAGGAAGGCACGCGCGAACTGATCGGCGTGGCGGTCGTGAAGCTCAATCTCGAATGGCTGCAAGGCGCGGATGCCACGGAGCCGCTACTCGTCACCGACGACCACGGCGTGATCTTTCTTTCCTCGGTGCCTTCGTGGAAATATCACACCGTGAGGCCGTTGCCGCAAAGCGTCGAGGCGTCCGTCTATCAGACGCGCCAGTACGCGCAACAACCCATCACGCCCTTGCCGATGACCATCGCAAAGACGCTCGAAGGCGGCGCGCAGATCGTGCGCGTCGGCGGCGGGCGCAATGCGCCGAGCTTTCTGGCGACGCGGCGTTCTATCGGCGAACCCGACTGGCAGTTGATCACGATGGCGCCGCTCGATCCGGTCGAGAGCGCCGCGCAAAACGCGGTGGTCGTGACGGCCCTCGTATTCGTGTCGCTGTGTCTGCTGGCGTTTTACTGGCGCATGCGGCGCGCGCGCGTGCGCGAGATGATCCGCAGCCGCGAGATGCTGCAGACCGCGTATGCCGAACTGAATCAACGCGTCGCGGAACGCACAGCGGATCTGTCGGAGGCCAACGAGCAACTGACGAAGGAAGTCAACGAACGCACGCGCGCCGAACAGGACCTGCGCGCGGCGCACGACGAACTCATCCAGGCAAGCAAGCTCGCCGCGCTCGGGCAAATGGCGGCCGGCATCACGCATGAATTGAATCAGCCGCTTGCGGCTCTGCGCAGCTTTTCGGACAACACGCGCGTGTTGATCGAGCGCGGCGATCAGGCGGCGGCGCGCGAGAATCTCGAAGCGATTGCGTCGCTCACCGAGCGCATGGGCAAGATCACGAATCAGCTCAAGCTCTTCGTCGCGAAGGCGCGGCCGAAGAACGCGCGCACTGACGTCGCACGCGCGCTGCACAACACGCTCGCCATGCTGCGGCCGCGCATGAAGAACGTCGCGCTCGATATCGCGCCGGAGATCGAAGGCGAATGCGCGTCGGTCTTCGTGCGTTGCGAGGACTTGCGGCTGGAGCAAGTGCTCATCAACCTGATCGGCAACGCGCTCGATGCCGTCGCGTCATGCGATGCCCCGCGCATCGTCATGGAACTCGACGCGCGTGAAACCGTGGTCGAGATCGTGGTGCGCGACAACGGCCCCGGCATTCCCGCCGACGTGCTCCCGCGCCTTTTCGAGCCATTCTTCACGACGAAGGAAACGGGTCACGGGCTCGGTTTGGGACTCGCGATTTCGTCGGCGATCGCGCGAGATTATGGCGGTACGCTGATCGCGCGCAATCGCGTGGCGCCAATCGTCGCGGCCGGTCCCGAAGGCGGCACGCAAGCCGACGCCGACGGTTCCTACGGCGCCGAATTCGTACTGACGTTGCGCCGCGCCTGAAGGCCGGCGTGCATGAGGCAACACAAGGGGCAAGACCATGAGCACCGGTTCGCAGGTGATCTATATCGAAGACGACGAACTCGTGCGGCGCGCGAGCGTGCAGAGCCTGCAGCTCGCGGGCTTCGACGTGATCGGCCACGGCAGCGTCGAAGCGGCGGCGCGCGCCATCGACGCGAGTTATACGGGCGTGATCGTGAGCGATATCCGTTTGCCGGGCGCGAGCGGTCTCGACCTGCTCGCGCAATGCCGCGAGCGCGCGCCCGAAGTGCCGGTGATACTCGTCACCGGTCACGGCGACATTTCGATGGCCGTGCAGGCCATGCGCGACGGCGCGTACGACTTCATCGAGAAGCCGTTTGCCTCCGAGCGGCTGATCGAAGCGGTACGCCGCGCGCTGGAGCGACGCACGCTGGTGCTCGAGAACCAGGCGCTGCGGCGCGAACTGGCGGGGCAGAGCCGCATCATCGGGCGCAGTCCGGCTATCGAACAGGTGCGGCGGCTGATCGCCAACGTGGCGCCGACGGATGCGTCCGTGCTCATCAACGGCGATACCGGCGCGGGCAAGGAACTGATCGCGCGCAGTCTGCACGATCTTTCGGCGCGCCGCGACAAGCCGTTCATCGCGGTGAATTGCGGCGCGTTGCCGGAGCAGATGTTCGAATCGGAGATGTTCGGCTACGAGGCCGGCGCGTTCACCGGCGCGCAGAAACGGCGCATCGGCAGGCTGGAGGCGGCATCGGGCGGCACGCTGTTCCTCGATGAAATCGAGAGCATGCCGCTCTCGCTTCAAGTGAAACTGCTGCGAGTGCTGCAGGATGGCGTGCTAGAGCGGCTCGGCTCGAATCAGCCGGTACGCGCGAATCTGCGCGTGGTGGCCGCCGCGAAAGGCGACATGAACGAACACGTCGCGGACGGCACGTTTCGCCGCGACTTGCTGTACCGGCTCAACGTCGTAACCATTTCACTGCCGCCGCTCAACGAGCGTCGCGAGGACATCGTGCCGCTTTTCGAACACTTTTTGCTCGATGCCGCCGTGCGCTACGAACGGCCTGCGCCGCTCATCACGGACCGTCAGCGCGCCGAACTCATGCAGCGCGAATGGCCTGGCAACGTGCGCGAACTGCGCAATGCGGCGGATCGCATGGTGCTCGGTGTCATCGACGATACGGGAGCCGCGCTCGATACGTCCACGCAGCCGCTCAAGGAACGCACGGAGCAATTCGAACGCGCGGTGATTGCACAGACGCTGGAGCAGTGCGGCGGGGCGGTGGCGGTGGCGGCTGATCGCCTGCAGCTAGGCAAGGCGACGCTCTACGAGAAGATCAAGCGATACGGGATTGCGGTGAAGGGGGATGCTGAGCGGTAGGGTGCTGGCGCGTATTGGCTGGCCGGTTCGGGCTGGCCTTTAAGCCGGGCGAAAGTGGAACGGCGGATGAACGGTTCAACGCCCGTTCCTTGAATCGCTTTTTGCGCCGCGTTATTACCTAGATCCACCGTTGAGCGCTGCTAGCCAATCCTGAGCGCCTCGGTACGCCGCACGCTCAAGCCAGTCGTAAGTTTTCCCCAACGCGACGCCGCTCAACGCGCTCGTTCCTTCAAGCCGCTCCAAGCGCCTTGTTGAGCAATGCATCCAGCTCGGCAAAAGTCGGTTCGCCGACATAGCGCTTGAGAATCTTGCCGTCCTTGTCGACCACGAACGTCGTCGGCGTCAGTTGGACGTTGCCGAACTGTTTGGCGGCGCTGCCGTCGTCCATGGCGACCTTGAACGGCAGGTTGCGCGTCTGCGCATAGTTGCTGACGTACATCGGCGCGTCGTAATTCATGGCGACGGCCACGAATTCGAGCCCGCGACCCTTGAACTTGTTGTACGTGTCGATCATCTGGGGCATTTCCTTCATGCAGGTCTCGCAACTCGTCGCCCAGAAGTTGATGAGATAGACCTTGCCCTTGAGATCGTTCGATGTCGAAATCTTCTGCCCTGAAAGCAGCGTGAAGGTTGCATCGGGCACCTTCTGTTGTCCGCCGAACGCGAAATACCCCGTGCATGCGATCACGCCGGCGACGAGCGCCATTACAACGTAGCGCAACGGACTCTTGGCACGAGTCTGAGTATCTTGAGTGGCTTGGGACATGACAACCTCGAACGGCTCGTAGTCGAGCGAAGCGCCTTGTAAGGCGCAACTGCAATGGGAAAGTGCTGGTTATTTTAGCGCCAAACGTGCCGCGCAGTCGTGACGCATCCGGTCGGCCGAACGAAATCCGGGTATCGCGGCGCGATAATGATGCTTTTCACGCAACGGTCAGCCATGAAGAGAGTTCTTTCTGCGAATACGGCCAGTTTGCGCCGGTTTCTCGTGCGCAATATTCCGAATCGTTCCATGCGCGCACGTTCATTGAGCGCGATGGTGTGCGCATGTGTCGCATGCGGCGCGTTGATCGCGTGCACGCCGTCGTATGACTGGCGCACGATCATGAATAACGACGACGGCTACGAAGTCACGCTGCCCGCCAAGCCGCACGCCGAGGAGCGCAAGATTCAGATCGCCGGCCAGCCGATGACCATGCGCATGCAGACCGCCGAAGCCAATGACGCGGTTTTCGCAATCGGCACGGTTGTCCTGCCCAGCGCCGATCCCGCGTTGCAACGCGCCGCGCTCGATTTCCTCCAGCAAGGCCTCGCCCGTAACGTGAATGCCCAGCCGGCCGCGCGCGCGACGCAGATCGACCTTGCTGTCGGCGGTCGAGTGCTCGGCAGTGAGATGGAAGTCAAGGGACAAGGCGGGAATCAGCGCGAGAGCCGGACGATTCACGCGCGCTTCGTGGCGCATGGCGTGCACGTCTACCAAGTCGCGATTGTCTCGGACAAAGCGCCGCCTTCTGAACAGTCCGACCAATTCTTTTCTTCCTTCAAACTGTTTTAGAGGTAAACCTCGGTTTTCTGCGACTGCTCACTTAAGAGTGCTGCTCGTGAGGTTTACAAAGCCGAAGTTCATTCACAGCTTTGACGTCTAATGCCCGGATTTGTCAGGACTTTTTTCGCTATCCACAGAGTCTGTGGATAACTTTGTGGAAAACAGTGTCGGTGAGTCGCTGGAAGCCCGCTTCATGTGGCCGGGCTTACTTTGCCTCCCTTCATGGCAAGTTAAATAGTTCAATAAAATCAATGGTCTGTGCAATGCGTTCTGTCATGTAGGTTGATAGTAGGAAAAAGAAGGGCGGATCGGCTTGGTGTGCATAAGTCAAGTCTTGACAGGCAATATTTCGCGCCCGATGACCTTGAGGCTCATGCCGCAGGAAACGCGCGACGGTATTGCACGGCTTCCGCGACATGCGCCGCGGTCGGAATGTTCGCCCCGGATAGATCGGCAATGGTCCGTGTGACTTTCAAAACGCGGTAATAGCCGCGCGCCGACCATCCGAAGCGCTCGCTCGCGGCGCGCAGGAGCGCGGCGCCTTCGGCATCGGGTCGGCAGAGCGTGTCGGCATCGCGGCCGTCGAGTTCGCGATTGGTCTTGCCTTGCCGCGCGAGCTGGACGGCGCGCGCCGCCTCGACGCGTGAAGCCACCGTTGCGCTGGATTCGCCATGCTTGGCGCCGCGCGCCGAGAGTTCAGCGGGCGAGAGCGCAGGCAACTCGATCTGAATATCGATGCGATCGAGCAGCGGTCCCGACAACTTGCGCAGATAGCGCGCGGCGACGTCGGGTGAGCATCGGCAGCGTCCACCTGGATCGCCACGCCATCCACACGGACACGGATTCATCGCGGCGACGAGCTGACACGCGGCAGGAAACTCCGCCTGTTGCGCCGCCCGGGACACGGTGATGCAACCCGCTTCGAGCGGCTCGCGCAGCGTTTCGAGTACCTTGCGATCGAATTCGGGCAACTCGTCGAGAAAAAGCACGCCCAGGTGCGCAAGCGTGATCTCGCCCGGCTGCGGCGGATTTCGGCCGCCAACCAGCGCCACCGCGCTCGATGAATGATGTGGCGCGCGAAACGGCCGCCGCCTCCATTGCGCGGGCGTAAATCCGAGCGAGCTTGCCGACAGAATGGCGGCGGAGGCGAGCGCTTCGTCGTCGGTCATTGGCGGAAGCAGGCCGGGCAAGCGCGCGGCGAGCATGGATTTGCCCGCGCCGGGCGGCCCGACCATCAGCAGATGATGACCACCCGCCGCCGCAACCTCCAGCGCGCGACGCGCAGCCGAATGCCCGATGACATCCGCGAGATCGGGCGCGGTCGGCCGCGATGACGCATTCAATTGCGCAAAAGCCCGCGCGGGACGAAGCCGCGCATCCGGAACGCCGTTCAGATGCGCGCAGAGCGTCGGCAAATCCGCCGCGCCGAACACTTCGATGCCGGGCACCAGCGCGGCTTCGGAAGCACTTGCGAGCGGCACATAGATTTCCGGCGCACGCCCGCTCTCCGAACCGTTCGATGCATGGTGCCGCGCCGCTCCGCACACCATTGCGAATGCTCCGCGCATGGGCCGCAGCGCGCCGGTCAGCGAAAGCTCGCCAGCGAACTCACGATTTTCGAGCGACGCAGCCGGAATCTGTCCGCTCGCCGCCAGAATGCCGAGCGCGATAGGCAAGTCGAAACGTCCCGACTCCTTTGGCAAATCTGCCGGAGCGAGATTGACGGTGATGCGGTTGACGGGGAATTCCAGTCCGCAATTCTGCAGCGCGGCGCGCACGCGCTCGCGGCTTTCGCGAACTTCGAGATCGGGTAAGCCGACGATGGAGAACGACGGCAATCCGTTTGCGAGATGAACTTCGACGACCACTTCCGGCGCGCGCCCAGGGGCGGGCGCGCGGCTCTTGACCACGGCAAGCGACATGATTTCACCTGAAACGGCGCGCGCTCGAAGGCGGCGCCGGCAATGAGACTAGGACTTCACGGCTCGCCGGCCGAGGTCGACAGTGGCTAAAGCCGTCAGTCCTGCGACGAGGAGACGCCCGGCTGGTGCTGCTCCAGTTGCGCGACGCGTTTTTCCAGCTCTTCCAGCCGGGCGCGCGTACGCACGAGCACCTGAGTCTGCGTGTCGAATTCTTCGCGGGTCACGAGATCGAGCTTCGAGAAGCCCTGCGAAAGCATGGCTTTCACATTTTTCTCGACGTCTTTAGCAGGCGAATTCTTGAAGAGCTCGCTCATCTTCTGCTGCAGGTCATTGAAAACGTCGTTGGGCTGCTTCATCGTTTCTCCCTTTGCACAAAAAAAGTGCATTCATTGTTAGGTCAGTGCCCCGGCCGGTTGCATGATCGATTTTGGTGCATTCGTCACGCACTGCCGGGCACATTCGAGGCGCCGCGATTTTAGCGCTCCCGCGCTCCCGCGTTTTCCGCCTTTGCCCCTTTTAACGGGACCTTGCGAGCACTCTAGCAACGAACCCACCCCGGCGCCAGCAGGTACGGCGCGCGTTAGCCGTTCGGCAGATCCCTTGCGCGCGCCTGTCGTGAAATCGTGCAAAGCCCCGTGAGCACTCGATTGGCATACGAGTTGCATAAGTGGCGCGGACCTTTTCTGCACGCTTCTTTCAGCGGCCCGACAGGACGGACGTGGGCTTGCAACCGAGGCATCCCGCTTTAGAAGGCATCGAAGGATCAGAGGCACACCACAGCGAGGGATACATGAAGCTCATTACCGCAATCATCAAGCCGTTCAAGCTCGACGAAGCGCGCGAAGCGCTCTCGGCGATCGGCGTCTCGGGCATCACGGTGACCGAGGTAAAAGGCTTCGGCCGCCAGAAAGGTCACACCGAACTTTATCGGGGCGCGGAATACGTCGTCGATTTCCTGCCGAAGGTGAAGATCGAAGCGGCCGTGTCGGACGACATCGTCGATCAGGCGATCGAAGCGGTCGAACGCGCGGCGCGCACGGGAAAAATCGGCGACGGCAAGATCTTCGTCACGGCAATCGAACAGGTCATTCGTATTCGTACCGGTGAGACCGGCGCGGACGCGCTCTAAGAAAAGAAATCGGCGATAAGAGGAAACCGAAGAATGCGTAACTTTTTGATGTCATTGCTGGTGGCGGGCGCCCTGGTCGGCGCCAATGTCGGCACCGCACTCGCCCAGGACGCGTCCGCTCCGGCCGCTGCCTCGGCACCCGCGGCCGACGCCGCATCGGCGCCTGCAAGCGCACCGGCCAGCGCCAACACGGCGATGGCTTCGTCGGCGGAAGGCGCTTCCGCAGCGGCGGCAGCTTCCGACGCCGCTCCCGCCGCGCCGACCGAACCATTCTCGGTCGATTCGTCGAAGATCAGCTCGGGCGATACCGCCTGGATGCTCACCTCGACCGCACTCGTGCTGTTCATGACGGTTCCGGGCCTCGCGCTGTTCTACGCAGGCATGGTTCGCAAGAAGAACGTGCTGGCAACGGTAATGCAGAGCTTCGCAATCTGCTGTCTCGTCACGATCATCTGGACGGTCGTGGGCTACAGCATCGCGTTCACGCCGGGCAATTCGTTCCTGGGTGGCTTCTCGCGCGTGTTCCTGCACGGCATGAACTACATCAAGGGCGACAAGGCCACGACGCTGACCGTCAGCCATCTGGCATCGACGATTCCGGAATCGGTCTACTTCGTCTACCAGATGACGTTCGCGATCATCACCCCGGCGCTCATCACCGGCGCGTTCGCCGACCGGATGAAGTTTTCCGCGATGCTCGTGTTCATGACGCTGTGGTCGATCATCGTCTACTCGCCGATCGCGCACATGGTCTGGGAACCGACCGGCTGGCTGGCAGGCGCGGGCGTGCTCGACTTCGCGGGCGGCACGGTGGTTCACATCAACGCCGGTATCGCGGGCCTGATGTGCTGTCTGGTGCTCGGCAAGCGCGTCGGCTACGGCCGTGAAGTGATGGCGCCGCACAACCTCGTGCTCTCGCTGATCGGTGCATCGATGCTGTGGGTGGGCTGGTTCGGCTTCAACGCGGGTTCGGCAGTCGCGGCTGACGGCCGTGCCGGCTTCGCCATGCTCACGACGCAGATCGCCACCGCATTCGCCGCCTTCGGCTGGATGTTCGCGGAATGGATTTCGAAGGGTAAGCCTTCGGTGCTCGGCATCATCTCGGGCGCGGTTGCAGGTCTCGTTGCAGTGACGCCGGCTTCGGGCTTCGTGGGCGTGACGGGCGCTATCGTGATCGGCATCGTGGCGGGCGTGGTCTGCTTCTGGTCGGCGACGTGGCTCAAGCACAAGTTCGGTTACGACGATTCGCTCGATGCGTTCGGCGTGCACGGCGTGGGCGGGATCATCGGCGCATTGCTGACGGGCGTGTTCGCAGTGAAGGACATCGGCGGCTTCGATGGCAATGTCATCGTGCAGGCGAAGGGCGTGCTGGTCACGCTGGTCTATAGCGGCGTCGTCAGCTTCGTGCTGCTCAAGATCATCGACATGGTCATGGGTCTGCGCGTGACGGAAGAAGAGGAACGCGAAGGTCTCGACGTCACGCTGCATGGCGAGCACGTCGAATAAGGGATTTGAGCCGCGATCCGGCGTGCCGCGAGAGGGCGCGCCGGTTCTCCTCCGCTCGGCGCATGTCGCCGGGGCGACGGCAAACGAACGAGCGCAGCGACTTGGCCCGCCTTCATGGCGGGTTTTTTTTCGTCCGCGCGATACGTCGGGTTTTCGTCCAACGCGGCTCGCGCCGCAAATTGCCCGAATTGCCTGTGCAGATTGCCGCGATGGGCCGCAAAGCCTTGCTAAATGGCGGTCCATACCCAGTTAGGCAGGGCAATTGCTCTACAATCTTTCGTCCCTGTATCGGCTGGAACGATCGCCTTGGCGGTTGCCTAGTCCCACGCAAAACGCTGTCCACGAGAAATCAATGGTTCCGCACTTAGTTACGGCGTTAAGTGGCCCGCTGCTCGACCTCGAGCGGAAAATTCTCGAGGCTACGCCTTCCATCGAACGGTGGTTCCGTCTCGAATGGCAGGAGCACACGCCGCCGTTTTACTGTTCCGTCGACCTGCGTAACGCCGGTTTCAAGCTCGCGCCCGTCGACACTAATCTCTTTCCCGGCGGCTTCAACAATCTGCCGCACGAAGTGCTTCCGCTTGCCGTGCAGGCGGCGATGGCGTCCATCGAAAAAATTTGTCCGGACGCGAAGAATCTGCTCGTGATTCCGGAGCGGCATACGCGTAACGCGTTTTATCTGGAGAACGTTGCGCGGCTCGCGACCATCATGCGTCAGGCGGGACTCAACGTCCGCTTCGGCACGCTCGATGAAAACATCCACGGGCCCGTGACCATTCCGCTCGCCGATGGCCAAAAGGTCGTCCTCGAACCGCTCGAACGCACGCCGCGCCGTCTCGGCTTGAAGAATTTCGATCCGTGCTCGATCCTGCTCAACAACGATCTTTCCGCCGGCATTCCGCCCGTGCTCGAAAATCTGCACGAGCAATACATCCTGCCGCCGTTGCATGCGGGCTGGGCGGTGCGCCGCAAGTCGACGCACTTCTCCTGCTATGACGATGTCGCGAAAAAGTTCGCGAAGCTCGTCGAGATCGATCCGTGGATGGTGAACCCGTACTTCGCGCACGTCGAAGGCGTGGATTACGAGGCGCGCACGGGCGAGGAAGCGCTGGCCGAGGCAATCGACGGCGTTATCAAGAAGGTCGCGAAGAAGTACCGCGAGTACGGCATCAGCGAGAAGCCGTATGTCGTCATCAAGGCCGATGCCGGCACGTACGGCAAAGGCGTGATGACCGTGCACGACGCAAGCGAGGTAGCCGCATTGACCAAGCGCGAGCGCACGCGCATGAACGACGCGAAGGAAGGCCTGCAGGTGCACGATGTGATCGTGCAGGAAGGCGTGCACACATTCGAGCGCGTGGAGAATGCGGTGGCGGAGCCGGTCGTGTATATGATCGACCGGTACGTGGTCGGCGGGTTTTATCGCGTGCACGACTCGCGCGAACGCGACCAGAACCTCAACGCGCCCGGCATGCATTTCGTGCCGCTCGGCTTCGAGCACACCGCGCTGCCGGATGCGCATGCGAAGCCCGGCGCCGCGCCGCCGAACCGCTTTTACATGTATGGCGTGGTGGCCAGGCTTGGGTTGCTGGCGGCATCCGTGGAACTCGAGAAGACCGACCCGGAAGCGATTCAGGTCTGAGTGCATAATGCCCTGCTCTCGTGGCCAATACTCATGGCCACGGTCACTAGCCCAAGCGAATACACATGGACATTCTCTTCATCGCCGATCCGCTCGATCGTTTCAAGATCTATAAAGACACGACCTACGCGATGATGGCCGAAGCCGCGCGGCGCGGTCACGTGCTGTACGCATGCGAGCCGCAGCATCTGGCGTGGACGGGCACGACGGTCGACGCGAGCGTGCGACGCATTGCGATTGTCGGCGACGAAGCGAACAGCGACCGCTGGCCGTGGTTCGCGGCGGAACAGGCGGAGCATTTGCCGCTCACGCGTTTCGGCGCGGTGCTGATGCGCAAAGACCCGCCGTTCGACCTCGAATATGTCAACGCAACCTGGCTGCTCGAAATCGCGGAACGTGCCGGCGCGCGCGTTTTCAACAAACCGCAAGCCATTCGCGATCATTCGGAGAAGCTGGCTATTGCCGAATGGCCGCAATACGTGGCGCCCACGCTCGTCACGCGCGATGCGGCTCGCCTGCGCGGCTTTCACGCGGAACATGGCGATGTCATTCTGAAACCGCTCGATGGCATGGGCGGCATGGGCGTGTTCCGCGTGAAAGCGGACGGCATGAACCTCGGGTCCATCATCGAGATGTTGAGCGAAGACGGCGCGCGCACGGTGATGGCGCAGAAGTTCATCCCCCAGATCACGGACGGCGACAAGCGCATTCTGGTGATCGGCGGTCAGCCGGTGCCGTATTCGCTGGCGCGTATTCCCCAGGGCAACGAGGTGCGCGGCAATCTGGCGGCGGGCGGTCTTGGCCGTGCGCAACCGCTGTCGGCGCGCGATCGCGAGATTGCTGAAACGCTTGGGCCAATTCTTGAAGCACGCGGGCTTTTGCTGGCCGGCCTCGATGCCATCGGCGATTACCTGACGGAAGTCAACGTGACGAGCCCGACATGTTTCCGCGAAATCATGGATCAGACGGGCTTCGACGTTGCTGGAATGTTCATCGACGCGCTCGAACGCGCGGTCGGCTAAACAGCCTTTCGAGCGTTAGCCAACGCTCGAATTGGCGCACTGCAAAAACATAATCGCCGACGCTGTTACAATTATTTCCCGGTTGCTTGCAAGTTTTAGGGTTGGAACGTGCTTTTTCCGGTCTTAAACTGTGTTTAAGAGTGCAAGCGTAAGCTGTGGTAATGGTGGAACGGTGTCTGGCGTAAGGCGGTTGATTTTCGGCCCGCGTGCGACCATATAGGCATCGATCCCGCGCCGCTCGCGCGTTTTCGAGCGATCTCTAGACGCCGGCAACCCTGGCGTCGTTACAGAGGCAGCAATCCTGACATGGCTGGCATTCTGATCATCGCGCATGCTCCGTTCGCTACCGCGCTACGCGAGTGTGTCGCGCACATTTACGGCGGCTTGCCCGCACGCATCGGCGTTGTCGACGTAACGCCCGACTGCGATCCCGTCGAAGTCCGCGCGTTCGCGCGCTCGGAACTCGACCGTCTGCGAGAAGACAATGGCGCCATCGTGCTCACCGACGTCTTCGGCGCGACGCCCGCGAACATCGCGGCGAGTCTCGCGGAAACGGACGTGCGCGTGCTCGCAGGCGTCAATTTGCCGATGCTCGTGCGCGCCGTGTGTTATCGCGCGACTCCCATCGACACGCTTACCGAAAAAATTCTGCAAGGCGGCTCGAAAGGCATCCAGGAACTGGATTCCTCCACGCCGCTGAATCCTTGCGCGCTCGCGACGAAGGCTGCCGGTTCGCAAGATCCGGCGTGCTCCGCGAGTGCCGATCTCGTCGCCGCGAAGGCCGCGAGTCACTGACGCCGCTCAATTCATCCACTAGCGCCCGGAGCATCATGCTGCAACAGGAAACAACGATCGTAAACAAGCTGGGACTCCACGCGCGGGCATCGGCGAAGCTCACGCAACTGGCCGGTAGCTATCAGTCGGAAATCTGGATGAGCCGTAACGGTCGCCGGATCAACGCCAAGAGCATCATGGGCGTGATGATGCTGGCAGCAGGTATCGGCAGCACGGTGACCATCGAAACCGAAGGCGCCGACGAAGCCGATGCGATGAAAGCGATCCTCGCGCTTATCGCCGACAAGTTCGGGGAAGGGCAGTAAGCGCTTCATCCCGCATCGGAAGTAGCCAACGAAAAGCCGCGCTTCGAGCGCGGCTTTTTTGCGTCCGCGTTCTTTGCAGGACAAACGGCCGCGCCTCGCTGCGACGGCCGTTCGGCGACCGCGGCCTCATTCGAACTTATAATGCTAGCGCGGTCCTAAGCGCCTGCCGCAGGCCCCTAGAGACCGCGCAGAAACTACAGAGGAGGTGCGCGTGTCGTTCACGCTGCATGGAATTCCCGTCTCACGAGGCATCGCCATTGGGCGAGCGTATCTGATCGCGCCTGCGGCGCTCGATGTCGCTCACTATCTTATCGATCCCGACCAGATCGACGCTGAAATCGCGCGGTTTTATGCCGCGCAAGCGGGCGTGCTCGCCGAACTCGAAACGCTTCGCAACGACCTGGCCGCGGACGCGCCTGGCGAAATGACAGCGTTCATCAACGTTCACATGATGATCCTGAACGACGCCATGCTCGTGCAGGAAGTCATCGATCTGATTCGCACGCGGCGCTACAACGTCGAATGGGCGCTCACCGAACAACTCGAAATCCTGAGCCGCTATTTCGACGAAATCGAAGACGAGTATCTGCGCGAACGGAAGGCGGATATCGAGCAAGTGGTGGAACGGCTGCTCAAGGCGCTTGCAGGCGCGCCGACCACTGCATCGATGGTGGCGCATACGGTTGCGAGCAACGGTCACAACGAGATGATCGTCGTCGCGCACGACATCGCGCCGGCCGACATGCTGCAGTTCAAGACGCAAGCATTCAAAGGTTTCGTCACCGATCTCGGCGGCCGCACGTCGCATACGGCGATCGTCGCGCGTAGTCTCGGCATTCCCGCGTCGGTCGGCGTGCAGCAGGCGAGCGTGCTGATTCGTCAGAACGATCTCATCATCGTGGACGGCGATCACGGCATTGTCATCGTCGATCCCGCGCCGATCGTGCTCGAAGAGTATTCGTACCGGCAAAGCGAAAAGGTGCTGGAGCAGCGCAAGCTGCAGCGCCTCAAGTTTTCGCCGACGCAAACCTTATGCGGCACGAAGATCGAGCTGTGCGCGAACATCGAACTGCCCGAGGATGCGAAGGTCGCGGTGGAAGCGGGCGCGATGGGCGTCGGCCTCTTTCGCACCGAGTTTCTCTTCATGAATCATAAGAACCAGTTGCCGGAGGAAGAGGAGCAGTTCGAGGCCTACAAGCGCGCGATCGAACTGATGAACGGCAAGCCGGTGACCATTCGCACGATCGATGTCGGCGCGGACAAGCCACTCGATTCGATGAGCGCCGGCGACGGCTACGAAGTCGCGCCGAACCCGGCGCTCGGGCTGCGCGCCATTCGCTGGAGTCTGTCCGAGCCGCAAATGTTCATGACGCAACTGCGCGCCATCTTGCGCGCATCCGCGTTCGGTCCGACCAAGATTCTGATTCCAATGCTCGCGCACGCGCAGGAGATCGATCAGACGCTCGATCTGATCCGCGAGGCGAAGCGTCAACTCGACGACGCGGGCATCGCCTACGACCGCCAGATTCAGGTCGGCGCGATGATCGAGATTCCCGCCGCCGCCATCGCCGTGCGGCTCTTCCTGAGCCGGCTGGATTTTCTGTCGATCGGCACCAACGATCTGATTCAATACACGCTCGCCATCGACCGCGCGGATAACGCGGTCGCGCATCTGTACGATCCGCTGCATCCGGCCGTGCTGAATTTGATCGCGTTCACGCTGCGCGAAGCGAAGCGCGCCGGCGTGCCGGTTTCGGTGTGCGGTGAGATGGCGGGCGACCCGACGGTCACGCGCTTGTTGCTCGGGCTCGGTCTGACCGAGTTTTCGATGCATCCGAGCCAGTTGCTTGTCGTGAAGCAGGAAATCTTGCGCTCGAATCTCAAGGCATTCGATAAGCCCGTAGCGGACGTGCTCGCGGCTTACGAGCCGGATGAATTGCAAGCAGCGTTGGCGCGGCTTCAGAAGATTTGAGGCTTACGAAGCACGCGCATGCCGCTCGCCGCAGACCACGCAATCGGCCTGGCGCGCGATCTTCATCGTGTTCCACTCCATGCGCAGTGAATCCAGCATCATCAGCCGGCCGGCGAGCGTTTCGCCGAAGCCGCCGATCACGCGTAGCGCCTCCGCCGCTTGCATTGCGCCAATGATGCCCACGGTCGGCGAGAACACGCCCATCGTCGAACACGCGACTTCCTCGAACGCCTGATCCGGCGGAAACACGCATGCATAACACGGCGATTGCTCCGAGCGGAAATCGAATGTGCTGATCTGCCCGTCGAAACGCAAGGCCGCGCCCGACACGAGCGGGACGCCATGCGCGACGGACGCGGCGTTGATTGCGTGACGCGTGGCGAAGTTGTCGCTGCAATCCAGCACGACCGACGCGCCCGGCACGTTGGCATCGAGCCAGGCCGCGTCGGCACGCGCGTTGACCGCTTCGATCTCGACATCCGGATTCAGCGCGTTGAGCGTCGCGCGCGCGGATTCCACTTTGGCCTCTCCGACCGAACGCGTTGCGTGCACGATCTGCCGTTGCAGATTCGTGAGGTCGACGGTATCGGCATCGACGAGGGTCAGCTTGCCGATTCCCGCTGCCGTGAGATACATCGCGGCAGGCGCGCCTAGGCCGCCCGCGCCGACGATGATCGCGTGAGCATCGAGAAAGCGCTGCTGCGCTTCGATGCCGATTTCATCGACGAGAATATGGCGGGAATAGCGGAGAAGTTGGTCGTCGTTCATCGAGCGGGCGCGTGGCAACGCGCTGTCTGTGCTGCGAAGGAAACGCCATGGAAGTGGCGCGCTTGAGGCGGATATTCTAAGCGCGCGCGGAAGGAAAGGCTTCGCGGCGCGTGACCGCGAAGCCTTACTGCTGATGTTGCCCTGCCTCTTACTTCGACTGAGCCGTGGGCGACGAAGCCGGTTCCGCGCCCGATGCCGGCGCCGAACCCGGCGTGGCCGGCAGCGCGGGCGCCGCAACCACCGGCGCCGAAGCCGAACGTCCCGGCTTGTTCTGTGCGAGCTTGCGTTCGCTGTACGACTTCGATTCGACGACCGTCTTGCCCTCCAGCTTGTTCAACGCCTGCGCAAGCATGAAGTCGTCCGAACTGCCGAACTCCACCGGCTTGCGTTCGCGATCCTTGCGACGCTGCTCCGGCGTTTTCTTGTCGTTCTGCTCTTCGAGAATGCGCAGTTGTTCCAGGCGGTCCTGCTCGCGCTGTTCGGATTCCTTCTTCTCGTTCGGGTCTTGCGTGTTGGCGAGGTGATTCGAATAATCGACTTCGCGCGTGACGAGCGCGTCGTCGGGGTCGCCATCCGCGTATTGATCCACCGGCACATCGGGGCGCACGCCCTGGTTCTGGATCGACTTGCCGCTCGGCGTGTAGTAGTACGCCGTTGTCAGACGCAGCGCGGTGTCCGCGGTCATCGGGCGAACCGTCTGCACCGAGCCCTTGCCGAAGGTCGTCTTACCGACGATCAGCGCGCGGTGATGATCCTGCAACGCGCCCGCCACGATTTCCGATGCCGACGCCGAGTAGGCGTTGGTCAGCACGACCATCGGCACCTTCTTGAAGATGTCCGGCACGCTCTTCAGCGGATCGGAATCGAAGGAGGGCAAACGATAGTTGTCGTAGGTGTCGCGGAAAGTCTGCTTCGCGTCCGCGATCTGGCCGTTGGTCGACACGACCACCGAGTTGTCCGGCAGGAATGCGCCCGCCACGCCGACCGCGCTCTGCAACAGACCGCCGCCGTTATTGCGCAGGTCGAGCACGAGGCCCTTCAGGTTCGGTTGTTGACGCGCGAGATCCTGCAGCTTGGCCGCGAGGTCCGGCACCGTGCGTTCCTGGAAGCTCGTGATGCGGATATAGCCATAGCCCGGCTCAGGCACCTTCATCTTGACCGACTGCACGCGGATGAGCGCACGCGTGACGGTGAGCGGGAACGTGCGGTCGTCGCTCTTGCGGAAGATGGTGAGCGTGACCTTGGTGCCCGGTTCGCCGCGCATTTGCTTGACGGCCTTGTCGAGCGTCATGCCGCGCACCGGCTTGTCGTTGATGCGCGTGATGAGGTCGCCCGGACGAATGCCGGCACGGAACGCAGGCGTGTCTTCGATAGGCGAGATGACCTTGATGAGACCGTCTTCCGAGGAAATCTCGATGCCGAGGCCCGCGAAACGGCCCTTGGTCTGTTCCTGAAGCTCTTCGTAATCGGTCTTGTCGAGATACGACGAGTGCGGATCGAGGCTCGACACCATGCCCTTGATGGCGGCGGTGAGGAGCTTCTTGTCATCGACGGGTTCGACGTATTCGTGCTTGATCTGCCCGAAGACTTCGGCGAAGAGCCGCAATTGATCGAGCGGCAGCGGCGATGAGGCCGCTTGCTGGGCGGACGCGGAAATCTGCAGAGTTGCAAGTGCGCCGGCAGCAACGCCCGCGGCTATGAGACCGAAGTTTTTCAGGTTCTTTCGCATAGAGGAGTGCGTTTGGAAAACGAATGGGCTGCATCGTGGGTGACGGGCCAGTATACCCGCTCACCTTCAATGACGACTTAAACGCAACTTAAATGCCCGGGCACGCAGCGCTTGAAACAGCGGGCCCTGCGACGAATGTGTCGGGCGCGACGGAAGACTGTCAGCGAGCGGACATCGGCGCGCGGACCGCCGTGGTCCGCGCATGCAAAGCGCTTGTCGTGCTTATCCCGCCTTGCCCTGCTTGGCGACAGCCGCCTGCGCCGCCGCGATGGCGTCCGGATCGCCCAGGTAGTAATGCTGGATGGGCTTCAGGTTCTCGTCCAGTTCATATACGAGCGGGACGCCGTTCGGGATGTTCAGTCCGACGATGTCGTCGTCCGAAATATTGTCCAGATACTTCACGAGCGCACGGATGGAATTGCCATGCGCCGAGATCACGACCTGTTTGCCCGACTTGATGGCCGGCGCGATTGACTCGTTCCACATGGGCAGCACGCGCGCGACCGTGTCTTTCAGGCACTCGGTAAGCGGCAGTTGTTCACGCGGCACGCGGGCATAGCGCGGGTCGTTGAAGGAAGCGCGTTCGTCGTCCGGATTCAGCGCGGGCGGCGGCGTGTCGTAGCTGCGGCGCCAGACGAGCACCTGGTCGTCGCCGTACTTCTTCGCGGTCTCGGCCTTGTTCAGCCCGGCAAGCGCGCCATAGTGACGCTCGTTCAGACGCCACGAATGAACGACCGGAATGTACATCTGGTCCATTTCGTCCTGCACGTGCCAGAGCGTGCGGATGGCGCGCTTGAGCACGGAGGTATAAGCGATGTCGAAGGTATAGCCCGCTTCCTTCAGCAGCACGCCTGCCTGGCGTGCCTCGCGATTGCCCTGCTCGGTCAGGTCGACATCCACCCAGCCGGTGAAGCGGTTTTCCTTGTTCCACGTCGATTCGCCGTGGCGGATGAGCACTAGCTTGTACATGTTTGTAGGTCGGTCAGTTAGGAAGCGGTGCGCCGATCGCACCCCCGATATCCTGCCCACGCGCGCGGGGTGCCGCCATCGGCCGGATGGACAAGGCCATCGCGGTAGACGGTTATTTTATAATGTTCGGATTGCCCTCATTTCCCTTTCTTCCTTCATTACTACCTTTCGGCGGCCCTCGACGTGAAGTTTTTCACTGATTACACGAATCTCGCACTCATCGCGATTGCGCTCATCTCCGGCGCGCTGCTGCTTTGGCCTGTCCTCATGCGGCGCGGCCGTGGCGGCATTTCGGCCGCTGAAGCCGTTACGCTCATCAACCGGCGCAACGCCGTGGTTGTCGATTTGCGGCCCGCGTCCGAGTTCGCGCAGGGCCATTTGCCGTCGGCCCGCAATATCGAGCAGACGGAGCTCCAAGCAAAAATTGGCCAGATCGCCAAAAATAAAGGCAATCCGGTCGTGCTCGTGTGCCAGACCGGTCAACAATCGCAGCGTGCCAGCCGCGCCGTTTCGGAGGCTGGCTACGCTGAGGTCCATGTTTTGCAAGGCGGTGTGGATGCCTGGCAAAAGGCCGGAATGCCGGTCGTGAAACAAGGAGCAGTCAAGTGAACAAAGTCCTCATGTACAGCACCCAAGTGTGCCCGTATTGCCAGATGGCCGAACGTCTTTTAAAGTCCCGCGGGGTCGAAAATATCGAGAAGGTGCTGATCGACCGTGAGCCGGGCCGTCGCGAGGAAATGATGACGCGCACCGGCCGCCGGACCGTGCCGCAGGTTTATATCGGCGACACGCACGTCGGCGGATATGACGATCTTTCGGCGCTGGACCGCAAGGGCGGTCTCGTGCCGCTTCTCGAGTCGGCCTGACACCACCGCGCGCCGCTCGCGCATTGCGCCGGCGGCGAAGGCGCGCACGCCGAGAGACAGGCGCGCCGAACTTCGAATCATCTAGGAAACCATTATGTCCGACGAGAATAACCAACCGTTTTTCAACATCCAGCGCATTTATCTGAAGGATATGTCGCTCGAGCAGCCGAACTCGCCCGCCATCTTCCTCGAACAGGACATGCCTGCGGTTGAGGTCGAAGTCGATGTCAAGGCCGACCGTCTGGCTGAAAGTGTCTTCGAAGTGCTGGTAACAGGCACGGTTACGGCCAAAGTCACGGACAAGGTGGCATTCCTGATCGAAGCAAAGCAGGCAGGTATCTTCGACATTCGCAATATTCCGGCTGAACAGATCGACCCGCTCGTCGGCATTGCGTGCCCGACCATCCTGTTCCCGTACCTGCGCTCGAATATCGCCGATGCGATCACCCGCGCCGGTTTCCCGCCGATCCACCTCGCCGAAATCAACTTCCAGGCCTTGTACGAGCAGCGCCTGTCGCAACTTGCGGGCTCGCAGGAAGGCACGGCGAACGGCGCGACGCACTGACGCTTAACGTATCAACCAGTCTGGTCTCACTCTGCCTAACCGGAGCCGAGCATGAAAGTAGCCGTCCTCGGCGCCGGCGCGTGGGGCACCGCATTAGCGGGCCACCTCGCGGCACGGCACGACACGTTGCTCTGGGCGCGCGATGGCGCGCTCATCGAATCGCTTACCCAAACGCATGAAAACGCGCGATATCTCGCGGGCGTAGGCCTGCCAGAAGCGCTGGCGTATTCCGCCGATTTCAACGCGGCCCTCGCGCACGCCGCCGCTGACGACGCGTTGTGCGTCGTCGCGACGCCCGTCGCGGGCCTGCGCGCCATGTGCCGCTCGATGCGCCAGGCGGGAATCGTTCCCGCGCATATTCTCTGGCTATGCAAGGGCTTCGAAGCGGATATGCAGTGCCTTCCGAACGAGGTCGTCGCGGCCGAATTGCCTGACCATGTCAGTAACGGCACGCTGTCGGGTCCGAGTTTCGCGCGCGAAGTCGGACGTGGTTTGCCAGTTGCGCTGACAGTTGCGAGCGCATCGGCGACCTTGGGCACGCGCACCGTGACCGCGTTCCATCATGGCGCCATGCGCATCTATACCGGCGACGATATCGTAGGCGTCGAAGTGGGCGGCGCGGTGAAAAACGTGCTCGCCATCGCCACCGGCATCTCCGATGGCCTCGGCCTCGGCCTCAACGCGCGCGCGGCGCTCATCACGCGCGGTCTCGCGGAAATGTCGCGGCTCGGCGTCGCATTGGGCGGGCGCGCGGAGACTTTCACCGGTCTCACGGGCCTCGGCGACCTGATTCTTACCGCAACCGGCGACCTTTCGCGCAACCGCACGGTCGGCGTGCAACTGGCGAGCGGCCGCACGCTCGACGAGATTCTCGCGGCGC
The DNA here is from genome assembly GCF_023631405.1 of Caballeronia sp. GAWG2-1. Taxonomy (NCBI): domain Bacteria; kingdom Pseudomonadati; phylum Pseudomonadota; class Betaproteobacteria; order Burkholderiales; family Burkholderiaceae; genus Caballeronia; species Caballeronia sp. GAWG2-1. The sequence goes on from NZ_JALQDD010000002.1 coordinate 176,811, forward strand.
TTGGGCATGTAGCTGAGGGCGTGCGCTGCGCGCGCGCGGTTCTTTCGCTTGCGCAGTCGCGTGGCATCGACATGCCGATCACACAGGCGGTATGCCGCGTACTTTTCGATAACGTCACGCCGCGCCACGCGGTGCAGGCGCTGCTCAGCCGGGACGCGAAGGCCGAGTAGCTTTTAGTCTGCGTCGCGACGCGGACCGAAGCGGTTCACGACGCTCACTCGCCGCCGTCGAATCCTGCCTGACGCCACGCCTCGAACGTGACGATTGCCACCGTGTTCGACAAATTCAGGCTGCGGTTGCCCGGACGCATGGGCAGGCGCACGCGTTGTTGCGTCGGAAAACCATCCAGCAAGTCGGCCGCAAGACCGCGTGTTTCCGCGCCGAACACAAACCAGTCGCCGGGCTGGAACGCGTGATCGAAAAAGGGCGTCGAGCCGCGCGTGGTAAAGGCAAACATGCGCGCTGGGTCGGGCGTTTCCTTCGCGAGGAAGGCGCTCCAGTTGGCGTGCACGTTCATCTCCGCGTACTCGTGATAATCGAGACCAGCGCGGCGCATTTTGGCGTCGTCGAGCGGAAAGCCGAGCGGCTCGATCAGATGCAAACGCGCGCCCGTGTTGGCGCACAGGCGGATCACATTGCCGGTGTTCGGCGGAATTTCGGGCTCGACGAGTACGACGTTGAACATGGATTGCAGTGGTGGATTGGTTAATCTTTGGGGGTGCGCAGCGCCACGAAATTGCTGACGCGCCGCGCGCCCGCCAGCTTCAACGTGCGCGCGAGGGCATCGAGCGTGGCGCCGGAGGTCATCACGTCATCGACCACGCCGACATGCTTGCCGCGCACGTCGCCCTTTACTTCGAACGCGGATGCAACGTTGCGGCGGCGCGTATCGAGATCGAGCTTGGATTGCTGCGCGGTGTCGATTCTGCGCACGACGAGCGCGGCGTCACCGTGAACGCGCATGCGACGCGCGAGCGGATGCGCAATCGCCCACGCCTGGTTGTAGCCGCGCGCGGCAAGGCGCTGGCGCGATAGCGGCACCGGCACGATCACGTCGGGTAAAGGCAGATCGCTGTCATCGAACAACGCAGCGAGATGCCGCGCGAATGTCGCGCCTGTCGCCAGCCGCGCGCGAAACTTCAACTCGACGGCCAGTGTGTCGAGTGGCGCGCGATAGTCGGCAAGCGCGATCGTGTCATTGAACGCAGGCGGATTGTCGAGGCACGCCGCACAGTGCATCCGCGTATCTTCGCGTTCTCTGTCCAGCGCAAACGCCGCCAGCGGAAGCGCGCAGGTCGAGCACCTCAGGCGCGACTCGTTCCAGTACTGGCCGTCACAATCGCTGCACACTACGTCTTGCGACAAATTGCCGCATAACGCGCATTGGCTGGGCAGCGCGGCATCGAGCAGCCGTTTCCCAAGTCCGCGCGCGGTTATCGCGACGCGTGCGGATGACGGGAAGAAATGGCTGAAGACATTCATGGCGGCGCGGACGAATGGTAGGCAACAGGCAACGAACTCGGACGAGCGCATGCACGTGCGGAGAAACAATCGGAACGGTTATGCCCCGTATCGGCCCTAAGCACGGGCTGATTTCAAGACGACCGAGTATACTTCGCACTCTTCGCGAATAGATCGTCATGTCCCAAACGCCCCCTCAAACTAGCCGACCGGCCTATGATTCGCGCCGTTTGCGCGCGATCTTCGACCGTCGCGCCGCGACTTTCGACGAAGTCGCGTTCCTGCCTCGCGAGATTGCCGGCCGGATGCGCGAGCGCCTCGAATACATCAAGGTCGCGCCGACGCGCGTGCTGGATGCGGCGTGCGGCATGGGCGCGGATCTGCCCGCGCTGCGCGAGCGCTTTGCGGAGGCATCGGTACTGGGTGTCGATATTTCTTCCGCGATGCTCGCGCGCGCCCGCGATGCGGAATCGGCGGAAGCCGAAGCCGGCGCGGGCTGGCGGCGGTTCCTGCCGGCCACGCTCGCCAAGGCCTTCGGCGCGCGCGGACCGCAACTCGCGCAGGCGGATTTCTCCGAGCTGCCGTTCGCATCGGGCGCGTTCGAGATGCTCTGGTCGAACCTCGCGCTGCACTGGCATTCGCGGCCCGACCTCGTTTTCCCTGAGTGGCAACGCGTGCTGAAGGTCAACGGCCTTCTCATGTTCAGCACCTTCGGCCCAGACACGCTGCGTGAACTCGCCGCGGCGTATCGCGAGGCCGAGCGCATGCTGGGCTTGCCGCCGCAGCCGCATACGATCGATTTCGTCGACATGCACGACTTGGGCGACATGCTGGTGGAAAGCGGCTTCGAGATTCCCGTGATGGATCAGGAGGTGCTCACCATCACTTACCGTTCGCCGGAATCCTTGCTTGCCGATGTCACGCGCTGGGGTGCTTATCCGTTCGAACGAAGCGCGGCCGCAGACTCGCAAATCGACGTGAAAGCCAGACGCAGCGCGGTTCACAGCGCGCTCGAAGCCTTGCGTCGCGACGACGGAACGATCCCGCTCACGTTCGAAGTGATCTACGGTCACGCATGGAAAGCGGTGCCGCGCACAACCGCCGAAGGTCACGGAATCATTCGGCTGGAAGATATAGGACGAGGCCCAAAACGGAATCGGTGACGGGGTAAAGAGGGCGTCAGTTATGTCTGAAATTTGCGGGCAAAAGCAGCGCCAAAAGGTGCGTCAAAAGGGCGCAGAAGCTTGTGGCGCTTGGGTTTCAGACGTTACGACCCTTGCTTGTGGATACTACCCGACGCGCCTATAATGCGTCAGTTTGTCGCCCGGGCTGTGACAAATTTGGGCGAAATCCGAGCAAAAGTATGTGATTGCATGCGGATGGAAAGGAGGCGGCGATGCAAGCAAGCCACGCGCTGACAGACGACGAGCCAGTCATCAAAGACTGGCTGATGAAACGGAACTGCTCCGCTTCGCCGCGTCAGTTCGTGGTCTTTTATCTGTCGCTGGCGCTGTTTTCCTTTCTCATCGCAACGCTCTTGTTTCTGAACGGCGCCTGGCTGGTGCTGCCGTTCACCGGGATCGAGCTGACCGTGGTCGGCGTCGCGTTTCTCATCTACGCGCGGCACGCAGTCGACTACGAACGAATCCGGTTGTTTGAAAACCGCTTGTTGATCGAGCAGATGAACGCCGAGGAACTGACGCAGTTCGAATTCAATCCGCGCTGGGTGCGGGTCGAAACGGGCGCGACGCCGAGAGAGCCGCTCACGATCGTGTCGCGCGGTCAATCGGTGAAAATCGGACAACACCTTGCACAGCATCGTCGCAAACAATTTGCTGCCGAGCTGCGAGCGTCGCTGAGACGCTCTGCTTAAGAGGCATGATGTGGCCTGACGGCTCGGCGCGATGCCCACGGGGGTCGAGGGTTTGAATGGAAATTTTGGGTAAGGATGCTATGAAAACAATCAAGCGAGCCCTCTCGGGCGTGCTGGCGGCAGGCGCACTGCTGAACGCCGGCGTAGCCCTGGCGGTCAACGACAGTCCTGGCGGCCCAGCTGTAAACGAGCTGAACTTTCAGCCGCCAGTGACGAAGATCGCCGAGGAGCTCTACGGCCTCCATACGTTCATGCTCATCATCTGTCTCGTCATTTTTCTTGGCGTGTTCGGGGTGATGTTCTATTCGCTCATTGCGCACCGCAAGTCCAAAGGCCACAAGCCCGCTAATTTCCACGAAAGCACCACGGTCGAAATCATCTGGACGATCGTGCCGTTCGTCATCGTCGTGTTGATGGCGCTGCCGGCCACCAAGGCCGTCGTCGCAATGAAGGACACCAGCAACGCCGACCTCACCGTCAAAGTCACCGGCTACCAATGGAAATGGGGCTACGACTACGTGAAGGGTCCGGGCGAGGGCATCAGCTTCCTCTCCACGCTCACCACGCCGCGTAGCGAAGTGAACGGCCAGAAGCCGATCTCCGAGTTGTACCTGCAGGAAGTGGACAATCCGCTCGTCGTGCCGGTCGACAAGAAAATTCGCATCATCACCACAGCGAACGACGTCGTTCACTCGTGGTACGTGCCGGCCTTCGGCGTGAAGCAGGACGCCATTCCCGGCTTCGTGCGCGACACCTGGTTCAAGGCCGAGAAAATCGGCACTTTCCGTGGCTTCTGTACCGAACTCTGCGGCAAGGAACACGCGTACATGCCGGTGGTCGTCGAAGTGCTTTCCGCCGACGACTACGCGAAGTGGGTCGACACGCAAAAGAAGAAACTGGCCGCATCCGCCGACGATCCCAACAAGACCTACACGATGGACGAGCTGAAGACGCGCGGCGCGGCAGTCTACGCGTCGAACTGCGCGGTCTGCCACCAGCCGACCGGCAAGGGCGGCGGTCCGTTCCCGGCGCTCGACGGCAGCAAGGTTGCCAACGGCCCGATCGCGGACCACGTGAGCATCGTGCTGCACGGCAAGGGCGCCATGCCGCCGTGGCAGAGTACGCTCAACGATGTCGAGATCGCATCGGTCATCACTTACGAGCGCAATACCTGGGGCAACCATACGGGCGACATTCTGCAGCCGAAGCAAGTTGCCGACGCGCGCAATGGCAAGATGCCCGAAGGCGGCGGTCAGAAGACAGCGGCTGCGGCAACGCCCGAAGCCGCAAGCGCGGCGCCGGCTGCGGCGGCGTCCGGTGCCGAGGCAACGGCGAGCGCCAATCTGCCCGCGAGCATCTATTTCGAAACGGGCAAGAGCACGCTGCCCGCGGAAGCCAACGACGCGGTTCAGGCCGCAGCGGCCTATGCCAAGGCGCATCCCGAAGCGAAGCTCGCTATTTCCGGCTTCACGGATGCCTCCGGCGGCGCAGACCTGAACGCGGAACTTGCCAAGCAACGCGCGCAAGCCGTGCGCGACGCGTTGAAGGCAGCAGGTGTATCGGAAGATCGTATCGTGTTGAAAAAGCCCGAGTCCGTCACGGGCGGCACGGATGCGAAGGAAGCCCGTCGCGTAGAAATCAGTCCGGCTGCTTGACCTGACGAGCGCACCTTTCCCTCATCGCAACACTGCGAGCCACGGAAAGGTCCGCTTCATAGCCAAGTGCCCCGAGTATTTGCTTTAGGAGATGATTGTCATGTCTAGCATCGGACACGATGTAGCCGCGGGTCACGACCACGCGCACGACGACCATGCGCACGAGTTGCCGCATGGCTGGCGCCGGTGGCTTTTCGCCACCAACCACAAGGACATCGGGACGCTGTACCTGTTGTTCTCCTTCATCATGTTCCTCTCCGGAGGCGTGATGGCGCTTGGCATTCGTGCCGAGCTGTTCGAGCCGGGACTGCAGATCATGCGTCCCGAGTTCTTCAACCAGTTGACCACCATGCACGGCCTCATCATGGTGTTCGGCGCGATCATGCCGGCGTTCGTCGGCTTCGCGAACTGGATGGTGCCGCTGCAGATCGGCGCGTCGGACATGGCGTTCGCGCGCATGAACAACTTCAGCTTCTGGCTCCTGCCGGTCGCCGCGGTTCTGCTGGTCGGCTCGTTCTTCGTGCCGGGCGGCGCGACCGCAGCGGGCTGGACGCTTTACGCGCCGCTTTCCACGCAGATGGGCCCGGGCATGGACTTCGCCATCTTCGCGGTCCACATCATGGGTGCGTCGTCGATCATGGGCGGCATCAACATCGTCGTGACGATCCTGAACATGCGCGCGCCCGGCATGACGCTCATGAAGATGCCGATGTTCGCATGGACGTGGCTCATTACCGCGTACCTGCTGATCGCCGTGATGCCGGTTCTGGCAGGCGCCATCACCATGGTGCTGTTCGACCGTCACTTCGGCACGTCGTTCTTCAATGCGGCAGGCGGCGGCGATCCGGTCATGTACCAGCATATCTTCTGGTTCTTCGGACACCCCGAGGTCTACATCATGATCTTGCCGGCGTTCGGGATCGTCTCGCAGGTGATTCCGGCGTTCTCGCGCAAGCCGCTTTTCGGCTATAGCTCGATGGTGTACGCCACGTCGTCGATCGCGATTCTCTCGTTCATGGTCTGGGCGCACCACATGTTCGCCACGGGCATGCCGGTGACGGGCCAGCTGTTCTTCATGTATGCGACCATGCTGATCGCCGTTCCGACGGGCGTGAAGGTGTTCAACTGGGTCGCGACGATGTGGCGCGGCGCGCTGACGTTCGAGACGCCGATGCTCTTTGCAATCGGCTTCCTGTTCGTGTTCACGATGGGCGGCTTCACGGGCCTGATCCTCTCCATGGCCCCGCTCGACATCCAGATGCACGGCACTTACTACGTGGTGGCGCACTTCCACTACGTGCTGGTGGCGGGTTCGCTTTTCGCGCTGTTCGCGGGCTGGTACTACTGGGCGCCTAAGTGGACTGGCTGGATGTATAACGAGATGCGCGGCAAGATCCACTTCTGGGCGTCGCTGATCTTCTTCAACATCACTTTCTTCCCGATGCACTTCCTGGGTCTCGCCGGCATGCCGCGTCGCTATGCGGATTACCCGGCGCAGTTCACGGACTTCAACCAGGTTGCGACCATCGGTGCGTTCGGATTCGGTCTCGCGCAGGTGTACTTCCTGTTCGCGGTCGCGCTGCCGACGTATCGCGGCGGTGGTGAGCTGGAAAAGGCAGGCGACAAGCCGTGGGATGGCGCGGAAGGACTGGAATGGACCGTGCCGAGCCCGGCGCCGTTCCATACCTTCGAGCAACCGCCGACGGTCGAATAATAGTCTGGTTTCGAAGGCTGCAAGGCTTCGCTCCGAAGCCTTGCAGTCACAAAGATCAAAGGAAGCATGGCCCCGAATCCACAAAAAAGACGTTCGCCCGAAGAAATCCGCGCGGGCAACAAGCGGCTCGGTTTGATCATGATGTTGATTGCCGCCGTCTTCTTTCTGGGTATCGTCGTCAGGCAATACCTGTTGTCGCGAGGGTAGGAAAGCCAAGTGTCCACTCAGGATGATTCTCAAGTCGACCGGTCGTTCAATCGGTCGATGCTGGTGAAGCTCTTCGTCGTTGCCGCGATGATGTTCGGCTTCGGCTTCGCCCTGGTGCCGATGTATAAGGCAATCTGCCAGATCACCGGCATCAACAATCTCGTGCAGCGCGATGCGAGCGCGCGCGAGGCGAAGAACACGCAGGTCGACGCGAGCCGCACGATTTCCATCGAGTTCGATGCGAACGCTCGCGGTCCGCTGCAGTTCAAGCCGGAGCAGAACAGTCTCGACATCCACCCCGGCGAAGTGATGACGGTGATGTACCAGGTGACCAACGAGCAAGGCCGCACGGTGAAGGCGCAGGCCATTCCGAGCTATGCGCCGAAGCAGGCCACCGAGTACTTCAAGAAAATCGAATGCTTCTGCTTCACGCAGCAGACGCTCGGGCCCAACGAGACGAAGCGCATGCCGGTGGTGTTCGTCGTGGACCCGAAGCTGCCGAAGGACGTCAAGACGATCACGCTGTCGTACACGTTCTTCGAACTCGACACACCGAAACCCGCGGCCAAGGGAACGTGATGATCATGAACCCAGAAGCACGAAATGGACGCAATGGACGTGACGGACGCAATGGCGGCGGTTTCCTGAAGCTCGTGAAGGCGGTGTTCTGGTCATTCTTCGGCGTGCGCCGCCGGGCGGATCTGGAAAACGACGCCGCGCAGTTGAAGCCGCTGCATCTGATCGCGGCGGGGGTGATCGGCGCGGTGGTGTTCATCGTCGTATTGCTGCTGGTGGTGCGCGCGGTAGTCGGATAGACGAAACGTCGGGCGAGCGGTCGAACGCGCGGCGATACAAGAAAACTCAAGCAACTGGATCGAAGTGGAGAATCAAATGAGCGGTCAAAACGAGAGCCCGTACTATTTCGTGCCGCATCCGTCACGCCATCCGATCATGGCTGCGTGCGGTTTGCTGGTGATGCTGTCCTCGCTGGCGGCGTGGGTGAACGGTCATTCGTGGGCGCCTGCCACCACGTTCGTCGGCCTGCTGTTTCTGCTGTTCGTGCTGTGGCACTGGTTCGGCGACGCCATCTCCGAATCCGAAGGCGGCATGTACGGCAAGAACGTCGACGTGTCGTATCGCTGGAGCATGAGCTGGTTCATCTTCTCCGAAGTCATGTTCTTCGCGGCGTTTTTCGGCGCGCTGTTTTATGCGCGCGCCATCGCCATGCACGAACTCGGCAGCCTTGATTACAAGCTGATCTGGCCGGACTTCACCGCCGTGTGGCCGAACAACGGCCCGGCTGCGCTGGTGCCGCATTTCCGCTCGATGGTGCCGTGGCCGCTGCCGACCATCAACACGGCGCTCTTGCTTTCCTCGGGCGCGACGCTCACGGTGGCTCACCATGCGCTGCGTGAAGATCATCGCCGAAAGGCCATCATCTGGCTGGCTGCGACAGTCGCGCTGGGCGTAATCTTCCTGTTTTGCCAGGGCTACGAATACTTCCACGCCTACAACGAACTGAACCTGACGCTTTCGTCGGGTGTGTACGGCTCGACGTTTTTCCTCCTCACCGGCTTCCACGGTTTTCACGTGTTCCTTGGCGGCACCATGCTCGCGGTCGTATGCGTGCGCCTGATTCGCGGCCACTTCACCGCGGAACATCACTTCGCCTTCGAGGGCGCCGCGTGGTACTGGCACTTCGTCGACGTCGTGTGGCTCGGGCTGTACGTCGTCGTCTACTGGCTGTAAGCGTTTGCTTCGAGCGAGGGCGCGCCGTTTCGGCGCGCACGCTGTCACGCAAGACATGCCACGCCGCCCTCGACCTTCGCGGGCGGCGTTTTGTTTTGGGAAGTGAGTGAATGCGCGCGATTGTGTCGCGCCGCGACAATCGGTCCCGCGTGGGAAACCTTCGAGACGCGTTATCGTCCGAGCGGAATGCCGGTCGATTGAATCCAGCCCATCCAGTGCGCAAATAGGATGAACAGGAAGAGCGAAATGGACAGCCCGACGCGCGTGGCGAGCGACCACACCATGCGCTTTGTCTGACCTTTATCGGTCATCATGAAGTACAGGGCCGAGCCCAGGCTGCCAATGATGAGGATGAATGCAATAGCAACGATGATGTGCATGAAACCAGCCTGCGATAGTTGCATCGACCGCTCGCGAAACGCCGTGAGCAATATGAAAACGAGTCGTCTCATTATCGCACTCGATGAATCGGTGCGTGCGGCGTCGGTTCCGGAGCGTGCGGCATGAAAATCCGCCTCTGGCCCACGGTGCTGATCCTGATCGTCGTCGCAATCACTTTGCGGCTCGGCTTCTGGCAGCGCGACCGCGCGCACCAGAAGGAAGCGCTGAACGCGCAGATCGTCGCGTTCGAGAATGCGCCCGCACGACGCGTGAGTGTCGATCCGTTGCCGCTCAAGTCGATCGAATTCCATCGCGTCGAGGCGCGCGGCGAATTCATGCCGGAGCGCGTCGTCTATTTGGACAATCGTCCGTATAACGACCAGCCGGGCTTTTATGTCGTGATGCCGCTTAAACTCGAGGGCGGCGGCTACGTGCTCGTGAATCGCGGATGGCTGCCGCGCAACATGGCGGACCGTACGGGCATCGAGCCCTATGAGACGCCGAAAGGCATCGTGGACGTGAAGGGCATCGCGCGCTCGAATGCATCGGAGGCGTTCGAGCTCGGCAGCGGCGGCTCCGCTGCGCGTCAGCAGATCCGGCAAAACCTGAACGTCGCCTCGTATGCGGCGGAAACCGGGCTCGCGTTTCAGCCGTTCGTGATTCAACAGACGAGCGCCACCGCCGACAAGCTCGTGCGCGACTGGCCGGCGGCCACGCTTGGCGTCGATCGCAACTACGGCTACATGTTCCAGTGGTGGGGCATGGCGGCAGCGGCCATCGCCTTCGGCTTGTATGCCGCACGGCGCGCCGCGAGGAAAGACAGCGACCCGGCCGCCACAGACGAAGCCGCGAAAGAAGCATGAACCCATGATGCCGCGTCCAATGGAAGTGGCATCGACCGAATAGAGAATCCATGCAAGCTCAACGCACCACTACAACCCGACCGCCCGCGAAAAAAGGCTCCTGGATCAGCGGCCGGTGGATGCTGGTACTGCTCGCGCTGGTCTGCGCGGCGCCGGTGATCGCCTCGTATCTGATGTACTACGTCGTCAAGCCCGCGGGCGGCACGACGAGCTACGGCACGTTGATCGAACCGCAACGGCCGATTCCGGAACAGATCGTCGTCACCGATGAAAAAGGTCAGCCGGTGCCGCTCAAGTCGCTCGAAGGCAAGTGGCTGATGATCACCGTCAACGGCAGCGATTGCGACGAAGTGTGCGTGAAGCGCCTCTATTTCATGCGGCAGGTGCGCGCGCTACAGTCGGGCGAGCGCGAGCGCGTGCTGAACGTCTGGCTGCGCACGGACGACAAGCCCGTCGCGAATGTCATCAAGACCGCGTATCCGCAACCGGACACACGCATGCTCGTGACGAACGAACAAGCCCTCTCGGGTTGGCTGCCTGTGGACGCCGGCACGAAGCTTTCGGATCACATTTATCTCGTCGATCCGAACGGCAACCTGATGATGCGCTTCCCGAAGGACCCCGATCCCAAGAAGATCAACACGGACGTGGCGAAGCTATTGAAGTGGTCGCGCATCGGCTGATACGCCGGGACGCCACGACCAAAACGAAGGTGAAAGTATGTTTGTATTAGAACTCGGTCTGATCGGCCTATGCATTGCGCTGCTGCCGCTCTCGTTCGTCTGGGTCAAGGCCGATGACAACAAGTTCAGGAAGCTCGTCTGGCTAACCACTTTTCTGACGCTCGATCTGATCATGTTCGGCGGCTTCACGCGCCTGACCGATTCCGGCCTTGGCTGTCCCGACTGGCCGGGCTGTTATGGCACGGCGTCGCCGTTCATCGCGCACGCGCAGATCGCGGCCGCGCATCAGGCCATGCCCACTGGTCCGGTCAGCCCGATGAAGGCGTGGATCGAAATGCTGCATCGCTACTTTGCGATGGCGATCGGCGTGCTGATCATCGCGCAGGTCGTCATTGCGTGGACCGCGCGCATCAGACGAAAGGCGCTGCATGTTTCGCCGTGGTGGCCGACGGGCATCCTCGCGCTCATTCTGCTGCAAGGCGCTTTTGGCGCGTGGACCGTCACACTCAAGTTGCAGCCGGTCATCGTCACGATGCATCTCTTGCTCGGGCTTGCGTTGCTGGCCGCGCTCGGCTGGCTCGCCGCGCGGCAAACGCCGATTCCCTCGCTCGACCCGGCCGCCGCGCGATGGATGCCGGCCGCGATTGTCGGCATCGTGTTGCTCGTCGTGCAGATTGCGCTGGGTGGCTGGGTCAGTACGAACTACGCGGTGCTCGCCTGCACGGACTTTCCGCTCTGCAATGGCCAATGGATTCCGCCGATGAACTTTGAACACGGTTTCCACTTGTGGCGCGCGCTCGGCATGACCGGCGACGGCGACGTCATCTCGCAGGACGCGTTGGTGGCAATCCATTGGACGCATCGCACGTTTGCGGTCGTGGTCGTGCTTTATCTGCTATGGCTCGCCGCGATGCTGCGCCGTTTCGAGTCCCTACGCACGCCCGCGACCGCCGTGCTTGTCGTTATCCTGATTCAATTTTTTACAGGTTTGTCCAATATCGTGTTGCAGTGGCCGCTGCCTATCGCAGTGGCGCACAATGGCGGGGCTGCCATCCTGTTGCTACTACTCGTTATGCTAAACTTTCGAATCTCTTCCAGCCGTCCCGGCCGCGCCGCAGTTCCCGCGCGCGACATCGTTTCAGCGTGACTCCACATCATGGATAGCACGACACTTCACTCCCCGCTTGGCAGCCGCGTATCGCAATACATTGCGCTGACCAAGCCGCGCGTCACGCAGCTTGCCGTGTTCTGCGCCGTCATCGGCATGTTCCTCGCCACGCCCGGCATGGTGCCGTGGACCGTTTTGATTGGTGGCGCGGTCGGCATCTGGCTGCTGGCGGGCGCTGCATTCGCCATCAACTGCCTCGTCGAACAGAAGATCGATGCCAAGATGCGTCGCACCGCGTGGCGTCCTTCGGCGCGCGGGCAAATCACGAGCGCGCAGATTCTCACGTTCTCGGCGGTGCTCGGCGGTATCGGCATGTGGACGCTCTATACGTTCACCAATCCGCTCACGATGTGGCTGACGGTTGCCACGTTCGTGGGATACGCCGTCATCTACACGTTGCTGCTCAAGCCTTATACGCCGCAGAACATCGTCATTGGTGGCGCTTCGGGTGCCATGCCGCCGGCGCTCGGTTGGGCGGCCGTTACGGGTGCGGTTCCCGGCGACGCGTGGATTCTCGTGCTCATCATCTTCGTCTGGACGCCGCCGCATTTCTGGGCGCTCGCGCTGTATCGCAAGAAGGATTACGAAAACGCCGGTCTGCCCATGCTGCCTATCACGCACGGCGAGCAGTACACGCGTCTGCATATCTTCCTGTACACGGTCATCCTGTTCGCGGTCACGCTGATGCCGTTCATCTCGGGCATGAGCGGCGTGATCTATCTGGCGAGCGCGGTTGCGCTGGGCGCGGTGTTTCTCGGTTACGCGTGGAAGATTTATCGCGATTACTCGGACGCGCTGGCGCGCAAGACCTTCCGTTATTCGATCGTGTATCTGTCGCTCTTGTTCGGCGCGCTTCTGGTCGATCATTACGTTCGCACGGTGATCGGTGCATGAGGGCGTTCTTTCGCAAGATGCTCGCTCCGCTTTTGCTCGCGCTGGCGAGCATGGCGCTGCTCTCTGCATGCGAGAAGGCGCCCGATTTCAAGAACCTCGACATCACGGGCAACAAGCAGTTTGGCAGCGACTTCTCGTTGCCCGACACCAGCGGCAAGACACGCACGCTCGGTGACTTCAAAGGCAAGGCCGTGGTTTTGTTTTTCGGCTATACGCATTGCCCGGATGTCTGCCCGACCACACTCGCCGAACTCTCGCAAGCATTGCAGCAACTCGGCGGTAAAGCGAAGGACGTGCAGGTGCTCATGGTCACGGTCGATCCCGCGCGCGACACGCCCGATCTTCTCGGTCAATACGTGACGGCGTTCAACCCGGCGTATGTCGGCTTGCGGCCGGCAAACGACGCCGAGCTTGCCAAAGTCGCGAAGGATTTCCGCGTGTACTACGCGAAGTCCAACGGCAAGACGGCGGACGACTACACGATGGATCACACCGCCGCGAGCTACGTGTTCGACAAGGACGGCAAACTGCGTCTTTTCGCGCGCGACGGTCAGGGCGTCGAGCCGTGGGTGCATGACTTGAAGCTGCTGATCGACTGAGATCGGCGCATCGTTGGTTTGGAGAAAGCGGCCTGCGGGCCGCTTTCTTCATTCCGCGGCAGGCTCCGGCAACTTCAGTCCGGGCGCAAGACGTGTCGCCTTGAACTCGGTGACATCGTAGTGAGCCAAGTTTTGCTGCGCGAACGGATCTTCCGCGATGATCGCGTCGAGCCGCTCACGCTCGATAGCCGACGCCAGAATGATGCCGCCTTCGCGCGGCACTTTCGGACCCGCGATCACGAAGACGCCAGCGGCGAAGTAGCGCTGCAGATACTCGCGATGGGCTTCGAGCGCATCGTCGATTTCCGCAAGAGCGCCGGTATAACGCAGATTGATCAGGTACATGATGGTGTCTCAGAAATCGGTCTGTAGCGATTCTAGACGTCAAAGCGCGAGCCGGATATCGACATGAACATTCTGTCTTTTCCGTCGCACCAAAGCCGTGCGAACATTCGTTTCCCGGTTGGCATCGACCGAGGGCGATGAATCCATCGCGGGCACTCAAGCGGCAATTTTGCAGCAACCTCGCATTGAAACAGGAACACCATGCAGCGCAGAAATTTGCTTAAAGCTCTTACCGTCGTCGCGGCGTCTGCCGCTTATTTCATTAGCGTCACCGCGCATGCCGATGACAAGGTCATCAAGGTCGGCACCATCAGCGGACCCGACGCGCAAATCTGGCAAGTCGTGCAGAAGGTCGCGAAGCGCGAAGGCTTCAACGTCAAGGTGATCGAGTTCAACGATTACGTGCAGCCGAACGCCGCACTTGATGCTGGCGACCTCGACGCCAACAGCTTCCAGCATCAGCCGTATCTCGACAGTCAGGTGAAGCAGCGCGGCTACAAGATCGTGAATGCGGGACTGACCTATATCTCGCCGCTTGGCGTGTATTCGAAGAAGCTGAAGTCGCTGAAGGATCTGCCGCAAGGCGCGAAGGTCGCGGTGCCGAACGATCCGTCGAACGAAAACCGAGCGCTTCTTTTGCTGCAAGCGCAGGGCGTGATCAAGCTCAAGGCCGGCGCTGGCGTGAACGGAAACAGCGCGACGCCGCTGGATGTCGCCGAGAACCCGAAGAAGGTCAAGCTACTCGAACTCGACGCCGCGCAACTGCCGCGCACGCTCGCAGACGTCGATGCCGCCGCCATCAATACGAACTTCGCGCTGGCGGCGGGCTTGCAGCCGACCAAGGACGCTATCGCGCTAGAGGACGTGCACAGCCCTTACGCGAACTTGATCGCCGTGCGCGCCAAGGACAAAGACCAGCCGTGGGTGAAGAAGCTGGTCGCGGCGTATCAGTCCGAAGACGTGCGCCAGTTCATGAAGAGCGAGTTCAAAGGCTCGGTTGTACCTTCGTTCTGATCGAGAACGCACGGTTTGCCAACGGCGTCCCTTGGGACGCCGTTTTGCTGTCCTACGCCTTTGGGACCGAGGGCTATGCCAGCACTCGGTCCACGCAAACATCTCGAAGCATTACCACGCCGATAACGTGCGTATCGCCTCCTTTCACATGGCGCGACGTGACTGAATGCTCGCTGCCGTCTCTCTTCATCTGAAGCGACACGACGAGCGAGCGAAATCAGCTCTCAGTCCGCATAAACACGCCGAAGCTCGCGATGCCAGATCACACCCGAATCGCCATCCTGCTTCGCCGTGAAGCCAGTGCGTTTGAATAGCGCGCACAGGTCCTCATGCACCATTGGCATCCGGCAGATCACGTTATCGTAGCCCGCGCCATGCGCGAAGTTCGTACAGGCGGATACGAGTTGCACGCCCAAGCCCCGCCGACGCGCGCCCGGTTCGACGAACAACAACTCGATGCGCGCCTCTTTCTCCGACTGCGCGCTTAAGAGCGCCGCGCCGACGCGCGCGGCGCCTTCACGTTCCGCCACCCAGCAAGCGATGCGTGGCGTTCCACTCTGCACGGCGCCGAGAAAACGCGCGACGACTTTCGCCGAATAGGCTTCGTTGGAATGGGCCGCACGGTCGGATGATTCCAGATGCGCGTGACGCTCGACGATCCAGCCGAAGTCGCCACGGCGAGGGCTGCGCAAACGCGTGTTGTGGCCTTCGCCATGATGAGGACTGAGCAGCCGCTCGATGTCGATCATTGCATTGGATAACTGCTCGATCTCGCCGGCTGTGAGCCGACTGAGCAGAGTGGCCGCTTCGGCCGAGACATGCAGGTCGATCTCGTCGACCTTGGCTCGCGCGTCCGCTGTAATGGTGAGCAAATGCGCGCGGCCGTCGGATTCGTTCCTGCCGCGCACAATAAGCCCGAGCTTCTGGAAGTTGGTGAGCAGCCTGCTCAGGTAGCCTGTGTCCAGGCCCAGATTGCGCGATAAGTCGGCTGCGGTGCGTGCGCGATCGTGCGCAAGTTCGTGGAGGATGCGCACCTCCGTTAGGGAAAAGTGGCTTTTGTGAAGCCGCTCGTGCAAGGCGCCCGCATGGCGAGCGAAGAAGCGATTAAAGCGTCTGACGACGTCTACCGCTCGACTCGGATCTGAAGAGCCCATCGACTTTTATCTCTCTCAATAATCAGTTTTATTATTTAATTAGTTGCGATTCCGAACCAATTGCACCATTGTGCCAAAGAAAGAACGATCGTGCTATTGCCAAATAGCCTGATTTTAAGCGCCCGTCGATATGTAGACCATTTTGTAGTTTTGGGCTTGACATGAGGGTAAATCCCGATGGCTGTCGTCTCCAAGTTGTTCAAGTTATTGTTGTTATAAACCATTGATTTTGCGATGTTATTGCCTGTTGGCATCAAGTGAGGCAGAAGGTTTGACTGGTATTATGTTGGTTATATAATGGGCTCCAATTCGAGCCCTGCAGAGACCTCCATGAATGGACGCTTGCGGGAGTTGGCGCCCGATGCGTCAAGTCCCACGCCGCTGTATCTGCAGCTCGCCACGCGTCTTGCTGCAGCTATTCAGCGCGGCGCCTGGAATGCAGGTGAGGCGTTGCCAGCGGAGCGCACGTTGTCGGAAGCGGTCGGGGTTTCGCGTATCACCGCGCGAAAGGCGTTGGCTTTGCTCGTCGAGCGCGGGCTCATTCGGCGAGTACGCGGCGCAGGCAGTTTCATCACGCCGCGTACGCAAGATCCACTGTCGGTGCTGACGGGCTTCACGAAGAAGATGGAACAGCGCGGTTTCGCACCTGACTCGGTGTGGCTCCGGCGTGACGTGCGCGTAGCGAGTCGCGATGAAACCGTCCGTCTCGGGCTGGCGCCGGGCGCATCGGTCGCGAGTCTCGGCAGACTTCGCCGCGCGAACGGCATCGTCATGGCGGTCGAACATTCGGCGTTACCGGTGTCCGTCGTTCCGGAGCCGTTCGAGATCGGCGCGTCGCTGTATTGCTATCTCAAAGCGCGCGGGCAGTCGGTGGTGCGCGCGTTGCAGCACTTTCGCGCGGTCAACGCCGGAGCCGAGATTGCGCGGCTGATGGGCATCGCGCCGCGCGCGGCGCTACTCGTGATCACCCGTATCGGTTACTCGGCGGAGCAGCGCGCCATCGAACTGACGGACACGTATTGCCGCGACGACTACTACGACTTCGTCGCGGAATTGCATCGATAAAAAGCGGGAAAGCAGAAGTAGCAAGATCAGAACGAGAGGACCCGAAAGCCGCCACCGCACGTTCGCCGGTCACACGGGGCCAGCGAACAGGCCTGCTCGCAGCAAGGCGCGGATGGCACTGAACCTCATCATGCATAGCGCACTTCCAGAGAACTTCATGCTGAAAGGAAACATACTCACGACCGATGGCTGGATCAACGGTTCGCTTCGCTTCGAAAACGGTCGGGTGACGGCGCTGGAAGGTCATATCGCCGATCCTTCCACGAACGACGCGCCGTATATCCTGCCCGGCTTCATCGACCTGCACGTGCATGGCGGCGGCGGGCGCGACATCATGGAAGGCGGCGACGCAGCCGATACCGTCGCGCGGCAACACGCTCAACACGGCACCACGGGCCTGCTCGCCACCACGATGACCGCGCCGCGCGACGAACTCCTGCAAGTTCTCGCGGGCTTGGGCGAGCAGGCGAAGCGCCGTGCCGCAAGCGGCGCGCGCGTGCTCGGCGTGCATCTCGAAGGGCCGTATATCAATCCCGGCAAGCTCGGCGCGCAGCCGGACGCCGCGGCCGTCGCGGTGCGCGATGAAGTGCTCGAATATCTGTCGCTCGCGCCCATTCGCGTCGTGACCATCGCGCCGGAAATCTCCGGGCATCTAGAGATCATTTCCGAACTCGCCTCGCGCGGCGTGCGCGTGCAGCTCGGTCATTCGCTCGGCACTTACGATGACGCCGTCAATGCGCTCAAGCACGGCGCGCGCGGTTTCACGCATCTCTTCAACGCGATGTCGCCGCTGCATCATCGCGATCCGGGCATGGTCGGCGCCGCGCTCGCGCACGCCGAGTACGCGGAACTGATCCCGGATTTGCTGCACGTTCATCCGGGCGCGATTCGCGCCGCGATGCGCGCAATTCCGCGCCTTTACGTCGTTACCGACAGCACCTCGGCGGCCGGCATGCCGGACGGCGAATACCGCCTTGGCAGCCAGCACGTCACCAAGTGCATGGGCGGCGTGCGTCTCGCGGACGGCACGCTCGCCGGCAGCACGCTGACCATGGATCAGGCGCTGCGCAATCTCGTCTCGCTGGGCATTCCGCTCGCGGACGTCTCGAACCGTTTGTCACGCTTTCCCGCCGATTACCTCGGACTCGAAGATCGCGGCCGCATCGCGCGTGGCGCATGGGCCGATCTCGTCGTGCTCGACCGGGAACTCGCGCTGAGCGCCACGTATGTCGAAGGAGAATCAATTGTCGAATATGCTTAACGAGGCCCTGGAGTCCGCCGACGTCGTCGCGGCCCAGCTCGCCGATACCTCGCGCATCGAAGCGCTCGCGGTCAAGCTCGCCGAGCAGCCGCGCCATGTCGCGCTCACCGTTGCGCGCGGCAGTTCCGACCACGCCGCCAGTTATTTCGCAAGCCTGACGATGAGCCGCATCGGCGTGCCGGTTGCTTCGCTGCCCATGTCCGTGGCGACGCTTCAACAAGCACCGCTGCGCGTGTCGGGCCAGCTCGCGGTCGCGTTCTCGCAGTCGGGCAAGAGCCCCGATCTCGTCGGCACGATGCAGGCGTTGCGCGATGCGGGCGCGTTCACCGTTGCTGCCGTCAATGTCGCGAACTCCCCGCTGGAAAAGGCGTGCGAGTGGTACCTGCCGCTTTTCGCCGGGCCGGAATTGTCGGTGGCGGCAACCAAGAGCTATATCGCCATGCTGTCGCTCTCGGCCATCGTCGTCGCGCATGTTCAACGCGATACCGAACTGCTCGACGCGCTCGAGTCGTTGCCGGAAGCCTTGCGCGCGGCGGGCAAGCTCGACTGGACGCGTGCCGTGAACGAACTCACGAACGTCGATCGCATGATCGTGATCGGCCGTGGTCTCGGTCTCGCTATCGCGCAGGAAGCGGCGCTCAAGCTCAAGGAAACCTCCGGCATTCAGGCGGAAGCGTTCTCCAGCGCCGAAGTGCGTCATGGTCCGATGGAGATCATCGACAAGGACTATCCGCTGCTCGTGTTCGCCCCGCGCGGGCCGGAGCAGGCAGGCTTGATTCAACTGGCGGCCGACATGCGCGCACGCGGCGCACGCGTGCTGCTCGCGGCGCCTGCCGACGTGCCCGGCGCGGAATTGCCGCTCGTCGCCACTAATCACCCGGCGCTCGATCCGATCGCCGCAATCCTTTCGTTCTATGTGATGGCCGCGGGTCTGGCCGCCGCGCGCGGGCGCAATCCCGACGCGCCGCGCCACCTGAACAAGGTCACCGAAACCCACTAAGCGAGTAAGCCGATGCGTCGCGCCGAGGAGTCACTGTTGAATCATCCCATCGATAACCCGAACGACGTCGTGTTGCTCGCGCCGTTCACCGGCCCCGTCGTCCCGCTCGCCGACGTGCCGGACCCTGTGTTCGCGGAAGGCATGTTCGGCGACGGCATCGGCATCGATCCGCTCGATGGCGTGCTCGTCGCGCCTTGCGACGGG
The DNA here is from genome assembly GCF_023631405.1 of Caballeronia sp. GAWG2-1. Classification (NCBI taxonomy): domain Bacteria; kingdom Pseudomonadati; phylum Pseudomonadota; class Betaproteobacteria; order Burkholderiales; family Burkholderiaceae; genus Caballeronia; species Caballeronia sp. GAWG2-1. Next base: position 196,101 of record NZ_JALQDD010000002.1, read on the forward strand.
ACGGTGACGCATCTGGCGCGCACGCATCACGCGGTCACGTTGCGCACGCCGCACGGGGCGGAAATTCTCGTGCATATCGGCATCGATACGGTCGAATTGGGCGGCCAGGGCTTCGCGCCGATGATCGAGCAGGGCGCAACCGTGCGCGCGGGTCAGCCGCTCATCGAGTTCAATGCGGATTTCGTCGCGCAGCACGCGCCGAGTCTCGTCTCCGTTATTGCCGTCGCCAATGGCGATGCCTTCGAAGTCATCGAGCGTGCCGGTCGCGGCATGTTGAAGGCTGGCGCACGCATGCTCGTGCTGCGCGCGAAAGACGGCGCCAGGGCCGAAAGCGCGCGTTCGAGCGCGAACGTGACGGAAGAAGCGCGCCGCACGTTGACGCTCGGTCACGCGGGCGGTTTGCATGCGCGTCCGGCGGCGCGCGCGCGCGAAGCCGCACGCGGTTTCGATGCAAAGGTCGAGATCCGTTATCAAGGCCGCAAGGCGCCGGTGGAAAGCGTCGTAGGGTTGCTGGGTCTCGGCGCGGGCGAAGGCGCGACCGTCGAGCTGCTGGGTATTGGCGCGCAGGCGAAGGAAGCCGTCGAAGCCGTCGCGGCGGAGTTGCTGCGCGCGGGTCAGGGCGAAGTCGAAGAGTCACCGGCACGCGCGAAATCGCCCGCGCCGGTCGTCGCTGCGAGCGCGGTCGCGCAACCGCTCGCGCCAAACACGCTTGCGGGCGTGTGCGCGGCGCCGGGCATCGCGGTCGGCGCACTGGTGCGCTGGGACGACAAGGAAATCGTGCCGCCCGAAGCGGCCACGCAATCGTCGGCGGCGGAAAGCCGTGCACTCGACCGCGCCATCTCGCAAGTCGATGCCGAACTCGACGAAACCGTACGCACCGCATCGCAACGCGGCGCGGTCGGCGAGGCGGGAATCTTCGCGGTGCATCGCGTGTTGCTGGAAGACCCGACGCTCGTCGATGCCGCGCGCGATCTCATCAGCCTCGGCAAGAGCGCGGGCTTCGCGTGGCGCGAGGCGATCCGCGCGCAAATCGCGCTCTTGAACAACGTGAAGGACGAACTGCTCGCCGAACGCGCCGCCGATCTGCGCGATATCGAGAAACGCGTGCTGCGCGCGCTCGGCCACACGAACACCGCCGCGCGCGAAATGCCCGCTGAAGCCGTGCTCGCGGCTGTCGAATTCACGCCTTCCGATTTGTCTTCGCTCGACCGCACGCGCGTGACCGCGCTCGTGATGTCGCGCGGCGGCGCCACCTCGCATGCGGCGATCATCGCGCGACAGGTGGGCATTCCGGCGCTCGTCGCCATCGGCGATGCACTGCACGCGATTCCCGAAGGCACGCAAGTGGTCGTGGACGCGTCGGCGGGACGTATCGAACATGCGCCGACCGAACTCGATGTCGAACGCGCGCGCAACGAACGCGATCGTCTTTTGAACGTGCGCGAGGCGAATCGCAAGATGTCGGGACAGGCCGCGACGACCCGCGACGGCCACGCCGTCGAAATCGCCGCGAACATCGCCACGCTCGAAGATGCGCAAGCCGCTGTCGAAAATGGCGCCGACGCGGTCGGCCTCCTGCGTACCGAATTGCTGTTCATTCATCGTCAGTCGGCGCCCACGCCCGGCGAACATGCGTCGAGCTATCAGGGAATCGTGGATGCGCTGCAGGGCCGCACCGCGATCATTCGCACGTTGGATGTCGGCGCGGATAAAGAAGTCGATTATCTGACGCTGCCGCCCGAGGAAAATCCGGCGCTCGGTCTGCGCGGCATTCGCCTCGCACAAGTGCGGCCCGATCTGCTCGACGATCAACTGCGTGGTCTGCTCGCCGTGAAGCCGCTCGGCGCGGTGCGCATTCTTCTGCCGATGGTCACCGACTCCGGCGAACTGCAACGCCTGCGGGTACGGATCGACGAACTGGCGCGCGAAGCGGGCCGCACGGAACCGATCGAAGTGGGCGTGATGATCGAAGTGCCGTCAGCGGCGCTGCTTGCCGATCAGCTCGCGAAATACGCGGATTTTCTGTCCATCGGCACCAACGACCTCACGCAGTACACGCTCGCGATGGACCGTTGCCAGCCCGATCTCGCCGCGCAGTCCGACGGCCTGCATCCGGCCGTGCTGCGGCTCATCAAGACGGCCGTGCAAGGCGCGCAAAAGCACGGCAAGTGGGTCGGCGTGTGCGGTGCGCTCGGTGGCGATCCGCTCGCGGTGCCGTTGCTGATCGGCCTCGGCGTGACGGAATTGTCGGTCGATCCGGTGGCGGTGCCGGGCATCAAGGCGCGCGTGCGTAATCTCGATTACCAGCTTTGCCGGCAGCGCGCGGAAGACGTGCTCGCGCTCGAATCCGCGCAGGCAGTAAGAGCGGCCAGCCTTGAAATCTGGCCGCAAGACTGACGAACGCAGTAATCCCCAAGCAGCAAAGACAAGACCTATATCTTTTGGAGAACCCCGATGGACGCTAACCCGTTTGCAAAGATGCAGCGCCTGGGCCGAGCCCTGATGCTGCCGATTGCCGTACTACCGGTAGCCGGCCTGCTATTGCGTCTAGGCCAGCCCGATGTCTTCAACATCAAGATGATCGCCGACGCGGGCGACGCCATCTTCACGAACCTGCCGCTTCTGTTCGCCATCGGCGTGGCGGTCGGTTTCGCGAAGGACAACAACGGCACGGCGGGTCTTGCCGGTGCCATCGGCTATCTCATCGAGATCGCCGTGATGAAGGACATCAACGACAAGCTCAACATGGGCGTGTTGTCGGGGATCGTCGCGGGCGTGGTCGCGGGCTATCTGTATAACCGCTACAAGGACATCAAGCTGCCGGAATATCTGGCGTTCTTCGGCGGCAAGCGTTTCGTGCCCATCGTCACGGGGGTCGCGTGTCTCGCGCTCGGCATCATATTCGGCTACATCTGGCAGCCGGTGCAGGCGGCTATCGACCTGGCCGGAACGTGGCTCACGACGGCGGGCGCGCTCGGCACTTTCGTCTTCGGCGTGCTGAACCGCATTCTGCTGGTGACGGGTCTGCATCACATCATCAACTCGCTCGCGTGGTTCGTGTTCGGCTCGTTTACGCCGCCGGATGGTGGCGCGGTCGTTCATGGCGATCTGCACCGCTTCTTTGCCGGCGATAAAACCGCGGGCGGCTTCATGACGGGCTTCTTCCCGATCATGATGTTCGGCCTTCCGGCCGCGTGTCTGGCGATGTTCCACGAAGCGCCGAAAGAGCGCCGCGCGGTCGTCGGCGGCCTGCTGTTTTCGATGGCGCTCACCGCGTTCCTGACGGGCGTGACCGAGCCGATCGAATACAGCTTCATGTTCCTGGCTCCGGTGCTGTACGCGATCCATGCGGTACTTACCGGCGTGTCGCTCGCGATCTGCTCGGCGCTCGGCATTCATCTGGGCTTCACGTTTTCGGCGGGTGCGATCGACTACGTGCTGAACTACGGTCTGTCGCAACGCGGCTGGATGGCAATTCCGCTCGGGCTCGTCTACGGCGTGATCTATTACGGCCTGTTCCGCTTCTTCATCCGCAAGTTCAACATGGCGACGCCGGGCCGCGAGCCGGCCACGACCGATGCCGAAACGTCCGCCACGCCGGTTGCAGGCGGCTACGGCACGCCGCTGCCGGGTGCAGCGAACACGCGCGCCGCGAAGTACATTGCGGCGCTGGGCGGCGCGTCGAACCTGACGCTCGTCGATGCCTGCACGACGCGTCTGCGTTTGTCGGTGGCGGATACGGAGAAGGTGTCGGAAACGCAGTTGAAGAGCATCGGCGCGCGTGGCGTGCTCAAGCGGGGCGCGACGAACGTGCAGGTGATCATCGGACCGGAAGCGGACATCATCGCCGATGAAATTCGCGGTGAACTCGAACATTCGTCGACGCGCGGAGCGACGCCGGCTTCGTCCGCTCCGGCCGCTGCTTCGGTGGCTTCCGCGAACGTTGGCGCCTTCGATCAGACTGCCGGCCCGCTCGATCCCGATCCGCTGCGCTGGCTGGCGGTGTTCGGCGGCGCGACCAATGTCGTCACGCTCGATGCCGTCGCGCAAACGCGACTGCGCGTGGTCGTGCGCGATCCTTCGGCGGTGGATCGTCAGCGCCTGTCGACGCTGGATGTCGCGTGGGTGTCGGCGGATACGTTCCACATCGTCGTGGGCGCGGCCGCGCAGCGTTACGCGGCACAACTCGCGACGCGCGTGCCGGGAAGTGGCGGCGGGGCATCGCCGTTGCCGGCTTAATGCGAGATTCGGTCTGGTTTGATGAACGGCGCTTTCGGGCGCCGTTTTTATAGTGGGCGACGTTTAAGTCACTGCTGCCGTTACGGCACACCTCCGCCCAAAAACAAAAACCCGCTGTCCTTTCGGAACAGCGGGCTTCGAACTTACTTCAGCACCGAACTACGGTCATCGAACTACCGCGATATCACGCGTACTCGGCCAGCGCGGAACGCATCTTCTTCATCGCGCTCGCTTCGATCTGACGGATACGCTCAGCCGATACGCCGAATTCGTCCGCCAGTTCGTGAAGCGTCATGCCGCCCGAGCCGTCGTCCTGCACTTCGAGCCAGCGCGCTTCGACGATACGGCGGCTACGCGCATCCAGCGATTCAAGCGCGGAAGCCAGACCGTCGCTTTGCAACTTGTCGAACTGACGCGCGGCGATGACATTCGTCGGCTCGCTATGCGAGTCAGCCAGATAGGCGATCGGCGCATAGGCTTCCTCGCCATCTTCGACCTGGCCTTCGAGCGCGATATCTCCGCCCGACAGACGCGTTTCCATCTCGGCGACTTCCTCGCGCTTCACGTTCAACTGGCTTGCCAGACCTTCGATTTCCTCCGGTGTGAACGCCGAAGTGCCGGTCTTGTGGCTGCGCAGGTTGAAGAACAGCTTGCGTTGCGCCTTGGTCGTCGCGACCTTCACCATGCGCCAGTTGCGCAGGATGTACTCGTGAATTTCCGCCTTGATCCAGTGCATGGCGTACGACACGAGGCGTACGTTTTGTTCGGGATCGAAGCGCTTGACGGCCTTCATCAGACCGATATTGCCTTCCTGGATCAGGTCCGCGTGCGGCAAACCATAACCCAGGTAATTCCGGGCGATGGACACGACGAGGCGCAGGTGCGAAAGCACCAGTTGCCGCGCCGCATTCAGGTTGCCCTGTTCGCGGAATTCGGTGGCGTACTGACGCTCCTCTGCTTGCGAAAGCATTGGAATGCGGTTCACCGCTTGTATGTATGAATCGATGTTGCCGATCTGGCCGGTCAACATGGACGATTGTGCGTACGTCAGCGCGCCTGCCGAAGTTGCCTTGGCAGGTGCCGAGCTAAGAACATTCGGAAGGGTCATCGCATTGGACACGCTCATAAGCTCCTTATCAACAAATGCCTGTTGCCGCAAAGGCGCGGCAAGTCAGACATGATATTAGCACTCCGCTTCAACGAGTGCTAAGTGTTAGAGGGGAAACGAATGTGAGAGTTCCCACAAAGCTATCAACTTTGTGGATTCATAGCCGAGCACTGTATTCGAATCGTACCATTATTACCGATTCGTCACGTACGATAGAATTAGTTACCTTACTTTGACGTAAGGAAGACAGGATATTCAAGCAAAAAGGCTAATGGCAATCATTCGTGCAATTATGAGACGATGAATCTACAATGCGCGAAGCCCGCTTGGCGGCTCGACTCGTCAATCCCACAGATGGGGTGTCCATGCAGAAAAATAAAGGCCCTTGGCGTCATCTGTTGTCCCATGGCGCAATTGCCCTGTTGCTAGGAGTCACGTCGGCGGCAGCGCATGCCGACCGCTTCGGTTTGCAAATCGCGGGCGGCGTGGCCGATCGCGACATCAAAAAGGCGGATCTCGGCTTCGTATGGGACCCGAATCTGACCTGGTGGGAAATCGGCGGCTTCCACTTCACCTTGCTCGGCGAAGGTCACGTTGCCTACTGGCACTCGCAGGAAAGCAACGCCGTGCACCCGAACATCTGGGAATTCGGTGTGACGCCGGTTCTGCGCTTCGTGAAGAGTTCGGGATATATCCGGCCGTTCATTGAAGCGGGCGTCGGCGTGCGGCTTCTGTCGCATACGCGAATCACGACGGATTTCACGGTGTCGTCCGCGTTCCAGTTCGCGGATATGGTCGGCGTCGGTGCGATCTTCGGCGAGAAGCAGAACTATCAGGCGGGCTTCCGGTTTCAGCATCTGTCGAACGCCAGTATCAAAGAGCCGAATCCTGGTATAAATTTCAGCCAGCTATATCTGCAATACAACTTCTGACGGGGCGCCGGCGCATCGGTTTCTCGACACAAGGGGAACCGACAGATGCCGGCAAAATCCATGGAGGCTATTCGAGGCCTCGAGCGCGACCGCTTCCGGGCGATGGTCGACAGCGACGGCCCGGCTCTGGATGCGCTTCTAGCCGAGAACGTCAGCTACGTTCACACGAACGGCAAGCGCGAGACGAAGCGCCAGTTCATCGACGCGATCACCGCTGGTCGACGCCGCTATCGGCAGATCGAGATCCAGTCGCAGGACGTGATCGTCGCCGGCAAGGACACGTGCCTCGTCTCGGGACGGGCGCTGATCGAGATGGAATCGAAAAACGGCGCGCTGCTGTTTCCCATTGCCTACACCGCGGTTCACGTTCAGACCGACGGACAATGGCTGCTGCTAGCCTTGCAGGCGACGCGCGTGGCGCTGGAGTAGCCGCCGCGCGCGACGTCGAGGCCTCAAGCCTCGACCGCTTCGTCTTGCCGCTCTGCCTGACGGCCCAAGGGTTTCGACCGATTCACCGCACTGACGACCGCATCCACGACAGCCAACGCCGGATTCGCGTGCACCGCGACGCCGAAGCGCAACGGCTCGTCGCCGACGCGGCAGCCGACGAAGACGGCCGTGTCGCCGCTCGCCGTTACCGCCGTTTCGAACCAGCTCACGTTTGCCGATACATCGAAACACGCCGCCACGGCTTGCGCGTAGACATCGCCGCTCGTCGCGCCTGATGCCGGCGGCAACGCGACGTTGCGCCCGAACACGGAGAGCGTCGCCGCATCGACGCGCGCGACCACGCCGCCCGCGTCGAAATATTCCTGCTTGAAGAGTGTGCAGATTGCGTCACCGGTGACTTCCTCGCCTGAGGTGTCCGCGAGTCTTTGCACGGCGTGGCTGAACTCGATCTGCACGCGGCGCGGCGGCGTGAAGCCGAGCCCGCGTTCGAGCAGATAAGTCGCGCCACCCTTGCCGGACTGGCTGTTCACGCGGATCACGGCGTCGTAGCTGCGGCCGAGATCGGCGGGATCGATCGGCAAATACGGCACTTCCCAGACCGTGCCCGGCTGACGCTGCGCAAAACCCTTGCGGATGGCGTCCTGATGCGAGCCCGAAAACGCCGTAAAAACGAGATCGCCCGCATACGGATGACGCGGATGCACCGGCAACTGATTGCAGCGCTCGACGACGCGACGCACCGAGTCGATATCGGAGAAATCGAGGCCCGGATCGACGCCCTGCGTGTAGAGATTGAGCGCAAGCGTGACGAGATCGACGTTGCCCGTGCGCTCGCCGTTGCCGAAAAGACAACCTTCGACGCGTTCCGCGCCCGCGAGCACCGCGAGCTCCGCGGCCGCGACCGCCGTCCCGCGATCGTTATGCGGATGCACCGAAAGCACGATGCTGTCGCGATAACCGAGATTGCGGTCCATCCATTCGACCTGATCGGCGAATACGTTCGGCGTCGCGGCTTCCACCGTGGCCGGCAAATTGACGATCATCTTGTGATCGGGCGTCGGACGCCACATTTGCGCGACGGCGTCGCAGACTTCACGCGCGAACGGCAACTCCGTCATGCTGAAGGTCTCGGGCGAGTACTGGTAGGTCCAGCGCGTCTGCGGCCGTGCATCGGCGCATTCCTTGATGATGCGCGTGCCTTCCACCGCCAGCGCCTTCACTTCTTCCTGCGACTGATTGAACACGATGCGCCGGAACGACGGCGCGATCGCGTTGTACAAGTGCACGATCACCTTGCTCGCGCCTTCCGCTGCCTCGAACGTGCGCTCGATCAATTCGCGGCGCGATTGCACCAGCACTTCGATCGTCACGTCGTCCGGGATGCGCTTCTCGTCGATCAGCTTGCGCACGAAATCGAAATCCGTCTGCGATGCCGACGGAAACCCCACCTCGATTTCCTTGAAGCCCGTTGCCACCAGCATCTCGAAGAATTCGAGCTTTGCGGCGATGCTCATCGGCTCGATGAGCGACTGGTTGCCGTCGCGCAGATCGGTGCTCATCCAGATGGGCGCTTTTTCGATCGTGCGGTTCGGCCAGCGGCGGCCATTCAGGCGGACTTGCGGAAACGGGCGGTATTTCTCGGCGGGGTTCGGCATCATGATCGTCGATCTCTCTTCGGACAGTTTGCGTAGCGTCTGCAAGAGATGCCTTGACCGGCGGCTGGCCGGCAATGGCGCGATGCACGTGAGACAGCGCCTGGCGAGCGTACACGTTGCGTCCCGGCGATGGTGACGCCTGCGACCAACGTGAACGTGCGCGAAGCAGCGTGCATTTGACCCTCGCGTTTTCAGTTCGCGGGATGAGCGAGCCGAAAAGCTGACGACTACAAGTGGTAAGGAAGGAACTACGAGAACTACTGGCAGGACCGCGCGCCTTGACGACGCGAGGCGCTACGCCTGGCGATTTACGCTAGACGTAGCGATAGGGGCCGCGCTAGGCGGCCCGAAATAATTCGGAGGGAGGAAGACTGGGTGAGACGCATATTTGCACTCTAAACCACTGCTTAAGATCGTGTCAAATACGTGCTGAATCTTTTTGCAATCGGCACAAGCCGAATCCGGCGCACTCAGACCGGCTTTCGAACGATCCCGGCGATGACTTCCACCTGACGCGCGATGGCGGGCGGCACGGGCACGTCGCCGCGCATCACGCTTTCGATCCAGCGCGCGGTGATCGCGGCATCGAGCGACTCGGGCAAATCGATGGGCGGCGCATCCGGTTGCGAATGTTCGGGCGAAATCAGCGTTTCCGCGTGGCCGTCGTGGAACCAGTCGACCTGGACTTGCCGGCGCGTGTCTGCCACCGCCTCGCCTTCGGTGCCGCGCGCGAGCAGCGCACCGCCGGCAGCGGCGTCCGGATGCTCGGTGAAAAGCCCGGTCAGGCTTTCGCGATATTCCGGATGCGTGTAGTTCACGAGCCGCAAGCCCGGATCGGCGAACGGCTGAAGAATCTTCACGAGCGTATGCGTCGAATTGCGCACGCCCATCACGCGGCGCAGTTTCAAAAGCCGCGCGAGCTTCGGCGCGAGCGAGGCGATCGGCGCGAACGCGAGCCGGCGGGACGCGAGACTATCCTCGATTTCGTCGCGGGAAGCTGCGTGCGGAATGCCGAGTTCGCCGAAAATCGCGGCGCTCGTCACGCGGCCGGGATCGTCGACGACACCATGCACCAGCACCGGCACGCCTTCGCGCGCGAGCAAAAGCGACAGGAGCGGCGTGAGATTGGGCTGCTTGCGCGCGCCGTTGTAGCTTGGAATCGACACGGGCCGCGCATGCTCGCGGCCTTCCTGCACGTGCAACGGCTCGAACGAGCGATGCGCGGCGGCAAGCATCGCGGCGAGTTCGGCTGATGTCTCGCCCTTCACGCGATAAGCGAGCAGCACGGCGCCGAGTTCGATATCGGACACGCGGCCGTCGAGCATGGCTTCGTAGAGCGCGTAGGTGTCGTCGCGAGACAATGCGCGCGCGCCGTTCGGCCCGCGGCCGATTTCCTTGATGTAGCGTGCGCAGGCAAAGTGGTTGGCGGGGGTTTCTGTCTCTGTCATTGGCGGCTTGCGCGGGCCGCAGGCTCGATGTTCAAGTTCGTGAGCGATGCGGCATGCGAGTTCGAAGGAGCGGGATAGACCTTCAGTATCGCATTTAAGCGATGCTGGCAAGTTGCCAACGCCGAATCCGTTCGCGCCGGTAAGCCCGCTGTCGGCTCGGCGAAAGCACGCGAATGCCCGCGAAAGCCCGCCAGACAAGCGCCGCCACGATTCGGCCTCGCGCGTTACACTCGCTCTCTCGCCGCGTGTTCGCACCGAACGAGGCGGCAACCCAGAAAACAGCAAAAGGAGAGCGGAATGAGTTACGTGTTTCCTCCGGCGCCCGCAGCGGCGGTGCCAGTCGACGGTTCGAGCGAGCAATTCCCGGTGCGCCGCATTTACTGCGTCGGCCGCAATTACGAAGCGCACGCGCGTGAAATGGGCCACGATCCGGACCGCGAACCGCCGTTCTTCTTCAGCAAGCCCGCCGATGCCGTGCTGTATGTCGCGCCGGGAGCCACGGGCGAGTTTCCGTATCCGTCGCAGACGAAAAACCTGCACTTCGAGATGGAACTCGTCGCCGCTATCGGCAAGCAGGGCAAGGACATTCCCGCCGACGAGGCGCTCGATTACGTCTACGGTTACGCGCTCGGCCTCGACATGACGCGCCGCGACTTGCAAGCCGAAGCAAAGAAAATGGGTCGCCCGTGGGATACCGCGAAGGGTTTCGACCGCTCCGCGCCCATCGGTCCGATTCATCCGGTATCGAAAGTCGGGCATCTGGAAAAAAGCGCGATCTGGCTAACCGTCAACGGCGAGGAAAAGCAGCGCTCCGACATCTCGCAGCTGATCTGGTCGGTCGGCGAGACGGTGGCTTACCTTTCCACGCTTTTCGAACTCTTCCCTGGCGATCTCATTTTCACCGGCACGCCCGAAGGCGTCGGCGCGGTGGTGAAGGGCGATCTGCTCAAGGGTGGCGTGGAAGGTATCGGCGATTTCTCCGTGCGCGTGGTTTGAGGCTCGCCCGTGAAGCTCTATAGCTACTTTCGCAGCTCGGCGGCGTATCGGGTGCGTATCGCGTTGAATCTGAAGGGGCTCGGCTACGAGTACGAGGGCGTTCATCTGCTGCGCGAAGGCGGTCAGCAACTGAAGCCCGAATACCGCGCGCTCAATCCGGACGGCATCGTGCCGACGCTCGTCGATGGCGCTGACGTGCTCACGCAGTCGCTCGCGATCATCGAGTATCTGGAGGAGACGCATCCGCAGCCGCCGCTGCTGCCCGAGCGCCCGGTGGATCGCGCGTTCGTGCGTTCGGTCGCGCTGCAGGTCGCGTGCGAGATTCATCCGCTCGACAATCTGCGCGTGCTCAAATACCTCAAGCACGAAGTGAAGACGCCTGATGACGTGAAGGACGCCTGGTACCGGCACTGGGTGGAGGCGGGGTTCGAATCGCTTGAGAAGCGGCTGGCGCGCGACGAGCGCGTCGGCGCGCTCACTTTTGGCGATACCCCGACCGTCGCCGATTTGTGCATCGTGCCGCAGGTGTTCAATGCGCGACGCTTCGGTATCGATCTGAATGCGTATCCGACGATCACGCGCATTGCCGATCACGCCGGCCAGATCGACGCGTTCGCGCGCGCCGCGCCTGGCCAGCAACCGGACGCCGAATGACGGCGGTGATTCCGGCGGGTGCGCTGTCGAGTTATCTGTCGGGCGCGGGTTTGGGCGCGAGTCTGATCGTCGCGATCGGCGCGCAGAACGCGTTCGTGTTGCGGCAGGGGCTGAAACGCCAGCACGTGGGGATCGTCGTGGCAATCTGCGCGGCTATCGACGTCATGTTGATCGGGCTTGGCATTGGCGGAATGGGCGCGTTGATCGAGCGTGCGCCGGTTCTACTCGATGTGATCCGCTGGGCGGGCGCGGCTTTCGTCTTTCTCTACGGCGTGCGGGCGTTTCTCGCGGCGTGGCGCGGGCCGGGACATTTGAATGCCTCGGAGCGCGATTCGCAGACGGCGGCTGGCGCGGCGGCAACGGTTTTTGCGTTGTCGCTGCTGAATCCGCATGTTTATTTGGATACCGTGGTGCTGCTGGGCGGAATCGGGGCGCGCTATGCGTGGCCGGGAAACGCGTGGTTCGCGGCGGGCGCGATGTGTTCGTCCGTCGTCTGGTTCACGGCGCTAGGGTATGGCGCGCGGTTGCTAAAACCGTGGTTCGAGAAGGACGTGTCGTGGCGCGTGCTGGATGTGATCGTCGGCTGCGTGATGTGGTGGATTGCGGGGACGTTGGTGGTGGCGCGGTGAAGAGTCCAGCGCGCCATGAAGCAAGCCGACGCTAGAAGCGGCGTCCTTTGTCTATCCATTCCTGTGTCTTGATCATCGAGAGACGATATCTTGCACAGTTGAACGCTTCGAGGTGCTCGAGTTCTGTCCTGAGCATTCTGTTGAAAGCGGCCATATCGGTTTCGGATAAGCCTGCGCCTTCGACTGCCTGATTCAAGGTAGAACCGAAAAGCACGATCTGTCGAATCGCTTCACCAAGCTGCTCACGATAGCGGGCTCTCAACGGGTCTGGGCCGCCCATGGACTCGACGATGACCTGATATTTATCGATCGAGCGGCGGTAGGTCCACTCGAACAAATCGATTGCCAAAGTGACGTCGAGTCGCTCGTAGACGCCTATCATCGCCAGCGCGTAATCGCTTTGCTCGACGTCGAGGAAGGACAAGGGTGCGCAATTCGACAACATGAGCGGCATATTTGCGCTCAGGCGACTAGTGCGCTTGTTCCCGTCGACGAAAGGCTGCAGATACGCGAGATTCACCCAAACGAAAAACGCTGCTTCCACAGGATTATGGATTCGAGTCGCTTTATCGATGATTTGCGAAAGCATCTCTTCGAGCAGCTTCGGCACCTGACTCGGCATGTACACCGACCCATGAATGCTAACGATCTTGCTTCGGATAGCACCGAGATCGGCTGCATCCGGCAGAAGATCGCGCATGAGCAGACTCTGCAAATTTCGAACGACAGGCACCGTCATGCCTTCGGTGGGAACCGCATCGACCATGAATTCGATCGCTTCCTTGTGATTCAAAAGCATGGTCGCGTCGCGGTCATCGGTTTCCGTTCGTCCCCTTTCGAACAGTTCTCGCGTATCTAGCAGGGTCTTCTGATTGCCTTCGAGTCGCGATGACGACCATGACAAGTCGATGAGCAGTTGTTCCAAAACTTTTCGCGCATATGTTCCGGCAGGCTGTTGATCCTGCGACTTGCCTTTTGAATACAGATCTTCGGCTAGAGCGGCGGGCAGTAGACCGCCGAAATTCGGCCGATAAGCATCGACAAATGAGCGTTGATAAGAGACAGGTTGTCGCATTCCCAGCGGAGCCGACAGCGCGGCAATCAGTTTTCGCGCTTCGTCATCCAACGCACGATAGCGTGTACCGGCAGGCCCGCGGAATTCCTCTTGCACCTCGACCAACGACGAAGAATTGGTCGTTCGATAGATGGTCGACCTTCCCGCGCCTTGTCGCTCCAGTGAGCCTTGCGCGACCAGCCGGGCCAGAGCGCGGTTGACTGTCGGTCTGGACCATGGCCCGATGCTTGCCTCGATGACGCCAGCAGAAACACCGGGATCACCCGCCTCGATGCGTTGCGCTACGCACTGGACGATGGCTAGAAGAAGCGATTGGTCGATCATAACGGCGCCGATGATAAGAATAGCTTAATCTTATCATCGGCTTGATAAGATTGATAAGATTAACGCCGATCTCATCGAATCTCATCAGCGCCACACCTCACCCCAACAACGCGTCCGCGAACTCTTCCGCGCTGAACGGCTGCAAATCCTCGACCTTTTCTCCAACGCCGATGAAATACACCGGAATCGGCCGCTGACGCGCGATAGCCGCGAGAATGCCGCCTTTCGCCGTGCCGTCCAGCTTGGTCACGATAAGACCCGTCAAGCCGAGCGCGTCGTCGAAAGCCTTCACTTGCGCGAGAGCGTTCTGTCCCGTGTTGGCATCGATCACGAGCAGCACTTCGTGGGGCGCGTCGGGCATCGCCTTGGCGATCACGCGGCGCACCTTGCGCAGTTCTTCCATCAAATGCAACTGCGTCGGCAGGCGGCCGGCGGTGTCGGCCATCATCACGTCTATCTTGCGCGCGCGGGCAGCGCCCACGGCGTCGAAGATGACGGCGGCCGCGTCGCCGCTTTCCTGCGCGATCACCATCACGTTGTTGCGCTCGCCCCAGACCGTGAGTTGTTCGCGCGCGGCGGCGCGGAACGTGTCCCCGGCGGCGAGCAGCACCGACTGATTGAAATGCTGCAGATGCTTCGCCAGCTTGCCGATGCTCGTCGTCTTGCCGACGCCGTTCACACCCGCGATCATCATCACGAGCGGTTGGGCGCGGCCAAGCATCAGCGACTTTTCGAGCGGACGCAGCAAGTCGATCAAGAGCACGCGCAGTGCGGCCTTCACTTGCGTGGCGTCCGTCAAACGCTCGGCGCGCACTTTTTCGCGCAAGGATTCAAGCAGATATTCGGTGGCATCGACGCCCGCGTCGGACATCAGAAGCGCGGTTTCGAGCTCCTCGTAGAGATCTTCGTCGATCTTCGCGCCGACGAAGATTCCCGTGAGGCTCGTGCTCGTCTTCGATAACCCATTGCGCAGACGCGCGAGCCAGGACTTGCGCGCGGCCGGATCGGGCTCGGGCGGCGGCATGATTTCCTCGCTCGCCTGATCGGTCTCGGGCGCGCGCAGCCATTGAGATTCGGTGCGGCCTTGCCAGTATTGCGTAGGCTCTGCGGCCGAAGGCGCCGGTGCTCGATGTGATGATGTGTTTGCAGCTTCAGCCTGATGCGGCTTCGCGTTGCCGCCATGAACATGTTCGTCAGACGCCGCCGCGTCGCCGCGAATAGCTTGCGTGTTCGAGGCCGCCGCGTCTTCACCATGAACATGCTCGCCCGACGCCTCGTCCTCTAATGCAACCGAGGAACCGTCGTCGTCCGCTTCGAGGTTGTCCTCTTCCGGCGTGTCGAGCGGCTCGTCAGCCGGCTTTTTGAATCGTTTGAAGAAGCTGAACATGGTATGTGAGGAGAGCGCGCGTGCTTGCCGGTTCGCGTCTGCGCGCCGATGCGCTCGCGTGTGCGCGGCTCGCGCTGAGATGTGTAAGCCGCGTATTTTATCAGGCGCGGCCCGACGCGCCTGTGCGCCTCCCGGCACGACGCCGCGCTGTGGTAACGTGGGCGCTCACGGCCCGCGCCAGTCGCCGGGAACAGTCAAAACGCCCATCGGCCGGGCCGCGCGCCAGTCTCACTCAATCTCTTTTATGTCCCGTTCGTCCGACACTCGTCCGCATATTCCGGCCCGTTCCTCGGCCTCTTCGAGCCGCGCGTCATCGCGCAGCGGCAAGCCGCACACCATTCGCATCATCGGCGGAAACTGGAAGCGCACGCCGCTGCCCGTCCTCGATCTCGACGGTCTGAGACCCACGCCTGACCGTGTTCGCGAAACGCTCTTCAACTGGCTCGGCCAGGACCTGGATGGCCAGCGCTGTCTCGACCTGTTCGCCGGCAGCGGCGCGCTCGGTTTCGAAGCCGCGTCGCGCGGCGCGGCACGCGTGCTCATGGTCGAGCGTAGCGGCCGAGCGGTCGCGCAACTCAAAGCGAATCAGGCGCGGCTGGATGCGCGCAACATCGAGATCGCCGAAGCCGACGCGCTGCGTCTCGCCCGCAGTCTCGCGCCAGGCTCGTTCGATGTCGTGTTCCTCGATCCCCCTTTCGGCGATCAGGCTTTGCTCTTGCGCGCGCTTGAGATCGCCGCGCCGCTCGTCGCCGCGGATGGCGCGCTCTATGTCGAATGCGGCGATCCGCTGGAACCGTCGAGCATCGACGCTCTGGCGGGCTGGGAAATCACGCGCGAAGGGAAAGCGGGCATGGTTCGCTATCATTTGCTGCGCCGCCAAAATGATGAATAATGCGCGTTCCCCGATCTGACGCGCCCGGCGCGTTCGGACGGGGGCGGGGAAAATGGGCCATCGCTGTCACGCGGTCCAAGGTAAATAAAAGAGGAGAAAGCTCATGGTTGTCGCCGTGTACCCGGGAACGTTCGACCCGCTGACGCGCGGGCATGAAGACATCGTCCGGCGCGCATCGAGCATTTTCGATACGCTGGTAGTCGGCGTGGCCGACAGTCGCGCGAAAAAGCCGTTTTTTTCGCTGCAGGAACGGCTGGATATCGCCCACGACGTGCTCGGGCATTATCCAAACGTCCAGGTAAGCAGTTTCACCGGGCTACTAAAAGATTTCGTGCGCAAGAACAACGCGCGCGTGATTGTGAGGGGCCTGCGCGCCGTATCGGATTTCGAGTACGAGTTTCAGATGGCCGGCATGAATCGCTATCTTTTGCCCGACGTCGAAACCATGTTCATGACGCCGTCGGACCAGTACCAGTTCATTTCGGGCACCATCGTGCGCGAGATCGCCCAGCTTGGCGGCGATGTGAGCAAGTTCGTGTTTCCATCGGTGGAGAAGCGGCTGACTGACAAGGTCGGCGTGGCCGCCCAGAAAGATCCTTCGGCGCCTTGAGCGCCGGGTCCGCGTATCAGCGCTCGCGCGATGCGCGGACTCCATGCCGGAACATCGCCGGCGCAAGAGAGTGAAGCATCATGTCTTTGATCATTACCGACGAGTGCATCAACTGCGACGTGTGCGAGCCCGAGTGCCCGAACGACGCCATTTCGATGGGTACGGAGATCTACGTGATCGATCCGAACAAGTGCACGGAATGCGTCGGCCACTTCGATGAGCCGCAGTGTCAACAGGTGTGCCCCGTCGAATGCATTCCGCGCGACCCGGCGCACGTCGAGTCGCCGGAGCAGTTGATGGACAAATACCGCGCGTTGATGGCGACGAAAGGCGAGTAACCGCCTTATTTCTGTTCTTACGCGCCGGCGAGTTCGGTCAATGCAGCGACGAGCGCATCGCATTCGTCTGGCGTGCCGACCGTTATCCGCAAATGCTGGTCGATGCGCGGCAGCTTGAAATGCCGCACGAAGATTTCCTTCGTTCGAAGCGCGGTGGCGAGCGCGAGCGCGTCGTGCGCGGGGTGTTTCGCGAAGACGAAATTCGCCGCCGACGGCACCACTTCAAATCCCAGCGCGCTCAATTGCGCTGTCAACTTGTCGCGACTCGCGACGACTTTGCCGCAACTCTCCTCGAACCACGCGCGGTCTTCATACGAAGCGAGCGCCGCTACTTGCGCGAGCCGGTCGAGCGGATACGAGTTGAAGCTGTCCTTCACGCGCGTTAGCGCTTCGATCAGGCTTGCATCGCCGAATGCGAAACCCACGCGCATGCCCGCAAGCGAACGCGCCTTCGAAGTCGTGTGCACAACCAGCAGATTGGGATAAGCATCGACCAGATTCACGGCCGATTCCGCGCCGAAATCCACGTACGCTTCGTCGATGATGACTGGCGCATCCGGATTCGCCTTCAGCAGCACCTCGATTTCGGAGAGCGGCAGGGCGCGGCCCGTCGGCGCATTCGGGTTCGGCAACAGCACGCCGCCGCCTGGCGCGCGGTAATCGTCGGTATCGATACCGAAATCCGCGTTCAGCGGGATCGCCTCGTATTCCACACCGTACAACTGGGCATAAACCGGATAGAAGCTGTACGTGATGTCGGGAAAACGAATCGGCCTGTCGTGTTTCAAGAGCGCCTGAAACGCGTGCGCGAGTACTTCGTCCGAACCGTTCCCCGCGAACACCTGCTCCACGCGCAAACCGTGATGCTTCGCCACCGCCTCACGCAACGCGCGCGCGGTCGGATCGGGATACTTGCGCAGCAACACGCCGTCCTTGCCGAGTTCGCGCGTAATCGCCTCGACCACGCGCGGCGACGGCGGATACGGATTCTCGTTGGTGTTGAGCTTGATGGGATGTGCCAGCGCGGGCTGTTCGCCCGGCACATAAGGCGTCAGTCGATGGACGATATCGCTCCAGAAACGGCTCACGGTCTGCTCCAGTGGAAGTCAGGGATTGCGATGCAGGTTCATCATCGCGCGTTCGTTTTCGCCCGCGACGACGAAGGGCATGACGGCGAGCGCGCGCTCGATCGACTGATCGATCACGTCCTGCTCTTCGCGGCGCGGCGGCTTCAGTACGAAATTGGCGACGTCCGGCTTCGCGCCCGCACGCGCGCCTTCGGGAATCAGATCACGCGGATGCCCGATGCCAATGCGCAGCCGCCAATATTGCTGCGACGACAGATGCGCGGAAATATCCTTGAGCCCGTTGTGGCCTCCGCTGCCGCCGCCGAGCTTCATCTTGACGGTGCCGGGCGGAAGATCGAGTTCGTCGTGTGCGACGAGAATCTCATCGGGAAGAATCTTGAAGAACTGCGCGACCGCAACCACCGATTGTCCCGAGCGGTTCATGAACGTCTGCGGTTCCAGCAAATGGATTTCATGCCCGTTCAGACGTCCGCGGCCATAGTGACCGTGAAAGCGGCGCTCGTCGCGCAGACTCGCGCCGGCGTTGCGCGCCAATTGGTCGACTAGCCAGAAGCCCGCGTTATGGCGCGTCGCGGTGTATTCGGCGCCCGGATTTCCCAGGCCAACGATCAGCTTGATCATGTCGAATCATCGCAGGCTAAGAAGCCTGCTCGTATCGTTTAATGTTGATGCGAAAAAAAACCCGCCTAGGCTTGCGCGCCGGCGGGTCACGTCGACCGTCCTTGCGAACGGATCGAGAGGATAGCGATACTTCGCTAGCTGATGCGTTTTACTCAGCAGCCGGCGTTTCACCCGTGGCTTCGTCCGTCGAATCCGACACGACAGCAGCCGGAATGGTAGCCGATGCAACCACCGGGTTTTCCGCTTCGATCGCGATCGTCAGGCTCACGCCCTTCGGCAGCGGGATGTCCTTTGCGTGCATCGTCTGGCCGGCTTCGATGGTCGCCAGATCGATTTCCAGGAACTCGGGCAGGTCTGCCGGCAGGCATTCCACTTCCAGTTCCGTCACGACGTGCGAGATCACCGCGCCCGCGAGCTTCACGGCCGGGTTGGTCTCTTGATTCATGAAGTGCAGCGGCACCTTGGTGTGCAGCTTCTTGTTCGCGTCGACACGCTGGAAATCCACGTGCAGCACCAGTTGCTTGAACGGGTGATATTGCACGTCGCGCAGCAGAACTTGTTGCGAACCGCCAGCGACTTCCAGTTCCAAAATCGACGAATGGAACACTTCCTTCTTCAGCGCGTGCCACAGGGCGTTGTGGTCCAGTTCGACCAGTTGAACGTCCTTGTCCGCACCGTACACAATAGCCGGGGTCTTGCCCGAATTGCGCAGGCGGCGGCTCGCACCCGTACCTTGCTTGCTACGCTCGAAAGCGACGACTTTCATTTGAAACTCCTATATCTGCCCGCGACCAGGCAGTGAAAATCGGGATCAACGAAAATGCGCTGATCCCACAACAACGGCAAGAACCTTCGTTCGTTCCTGCCGATCATGCAAAAACGCGAAGCTCGTGCTCCGCGTTCCTTGCTAATTCTTGCTCAACCTTCCGCGAAAAGCGACATGACCGAGTCGCCGCGCCGGATTCGGGAGAACGTCTCGGCGAGCAGACCCGCGCTCGACAGCGGACGAATCTTCGGGCACGCGAGCGACTCCGCCGACAACGGAATGGTGTCCGTCACCACGAGTTCGTCCAATTGCGACGCCGCAATACGCTCCGCCGCGCCACCCGACAACACCGGATGCGTGGCATAAGCGAAAACCTGCGTCGCGCCGCGATCTTTCAGCACTTGCGCTGCCTTGCAGAGCGTGCCGGCGGTGTCGACCATGTCGTCCATGATGACGCAGGTACGGCCTTCCACTTCGCCGATCACGTTCATCACTTCGGCGACATTCGCTTTCGGACGACGCTTGTCGATGATCGCGAGATCCGTGTTCAACTGCTTGGCGAGTGCACGTGCGCGCACCACGCCGCCGACGTCCGGCGATACAACCAGCAGATGATCGTGATTTTGCTTACGCAGATCGCCGAGCAAAACGGGCGTGGCGTAAATGTTGTCGACGGGGATGTCGAAGAAACCTTGAATCTGGTCGGCGTGAAGGTCCATGGTGATCACGCGATCGACGCCGGCAATTTCCAGCATGTTCGCGACGACCTTCGCCGAGATGGCCACTCGCGCGGAACGCGGACGGCGGTCCTGACGTGCATAGCCGAAGTAGGGGATGGCTGCGGTGATCCGGCCTGCTGATGCGCGCTTGAGCGCATCGACCATGATCATGAGTTCCATCAGGGTGTCGTTCGTCGGTGCGCAGGTGGACTGCAGAACGAATACGTCTTTACCTCGAACGTTTTCCTGAATCTCGACCATGATTTCGCCGTCGGAGAAACGGCTGACCATCGCTTTGCCGAGAGGAATTCCAAGGATCTTGACGACTTCCTGTGCAAGCGCGGGATTTGCGTTGCCAGTAAATACCATCAGGCCGTCACTGCTCATCGTGCACCTGTCTGCGGCTGGAGGCGAGAGGAAAAACGCGAGAAAAGGAATGGCAGGGGAGGAAGGACTCGAACCCTCGCATGCCGGAATCAAAATCCGGTGCCTTGACCAACTTGGCGACTCCCCTACACAACTTTGAGTCTCGCCGGGAAGTGTAGGACATACCCGGCAAAACGAAACCTATGACGCGAAAGCAAAGAGAGGATGACGTTCCAGACTGCTTGTCACCACGCTCTTCCAGCTTGCCGGGAGTTTGGCTTGCGCCATCTCTGCTTCGGCTCGGCTCGGGAAAGCGGCGAACACGCTTGCTCCAGATCCGGTCATTCGCGCGGGTGCGAGATTGGAAAACCACTCGAGCACCTGTGCAACTTCCGCGTACTTTCTTGCGACTACAGCCTGCATGTCATTTCGACCGAAGCTGTATGGCCAGTTAGTGTCTGACTTTTGCGCTGCAAGAAAGTCCGTCATTGTGGCGACCTTCGTATCCCTTGTCAAGGCCTTTTCCGAAAAAATCGCCGCGGTCGGGACGTGCACTGAAGGAGTAACTACCAGGAAAAAACGCTTGGGCAGAACGACTGCCTGCAGCGCTTCGCCAACACCTTCTGCAAAAGCATTTTGCCCGGAGACAAAAAACGGCACGTCCGCGCCGAGTTGCAGGGCGATATTCTGCAGAATTTCACGCGAAAGATCAACACCCCAGAGACGATTCAACGCTAAAAGAGTCGTTGCCGCGTCGGAACTTCCTCCACCAAGCCCCGCGCCCATCGGCAGATGCTTGTCGATCTCGATCTCGACGCCAAAACGACTGCCGGTGTGCTTCTGCAGCAGGCGCGCCGCGCGCACGACGAGATCGTCCGCTTCGGGTACGCCCGGCACGAGCGTCTTGCGCGTAACGATGCCGTCATCGCGTCGCTTGAAGTGCAGCATGTCGCCCCAGTCGAGCAACTGGAAGACAGTCTGCAGCGAGTGATAGCCATCCGGACGACGGCCCGTGATGTGCAAAAAGAGGTTCAGCTTCGCGGGCGCGAGGCAGTTGCGAAGCGAGTCGTGAGTCGATGACATTTCTGATGCGAAGGCGTTATTGATCGAGCACCAGCTTGATATCGAGCGGCGGTTCCGAGCGGACCAGGTTCACGCGCTTGACGCCCGTCGCGGGCGCGTCGGCATAGGCGAGATAGTCGATGGTCCAGCCGTCCTGTCTGATCTCTTTGGGGCGGCCGTTGTTGGCTTCGGGATCGAGCGTGGTCTGCGCGCGCGAGGTTGGCGCCGCGGACGGCTGCAGCCAGTAGCGCAAGCCCTCGACCGGCAGCGCGAAGCCGAGCGTGTTCTGCATCAGCTCCGACACGTTCTCGGCGTTCACTGGCGGCCGGTTCGGCAATTCGAGAGTCGCGAGCGACGGCGACGAAGTGACGATCGCCATGGTCTGGCCGAGCGGGTTGCGCAACTGGAGCGTCACGGTGTCCCCGGTTTCCTGCCAGTCGAAGTTGCCGTAGGCGTTGCGCGTCGTGCCGTTCTGGTCGTTGTACTGCACGGCGAAGCGTCCGTGATACGCGCGGCTCGTCTGCGTGGTGAGCGAAGTCGTCTTATCCGATGTGGTCGGCAAACGCGGCTGCAATGCGCAACCGGCAAGCATCAACACGGTCGCGGCCGTGAAACCGAGCGCGCCTTTGCGCATGAAACCGCGCGACGCGCCGGCAATGAAATCGAAAGCCATCAAAGATCGTTTACCTGAAGTCGTTTGAGCGTTTTGACGAGCGTGTCGTTGTCGGGTTCGAGCTTCTGCGCCTGACGCCACGTGGCGCGCGCCTGATCCTGCTCCCCGGACTTCCACTGCACCTCGCCGAGATGCGCGCCGATCTCCGCGTTCGGCTGAATCTTGTAGGCGTCCGAGAGAATTTTTTCGGCTTCGGCCGCGTTGCCCTGGCGAAAGCGCGCCCAGCCGAGGCTGTCCATGATGAAGGCGTCGTTCGGCGCGAGCGACACCGCCTTCTCGATCAGCTTCACCGCTTCGTCGACGCGCTGGTTGCGATCCACGAGCGAGTAGCCGAGCGCGTTATATGCCTGCGGATTGCTCGGGTCCACGCGCATGAGCTTGCGCAACTGCGTTTCCATTACGTCGTAGTGACCATTCTTTTCGGCGGCCATGGCGTAGTCGTAGGCGAGATCCGGATCGTCCGGGAACGCGGCCACGGCCTTCGCGAGATTCGCTTCCGCTTCGTCGTAGCGATGCGCCTCGAAAAGAATCGCCGAGTCGGTGCGCGCGAGCAATGCGAGGTCGCGCGGATCGGAACTTTGCAGGCCATTGAGAAGCGATCGCGCTTCATCCACCTTGCCTTGCTTCGCGAGCAGTTGCGCGCGCGTGATCTGCGCGGGCAAATATTGCTGGCTCGTGCGCGGAATCTTGTCGAGCCACTGGCTTGCTTGCGCCTCGTCCTTCTGTTCGAGCGACAGTTGTGCGAGGTAGATGTAAGCCTGTCCCGGATCGCCGTTGGGCGACGCCTCCGCAGCCTGCGCGTACTGCTTGAGCAGGTCCTGCGCCTTGTCGAACTGCTTCTTCTGAATGTCGATGAGCGCGAGCGCCATGAGCGGCGTCAGATCTTTCGAGTCGTTCTTGCGCATGATCTCGAACTGCTTCTGCGCGTCGTCGAGCCGGTCCGACGACAGATACAACTGCGCCAGCGCGAGCCGCGCGTCATGCGACTTCGGATTCTTGTCGAGATACTTCTCGAACGAAGCGATGCCTTCCTTGCGCTCTTCCGGGCCCATGCGCGCGAGCGTGAGCGCCGCGGGCAAGTAATCCGGGCGCAGCTTCAACGCCTTTTCCAGCGATGCCTTCGCGCCCGGCTGGTCGTCCGCGAGCAACTGCTGACGGGCGAGCGCGAGTTGCGTTTCGGGCAGATCCAAGTCGTTCGCGGAGAGATCCTTCAGGACATTCAGGCCGCCTACGCGATTCGGTCCGCGTGCAAGCAGCGTCTGCAACGAAAGAATGGCTTCGCCGCGTTGCTCGGCCGGAACCTTGGCGAGTTCGTTTTGCAGCGTGGGCTTCGCGTCGTCGGGCTTGCCGGACACGATCAACAACGAAGCGCTCAACTGCGCGGCGCGCTCGGAATGCGGCGCAAATTGCTGCCAAAGCTGCGCGGAGGTCATTGCGTCGGTGGGGCTCTGCGCGGCAATGGCGATTTCCGTGGCGCGCTGAGCGAAGCGTGGATCATGCGTGTCGCGCGCGAGCGAGAGGTAAGTCTGGTAGGCGGGCGCGGCCTGGCCACGCTGCAAGGCGACTTCCGCCGCCAGAACCTGAAAGACGATCTGGCTGGATGCCGCCACGTTCGGCAAATCCTGCGACTCCGCGTTATTGACAGGCGCGGTCAGAAGATCAGACGCGTTTTGCGCCGCGGCCTGATCGTCGGTGCTCGGCACGGGTGTCGCGTTCGGTACCTGAGCGTGCGCGGGCGTGAAAGCGATCGCGGACAATGCAACTGCAATCGCGCCGGCCATGCGCGTGAACCGCGCCCTTGACGGTGCATGCGATCGGATGAGGCCGGCCTGACGCAACGTATTCAGTTTGATTTCGAACGGGTTCATGGAAATCCAGACGATGTTTCGGTCGATTGTAACGCGGTGGCTAAAATACCGGCACACTCGTCCCAGCAAGACGCTCTCCAGGAAATATGCCAGAACTGCCGGAAGTAGAAGTCACCCGTCGCGGAATCGAACCTTATGTCGCCGGAAGGCGCGTCGAGCATGTCGATGTGCGTACGCCCGCGCTGCGCTGGCCCATTCCGGCGCATCTCGCAAAGACGCTCGCGCGCCTGAAAATAGAGAAGGTCGAAAGGCGCGGCAAATATCTGCTGTTCGAGACGGCCGAAGGCTGGCTTATCGTGCATCTCGGCATGACAGGCACGTTGCGCGTCTTGCGTAACGTGCCGCGCCCACCGGATGCCGCCAAGCACGATCACGTCGATATCGTGTTCGATGACTTCATCCTGCGCTTTCGCGATCCACGTCGCTTCGGCGCGATTCTGTGGCACGCACGCGCCGATGGCGACGTCCTCGCTCATCCCTTGCTCGCGAGTCTCGGCGTCGAACCGTTCTCGCCCGAATTCTCGGGCGCGCTGCTGTTTCGCGCGACGCGCGGGCGCAAGGTGTCGGTGAAGCAGGCGCTGCTTGCGGGTGGAATCGTCGTGGGCGTGGGCAATATCTACGCGTCGGAGAGCTTGTTTCGCGCGGGCATTCGTCCGACGACTGCCGCCGGGCGCATCTCGCTCGTGCGCTACGATCTGCTCGCCGATGCCGTGCGCGTGACGCTCGCGGCGGCGATCGAAAAGGGCGGCAGCACGCTGCGCGACTTTGTCGGCAGCAATGGCGAATCGGGCTACTTCCAGCTCGACTATTTCGTCTATGATCGCGCCGGATTGCCCTGCCATGTTTGCGGCACCGCCATCAAGCAAATCGTCCAGGGGCAACGCTCGACGTACTTCTGCCCGCGCTGCCAACGTTGAACACAATGCTCGCTCTTACAGACTTTTCCGCGCGCCTGATCGCGTGGCAACGCATTCACGGCCGTCACGACCTGCCGTGGCAGAACACGCGCGATGCTTACCGCATCTGGCTCTCGGAGATCATGCTGCAGCAGACGCAGGTCAGCACGGTCATTCCGTATTACGCGCGTTTTCTCGAACGTTTCCCGACCGTGACTGCACTTGCGGACGCCCCGATCGACGACGTGATGGCGCTCTGGGCCGGGCTCGGCTACTACTCGCGCGCGCGCAATCTGCATCGCTGCGCGCAGGTCGTGGCGTTCGAACACGGCGGCGCGTTTCCGCGCACAGTCGAAGCGCTCGCGGAATTGCCGGGCATCGGCCGATCGACGGCGGCGGCGATTGCATCGTTCGCGTTCGCTGCGCGCGCGACGATCCTCGATGGCAACGTGAAGCGTGTGCTTGCGCGCGTGTTCGGCGTCGAAGGTTTTCCGGGCGAAAAGCGTGTGGAGAACGCAATGTGGACGCTCGCCGAATCGCTCTTGCCCGATGCCGCCAACAAGGATGAAGTCACCGCCTACACGCAAGGCCTGATGGACCTCGGCGCGACGCTGTGCGTGCGCGGCAAGCCCGATTGCGCGCGCTGTCCGTTCGCGCCGGATTGTGTGGCGAACGTGGAAGGACGTCAGCGCGAGTTGCCGGCGGCGCGTCCGAAGAAAGCGGTGCCGACGCGCAAGACGTGGATGCTGGTGCTGAAAGACGGCGATTCGATCCTGCTAGAAAAGCGTCCGCCGACGGGAATCTGGGGCGGTCTCTGGAGCTTGCCCGAAGCCGCCGACGAAGCCGCGCTCGCGGCCGTGGCGCACAGTTTTGGCGGCGACGCGCACTTGCAGCGGCTTGCGCCGCTTTCGCATACGTTCACGCATTTCAAGCTGGAAATAGAGCCGCGTCTCGGCGAAACCCGTGGCACGCCGCGCGAACTGAACAACGCGCAAACCGTCTGGGCGCCGCTTTCCCGGCTCGATGCGTTCGGCGTTCCCGCGCCCGTTCGCAAGCTGCTCGACGGGCTCACCGGCTCGCTCATCTGAAGCGCTAAAGCAGTTGATGATGCTGCATGTAGTGATGCACGACGTCGATACGCGCGCCGGCATCCATCAGTTCCATGAGCTTCTGGCGCGCGCGCATGGGAATCGGCAGGATTTCGGCAAGACGGTTCGACACCCAGGTGGGGTCGTCGAAGAGATAGGGCTCGACGAACGGAAGGTTCTGCGGCTCGCGCGTTTTGATGGTCTCGATGATGCGCTCCAGCACCTCCGCGCACGCGCCGAACTTGGCGAGCGTTTCGGCGCCATGCAGCGGCTGATCCTCGCCCAGCACTTCCGCCGTTCCAACCAGCAGATTGCTCGGGTCGACGCGATGCGTCACGAGCCGAAAGCGTTCCGTTCCGCGCGCCTGCACGAGCAGGAGGCCGAAGGTATCGACATCGCATTCCGTGATTTCGGCAAGACAGCCGATGCTTTCCGGCACCGACGGATCTCCCGGCGACGCGATCTCATGACCGCTCTTTAACAGGCACACGCCGAACGGCGACTTCTCGCGCAGACACGAACGCGCCATGTCGAGATAGCGCGCCTCGAAAATCTTGAGCGGCAGCAGGCCGCCGGGAAAGAGGACGGTGTGAAGCGGAAACAGCGGCAAGTCGGCTAGAACGGGGTTCGAGGACATTGCGCGCCTCCAGTTTGCGACCGCCGACGCGGCGATCAGGTTCGCGTGTGGATTGCGCTGTCATCCACGGGGATGGGCGCGTCACGATGCCGCACGATCACATTGGCGTCGCCGCGAAAGCGCGCGGCCAGCGCCTGTGCGATGTACACCGAGCGATGTTGCCCGCCTGTGCAGCCGATCGCAACCGTGAGATAGCTGCGGTTATCGTCGCGAAAGCGCGGCAGCCATTTGCCGACGAATTCGCCGATGTCGTCGATCATCTCGCCGACCATGGGCTGCGCCGAAAGATAGTCGATGATCGGCTGATCGAGGCCCGTGAACGGGCGCAACTCGCGGTCGTAATAAGGATTCGGCAGTGTGCGCACGTCGAAAACAAGATCGGCGTCGAGCGGCACGCCGCGCTTGAAGCCGAACGATTCGAACATGAGGGTGAGGTCGGCGGCATCGGTTTCGACGAAGCGCTTGACCCACGCGCGCAGGACATTCGCGCGCAGATTGCTGGTGTCGATCTGATGGCCGTATTCGGCCAGGTCGGCCACGAGTTCGCGTTCCCGCTCGATAGCTTCCGCGAGCGAGTTGAGCACGCCGACATCGGCCTCGTGCATGGGTGAACCGGAAAGCGGGTGACGGCGACGCGTCTCGGAGAAGCGCTGAATGAGCGACTGCGTGCTTGCGTTGAGGAACAACACGCGCAGGTCGTACTTGCTAGACAGTGTGTGGATGATGCCGGGGACATCGTCCAGGGAATGGCTCGAACGCGCGTCGATGGCGACGGCGAGACGCTGCTGTCCTTCGCTCGACAGGTAATCGGCCAGCTCGGGCAAGAAGCGCGGCGGCAGATTGTCGACGCAGTAGTAGCCGCCGTCCGCGAGAGCGTTCAGCGCAACCGATTTGCCAGAGCCGGAGATGCCGGTGATCAGGATGATACGCATGGGCTTCGCTTCAATTGCCTTATCTTAGCACTGGCTTCGGGTCCGTTTTTTCGCGCTTCGAGCGTGAACTCGGGCGGGAAATCAGATCAGTTTGCCGGGGAACTGGCTATCCGGGTCCTGCATGGCGAGCCGCTGACGGTCCATGAAGTCCCGCAACGTGTCGATGCCGCGCAATTGCAGGATCGTATTGCGTACCGCCGCTTCTACCAGCACAGCAAGGTTTCGGCCCGCGGCGACTTGAATCGTCACTTTGCTGATCGGCAGACCGAGGACATCCACGGTCTGACTTTCCAGCGGAAGCCGTTGAAACTCGCCATCCGGCCGACGGACCAGTTGCACGATCAGCTTGAGTTTCATTTTGCGGCGCACGGCGGTCTCGCCGAAAATCGTCTTGATGTCCAGCAGACCGAGACCGCGCACTTCGAGCAGATTTTGCAGCAGGGGCGGGCAGCGCCCTTCGACGAAATCAGGACCAAGGCGCACGAAATCCACGGCGTCATCGGCCACCAGACCGTGGCCACGGCTGATCAACTCCAGCCCGAGTTCGCTTTTGCCGAGGCCGGAGTCGCCGGTCAGAAGCACTCCCATGCCCAGAATGTCGATGAACACGCCATGCAGCGTGGCGCGTGGCGCGAGAATGCGTGACATGTAAGCGCGCAGACTGTCGATGACCGCGGCCGCGGACATGCGCGTCGTGAAAAGCGGTGTGGACGATCGCGTACAGCGCAGCACGAGTTCCGGCGGCGCGCCGACTTCGCCGGCCACTACCAGAAACGGCGGTTCCAGTGCGATCAGTTCGGCCATGTGGCGCGAACGGTCTTCGTCGGACTGGCGCTGGTAGTAGTTGATCTCGGCGTCGCCGAGCACCTGGATACGGTTGGGGTGAATCAGATTCAGGTGGCCGACCAAGTCCGCGCTGGAGGTCGCGTTGGCAACGGTTTCACTCGAAAACCCGCGTTCCCAGCCTTCGTGCCCAGTCAGCCAACTGAGCTTCAAAGTGGCGGCGTTGTCGTCGAAAATGCTTTGGGCGTTGATGCTGGACGTATCCATGAGGCCGGAACTCCGTTGGAAGCCGGGAGCAGCCAACGCGCGCCGAAGCGAATTGCTTCAATCAGCCGCATGGTGCTGCATTTCACTGCGTTTGACCCGCGTTCAGACCGCGTTTGAAACGATTGTGCCGCAGAAGCACCGCATAAGCGAGACGCCCCAAAAAGCCTGGAAAGGGCGGCTGACCTGCTGCAAATGCGGCTCTCGGCAGTGCGAGCGCGCCGCTTATGGCTGCCACTGCGTGAGGACCTGATACAGGGCCTCGCGATTTTCTTCCTTGTGCAAACGCTCGCGCGCTTCGCTGTCGGAGAGTAATTGCGCGATCTCCGAGAGAATTTCAAGATGCTGCTGGGTCGCCTGCTCGGGCACGAGCAGGAAGATCAGGAGCGAAACCGGCTGCCCGTCGGGCGATTCGAACGCGACAGGCTCCGCCAGGCGCACGAAGGCGGCGAGCGGTTGCTTCAGCCCCTTGATGCGGCCATGCGGAATGGCGACGCCTTCGCCGAGGCCAGTCGAGCCGAGACGCTCACGAGCGAAGAGATTGTCGGTGACGATGCTGCGGGCGATGCCGTTCTGGTTCTCGAAAATCAGACCCGCCTGCTCGAATACACGCTTCTTGCTGGTAACGGCCAGTCCGAGAACCACGTTCTCGATGGGAAGAAATTTAGCTAAACGATTCATGTTGGCAGGCTGATGCGTGGCCTGATAGCTCCTCATCGTGGCTACTGTAAGCGCTCACGGCGACGATCGGACGGAAAATGCGCTTGGGCTTCCTGCAGCGTATCTGTTTGGTTAACCCCTGTAACAACCGGGCCATTATAGAACAGGGTAATGCGTCATGGTGCGGCGCGCCATCGCCCTATTTGCAGCTCAATGTGCAGTACAAAACCCGGGAAATCAATGGCTTGTGCTGATTCGTAACCCGTTCACAACAAAAAAGCCGCCAAGGCGGGCGGCTTTGCTCTGGTCTGTGCTCTCGATGACTGTTCGGCCAAGGTTGGAGGATTTCCTCCAAACCCGCCCACCGGCTGGCGGCGGGCACGTGCAAAACGACCTCGGATCACGCGACGCGCCGCATTCAGGGCGACGGCGCTTCCAGTTCTTGCGCTTCGGCGCGGTACTTGATGGCCTCGTGAGCGTGGCCCTGGATCTTGTCCTTATGCTTGATGACTTGACGATCCAGCTTGTCCACCATCAGATCGATGGCCGCGTACATATCAACGTCACAACTCTCGATGAAAATGTCCTTACCCTTAACGTGCAAGTTGATTTCACACTTTTGCCGCTTGTCCTTTTCCCTATGATTGTCGACCGAGAGGACAACGCTGCCGTCGATCACTTGATCGAAGTGACGCAGCACCCTGTCCAGTTTCGTGATCACGTACTCGCGCAACGCAGGCGTCAATTCGAGGTGGTGTCCACTGATCTTCAAGTTCATAGTTGCTCTCCAAGCTGATGGCCGCCAGGCCAAGGCTCGTCCGATACCGGTCGGCGATGCGACTCCAGAGCGCATAAGCTACGAGCGCGTGAGGAAGGGCGCACCGGCCGGCTCGTCCGCGCATTTGCGCTGCGGCCGGTAAACGTCCGTCGCGACATGCGACAGACTATAGAGACGGGTCAAAGAGACTTGCGCAGATTCACTGCGGGAATTCTCAGTGCCTCGCGATACTTGGCGACAGTGCGCCGCGCAACTACGAAGCCTTGTTCCGCCAGCAGTTCGGCGATGCGGCTGTCTGAAAGAGGAGTTTTAGGGTCTTCCGCTCCTATCAGTTGCTTGATGAGGGCCCGGATCGCCGTGGACGATGCCGCGCCTCCAGTGTCAGTCGAAACATGCGATCCGAAGAAGTACTTAAATTCAAGCGTCCCGAATGGGGTGAGCATGTACTTTCCGGTCGTCACGCGTGAAACCGTCGACTCGTGTAAACCCAGCGTATCAGCAATTTCCCTCAAAACCAAGGGCCGCATGGCGATTTCGCCATGAGCGAAGAAGTTCTTCTGACGCTCGACAATGGCCTGCGCGACGCGAAGAATCGTCTCGAATCTCTGCTGAATATTCTTGATGAGCCAGCGCGCTTCCTGAAGTTGTTGCCGCAACGAACCGCTGCCCGGATCACCACGGTTGTTGCGCAAAATGTTCGCGTACAAGTGGTTGATACGCAGCTTCGGCACAATCTCCGGATTCAACTCGGCGGTCCACCCGCCAGACATCTTGCGCACGAGAATGTCCGGTACGACGTAATCGGCTTCGCTTTTGCCATAGGCAGCTCCTGGAAAAGGCTCCAATGACTTGATCAGCAAATGCGCGTCCCGCAGCGAATCGTCGCTCGCCTTCAGATGCTTGCGCAGACGCGTGAAATCTCGCGCGGCAAGCAATTCCAGATGATTGTTGACGATGTCCAGCGCAAGCGTGCGCGTGGGCGAACCATCCAGTCGCAGCAATTGCAGCTTCAAACACTCGGATGCCGAGCGGCCGCCCACACCGGGCGGATCGAAACTCTGCAGCAAGGCGAGTGCCGCGCTGAGTTCGTCGACATCGACTTCTAGTTCGGCGGGCAGATCGGCCTGGACTTCTTCGAGCGTGGCCGTGAGATAACCGTCTTCGTCCAATGACTCGATCAGGAACGTGATCAGCGCGCGATCGCGCTGGTTCGCCGACGTCATGCGCAACTGCGCGGTCAGATGGTCACGCAGCGTCGTGGTCGATTCGTGGATTTGCAGCGGCGGGAGATCGTCGTCGTCCGAGGCGTTATTCGAACGGCCATAGTCTTCGAGGTTCCACGAACTGGAATCCGCGCCGTTGTCGGAGCCCATGCCGTTGTATTCGTCGACACCTTGCGGCTCGCCGTTCTCCGAGCGATCGGAACTCGATGTGCTCGATGACGAGCCGTTGCTCATAATGGATTCGGGCGCCGAATTGTTCGAAGCGGGAGACGAGATCAGCGAGCCGTCTGCCGCGACGCGCAGCGGGCTTGCGATCCAGTCGTCCTCGTTCTCGAGCAGCGGATTTTGCGCGATGGCCATTGCCACTTCCTGCTGCAATTCGAGCGTCGACAACTGCAGCAGCCGGATGGACTGCTGCAGTTGTGGGGTCAGCGCAAGATGCTGCGATAGTCGGAGTTGGAGGCTGGCTTTCATGGCAAATTTTTATTCATTGTAGAGAGTTTGCCACGCGCGCGAAACCTCGCGGCGAATCCAAAAAAGCGTGTGCCGCCTCGGTGGGCGGCACGTAAAAATTGCACTTGCGACTTGATGCGGCGCGGTACGCGCGCCTTTCGTCCTACGCGTTACATGCGGAAATGCTCACCCAGATAAACGCGCCGCACGTTTTCATTCTCGATGATCTCGCTCGGCGCACCCGCTGCCAGCACGCTGCCATCGCTGATAATGTACGCGTGGTCGCAAATGCCGAGCGTCTCGCGCACGTTGTGGTCCGTGATCAGCACGCCGATGTTGCGCTGCTTCAAAAACTTCACGATCTTCTGGATTTCCAGCACCGCGATAGGATCGACGCCCGCGAACGGCTCGTCGAGCAGGATGAAGCTCGGGTTGGTTGCAAGCGCGCGCGCTATTTCAACGCGTCGGCGTTCGCCGCCCGACAGCGACAACGCCGGATTCTCACGCAGATGCGCAATCTGCAGTTCATCGAGCAGGGCTTCGGCGCGCTGTGTAATGGCGTCTTTGGACAGGCGTTTGCCCGTTTCGTCCGTCTGCAGTTCGAGCACCGCGCGAATGTTCTGCTCGACGGTGAGCTTGCGAAACACCGAGGCTTCCTGCGGAAGATACGACAAACCGAGATGCGCGCGCTGGTGAATGGGCAGAAGGCTGATCGAGGTATCGTCGAGCACGATTTCGCCTGCATCGAGCGGCACGAGGCCGACGATCATATAAAACGACGTAGTCTTGCCTGCGCCGTTCGGCCCGAGCAGACCGACGACTTCGCCGCTCTTCACATCGAGCGACACGTCTTTCACCACGGTGCGCGAGCCGTAACGCTTCTTCAGATTGCGCACGACCAGCGAGCTCGACTGGCCTTCCGGCTTACGGTGGGGCATGGCTGGCGAGTTCACTGCTGCGGCGTTCCCTTTAGAGTGTTCGACGGTGCAAGCGTGGCGGGCGGGCCATCCAGCGACGCCGCGTTGCCGCTGCGCGGCGCGAGCATGGCGCGCACACGGCCGGTCGGATTGCCTGGTGAGGCCACGTCCTTGCCAGCGGTTGCCGTGTAGAAGTCTTTCTGACCGTCGTAGGTGATGACGCTGCCGTGCACTTCGTCCTGCACCTTGGTCAGGCCTTGCAGGCGGCGCACGGTGGCGCGCGTCGTGAGTTTGGTGAAGTCGTTCTTGCCGTCGTAGTCGATACGAACCGCGTTGCCGTCGATGTACTCGTCGAGACCATCGCGCTTTTGACGGAAGTACGAGAGATTGTTGCCGGTCGAGGTGCCGGTCGCGTACTGATAGCCCTGTGGATCTTGCGTGACATCGACGCGATCCGCCTTGATGACGATCGTGCCTTTGGTCGCAACGACGTGACCGGTGAACACGTTCTTCTGGTTCAGGTCGTCGTAGGACATGTTGTCCGCTTCGATGTTGAGCGGCTTGTCGCGGTCGGCCTTTTCGGCGTGCGCCGCAGTTGGCAGCGCCAGCATCGCGGTGAGCGAAGTCAGCGAGACCAGGGCGGCCGCGAGCCCGGCCCGCACGGCGTGCGCGGTGCGGCGCGCGAACATTGCGCGCGTGTGGCCGCCATCGGGACGAGGGAAGCTTTGGTTCATGCAGTCACAAAATTCGGAAGGATTTGCCGGGATAACTAGGTTACTTTGACGAGCCGCCATTGATGTCCGACGCGGCTATCGCGCCGCGCACGTTACCAAAGAGCTTCATTTCCCGGGTCACGTTGTTGTAGTTCATGCCGTTGGCCGTCATCACGGACGGGCCGCGCTGAAGTCTAACCGGTTTTTCCGTCTCGATGACATCGTCGTTCACCAGCACACGAAAATGCTGCGAATCCGCCTGCATCTGCGGATCGCCGAAACCGGCTGCGCGCAGGATGCGGGCGTTGTCGTAGAGATCGACGATGGACACGTCGCCGTTCACCGTGCCGCGCTGCGCCGTCGCCGTGACGGTGGGCTTTTGCGGCTGGAACATGCGCATGGCGGGCAGCGTCAGGTCGCTGTTTTCGTCGTCTTCGTAATGCACCATGGACTTGGCCGTGAGGCGATACTGCGTCGTGCCCGAGGTATCGAGTTCGGAGACGGAAAAATTCTCGGCGAAGTAATCGGCGGTATGACGCTTTGGCTGCTCGGGCGCGGGCGCACCGGACGGCAGCGTGCTCTGCAGAAGCCAATAGGTGATGCCCGCGAGCGCCGCCATGGCGACGAGCGGCAGTAAGGAGGAGAAACGGCCGGGACGAGGCATTGGCTTATTCTCCGAGCGCCGCGGCGAGCAGCGCGTCGTAGCGGTTCTGCGCGCGCAAGATGACGTCGCAGACTTCGCGCACCGCGCCTTGACCGCCACGCGCTTCGGCCACGAAATGCACGCGTTGGATCACTTCCGGATGCGCGTTCGCCGGCGCGGCCGCGAAACCGCAGCGGCGCATCACGGCGAGGTCGGGCCAGTCGTCGCCCATGTAGCCGGCTTCGTCGGCGGCTATTTTGGTCGCGGCGAGCAACCCGGCGAGGGCAACGGTCTTGTCCGCGACGCCCTGATAAAGATGCGTGACGCCCAGTTCCTTCGCGCGCGCCGCGACGATGCCCGACTTGCGGCCCGTGATGATCGCCGTCTGCACGCCGACCGACTGAAGCATCTTCACGCCGTGGCCGTCGAGCGAGTTGAACGATTTCATCGCGTCGCCTTCTGCGGTGAAGAAGAGGCTGCCGTCGGTGAAGACTCCGTCGACATCGAAAATCATGAGCTTCACGCGGCTCGCGCGTTCGATAGCGGACGCGGCGGATGCGTCAGAAGCGGCGGAAGAAGGCGTTTGCGCCATCAGATCACCTTCTTGGAAAAGAGGTCGTGCATGTTCAGCGCGCCGATCAGTGTCGCGTCGGCGTCCACGACCAGCATCTGATTGATACGAAAGCGCTCCATCAGTTCCACGGCTTCGACGGCAAGATGGTCCGGACCGATCGTGCGCGGATTACGCGTCATGACATCGGCGAGTTTCAGCGCGCGGAAATCGCCGTCGCGCTGCAGGATGCGACGCAGGTCGCCGTCCGTGAAGATGCCTTCTACGTGACGATCGCCGTTGATGACCGCCGTCATGCCCATGCGCTTGGCTGTGATCTGAAAGAGCGCGTCCGATACCGTGGCGTCGAGCGAGACGACCGGCACTTCGTCGCCCACGCGCATCACGTCGCGCACATAAGTCAGGAGGCGCCGGCCGAGCGCGCCGCCCGGATGCGAACGCGCGAAATCCTCGGGACCGAAGCCGCGCGCATCGAGCACGGCGACGGCAAGGGCATCGCCCATGGCAAGCGCGGCCGTGGTGCTGGCCGTGGGCGCGAGATTCATGGGACACGCTTCCTTTTCGACGCGCACGTTCAGATGCATGTCCGCAAGTTGCGCGAGGCTGGATTCGGGCCGTCCCGTAATGGCGATGAGTTTTGCGCCAAGACGCTTGATGAGCGGCAAAATAGCGACGAGTTCCTCGGTTTCGCCCGAGTTGGACAACGCGATGAAGATGTCGTCGGCCGTGACCATGCCCAGGTCGCCGTGGCTCGCCTCAGCCGGATGCACGAAGAACGCCGGCGTGCCCGTGCTTGCGAGCGTGGCGGCGAACTTGCGCGCCACGTGTCCCGACTTGCCGATGCCGGACACGACCACGCGCCCGCGGCAGGCAAGCAGCGTTTCGACTGCGTTCGTGAAGTTTTCGTCGAGAAGTTCTGAAAGCCCGCGAACGGCGTCGGCTTCGATCTGGATCACGTCGCGAGCGAGTCCCAGTGCCCGGTCGCCATTGATTTTCGCTATCATGCGCGGAGTATAGCAAAGGCGTTTCTTCGCCGCGCCGCTCAAGGGCGTGACGCGCCGCCGCCTATCCGCCCCCGCAGGCCCCGGCGTCAGGGGCCTTTCCAAGACACCGTCGCGCGGCCTTCGCGCGTGCCGGAACGCCGACGAACGAGGACGCTGGACGGATGATTTCTCCGCTCGAAATGACGCTGTTGTTGCTGCTCTGCTCAGTGGCAGGCGTCGTCGTATTTCGCTTTTTCAATTTGCCGCCGATGCTCGGTTATCTGACCGTCGGCATTATCGTGGGTCCGCATGCGGCCGGCATCGCGCCGGATAGCGACCGCGCCCAGCATCTCGCCGAATTCGGCGTGGTGTTCCTGATGTTTTCCATCGGACTCGAATTCTCGCTGTCGAAGCTGCGCTCGATGCGGCGCATCGTGTTCGGACTCGGCGCGAGCCAGGTCGGGGCGACCATCGTGCTTGCGCTGCTGTTCGGGTGGATCGCCAATTTCTGGATTCCGATGTCCTGGCAGGCGAGCTTCGCGCTCGGCGGCGCGTTGTCGATGTCCTCGACCGCGATCGTCAGCAAGCTGCTCGCGGAACGGCTCGAACT
Organism: Caballeronia sp. GAWG2-1; assembly: GCF_023631405.1. NCBI lineage: Bacteria > Pseudomonadati > Pseudomonadota > Betaproteobacteria > Burkholderiales > Burkholderiaceae > Caballeronia > Caballeronia sp. GAWG2-1. Next base: position 232,152 of record NZ_JALQDD010000002.1, read on the forward strand.
CGAATCGGAGCACGGCCGCAACATCTTCGGCGTGCTGCTGTTTCAGGATCTGGCGGTGGTGCCGCTGCTCATCATCATCGCGGCGTTCGGCAACGGCAATTCGTCGCAACTCGCGATGTGGCTCGGCATCGCGGCGATCAAGATCGTGGTCGCGTTGACGGTGCTGCTGTTCATCGGCCAGAAGTTCATGACGCGCTGGTTCGATCTGGTCGCGCGCCGGCGCTCGCAAGAGCTCTTCATGCTGAACCTCTTGCTGGTGACGCTCGGCGCCGCGTTCATCACCGACAAGTTCGGGCTGTCGCTTGCGCTCGGCGCATTCATCGCGGGCATGTTGATCGCCGAGACACCTTACCGGCATCAGGTGGAAGAGGACATCAAGCCCTTTCGCGACGTGCTGCTCGGGCTTTTCTTCGTGACGACCGGCATGCTCCTGAACCCGCGCGTGATCTGGGAGCATCCGTTCCTCGTGCTCGGCTTTCTGATCCTGCCGATTCTGCTCAAGGCCGTGATGATCACCGGGCTCTCGCGTCTGTTCGGCGCGACGCCGGGCGTCGCCATGCGCACGGGTCTCGGGCTCGCGCAGGCGGGCGAATTCGGCTTCGTGCTGCTGAATCTGATTCTGGATTCGCATCTCGTCGATCCGACCATCCTGCAGGCCATTCTTTCCGCGATGCTGCTGTCCATGCTCGCCGCGCCGTTCATCATCCAGAACGCCGACCGGATCGTGCTGCGGCTGTCGTCGACGGAATGGATGCTGCAATCGCTGCAAATGACGAAGATCGCGACGCAAAGTCTCAAGCAAAGCGGTCACGTGATCATTTGCGGATACGGCCGCGCCGGGCAGAATCTCGCGCGCATGCTGGAGCAGGAAGGCATTTCCTACGTGGCGCTCGACCTCGACCCGGATCGCGTGGCGGCAGCGGCGGCGGCCGGCGAATCGGTCGTGTTCGGCGATGCCGGGCGCCGCGAATCGCTGCTCGCGGCGGGCCTGCATCGCGCGGCGACGGTCGCGATCACTTACGCGAATACGCCATCCGCGATGCGCGTGCTCCACAACATCCACGAACTCGCGCCCACCTTGCCGGTGATCGTGCGTACCGTCGACGACGCCGATCTCGAAAAGCTCACCGCAGCGGGCGCGACGGAAGTGATTCCGGAGATCGTCGAAGGCAGCCTGATGCTGGCGTCGCACACGCTCGTGCTGATGGGCGTGCCGATGCGCCGCGTCGTGCGGCGCGTCGAGGAAATGCGCGACGCGCGCTACAGCATGCTGCGCGGCTACTTCCACGGCGCCGATGACGATGACGACGACGATGGCCACGAGCAGGTGCGGCTACAATCCGTACCGATCGACGAGAAATCGGACGCCGTCGGGCATTCGCTCGACGATCTGGGGCTCGTCGGCAACGGTGTCGAGGTCACCGCGATCCGGCGCCACGGCATCCGGGGCGTCGAACCCGCCCCCGACACCAAGCTGCGCGCGAACGACATCGTCGTCTTGCGCGGCATGCCCGAAGGGCTCGCGCAAGCCGAAGAGCGGCTTTCGCGCAACCGCCGGGCAGCGTAACTTTTTCTCTTCATCGTCAAGGCGGGCGCGGCCTCACAGCGCGGACTTGGAGAAGTCATGTCCTTTACCCCTACGAACGTCACGCCGGACGCCGCGCGTTTCATCAAGGAGCGCGTGCGCACCGTCGAAAACTGGCCGCAGGCCGGCGTGCAGTTTCGCGACATCACGCCCGTCTTGCAGGACCGGCGTGCGCTGCGCACGTTGATCGACCTGTTCGTGCAGCGTTATATCGATGCAAAACTCGATTCGATCGCCGGTCTCGATGCGCGCGGTTTCATCATCGGGCCGATTCTCGCGTACGAACTGAGCCTTGGTTTCGTGCCGATCCGCAAGAAAGGCAAGCTCCCGTACAAGACGCTCTCACAGTCCTATGAGCTCGAATATGGCAGCGCGACCGTCGAGATTCACGAAGACGCGTGCAAACCGGGCGATCGCATCGTGCTCGTCGACGATCTGGTCGCGACCGGCGGCACCATGATGGCAGGCAAGATTTTGCTGGACCGGCTCGGTGCGGAAGTGGTGGAAGCGGCGGCGATCATCGACTTGCCGGATTTGGGCGGCTCGAAACTGCTGCGTGAAAGCGGCGTGCCGCTTTACACCGTTTGTGAATTCGCGGGGCATTGAGATGCCGAATTTCCTCCTCTTTCTTGCCGCATCGGTGGCGATTACCGTCGCGCCGGGGCCGGACAATCTGCAAGTGCTTGCGCGCGGCATCTCGCAAGGACGGCTTGCGGGCGTCGTGGCGGCGCTCGGCTTTGCGTGCGGCGTGATCTTTCACACGACGCTCGCGGCGCTCGGCATTGCGGCGCTCTTGCGCTCGTCGCCGATGGCGTTCGAGGCCGTGAAGCTCGCGGGCGCGGCTTATCTCGTGTGGATCGGCATCAAGGCTTTGCGCAGCCGTGGCATCGCGACCGCGCATGAACGCGCGAGCCAACCGCTTTCGACCGTGTTCCGGCAGAGCGTGATCGGCAACATGCTCAATCCGAAGGTCACGCTGTTCTTTATCGTGTTTCTGCCGCAATTCGTCGATCCGCACGGCGCGCAAAGCGTGATGCTGCAGATGTTCGAACTTGGCGGCGCGTTCATGCTGCAAACGGTCGTGGTGTTCTCGCTCTTCGGCATCGGCGCGGGCATGATCGGTTCGTGGCTCAAGCGCCGTCCGCGCGTGGGCTTGTGGCTGGATCGTGTGGCTGGCGCGACGTTCATCGCGCTCGGGATTCGCGTCGCGTTGAAGGATTGAGGCTGGCGCTTTCGAACGCTCACAAACGCCACGAACACTCACCAGCGCTCACCGAACGCTCACGAGCGCTCACCAACGCTCACCAACGCTCACCAACGCTCACCAACGCTCAAGCCGCGAGCGCGAAAGCCCAGCCTTCGATTCAATTGGCCGCGCTACAATTTCCGGCCTTTCACGGGCCGCCGAGCCTGCCGGAGCCTTCATGTCCCTGCCTTCGATCGCCGCTGCCCGCCATTTCGACGCCGCCCTGCATGTGCCTTTTCTGATCGGCGAGGAGCGCGTCGGCTGGATCCGCGCTTTCGATGTCGCATCGCTCACGCGCTGGCCGAACATCTTCGTAGTCGATGCAACCGCGGTGCGGCTGCATCCATCGCTGAACGACGTCGATGCGCGCACGGCCGCGCTTCACGATGTCATCGACACGCTCGCTCAGCAGGGCAAGATTCCCGGCTGGCGCAACGAAACCTACGCGATTCGCAACGACTTCCAAGCAGCGCCGCTCGCGTTCATCGAACGCGCGGCCTCGCGCTTCTTCGGCACGATGACTTACGCAGTGCATCTGAACGGCATCGTAAAATATCGCGATGGCGCGCCGCGGTTGTGGATCGCGCGCCGCAGCGATACCAAGTCCGTCGATCCCGGCAGGCTCGACAACGTGGTCGCGGGCGGCATCGGCTGGGGTATGGATATCGAGCCGACGCTCGTGAAGGAATGCTGGGAAGAAGCGGGCATGCCGGCCGAACTCGCGTCGACGGCCACGCCCGGCGGCACGCTCCACGTGCTGCAGATGATTCCCGAAGGCACGCAGGCCGAGCAGCTTTTCGTCTACGACATCGAGCTTCCGGACGACTTCACGCCGCAAAATCAGGACGGCGAAGTCGGCGAACATCGCCTGGCGCGCATCGAGGATGTCGCGCGCTGGATCGAGGAAGGCGAATTCACCGTCGATGCGACGCTCGCCACCCTCGATTGCCTGCTGCGCCACCGCTGGATCGACGAGGAAGCGTGCGAAGGCATCGCCGCGCTCTACACGCCGCCCTCGCTCTAACAATGATTAAGGAGTAACCGGGTCATGTCGACCGAACATAGTTTCATCCTGAAGTTGTCGTGCCCGGACCGTCCGGGAATCGTGCATGCCGTTTCCGGGTTTCTGTTCAATCTCGGCGCGAACATTCTGGACTCGGCGCAGTTCGGCGACAGCCACACCGGCGAGTTCTTCATGCGCGTGCATTTTCAGGAAGTCGGCGGCGATCCCGGCCTCGATGCGCTGCGCACGTCGTTCGGCGAACTGGCCGACACGTTCGGCATGCGCTGGGAGTTGCACGATGCATCGGTGAAGCCGCGCGTGGTCATCATGGTGTCGAAGATCGGCCACTGTCTGAACGATCTGCTGTTCCGTTATCGCACGGGCCAGTTGCAGATCGACATCGCGGCTATCGTGTCGAATCACAAGGATTTTTATCAGCTTGCCGCGAGCTACGACATTCCGTTCCATCATCTGCCGCTGCTCAACGGCACGCCGCAGGCGAAGGCCGCGCAGGAAGCGCGCGTGATGGAGATCATCGACCAGAACGATACCGACCTCGTCGTGCTCGCGCGCTACATGCAGATTCTCGCGACCGAAATGTGCGACAAACTCGCGGGCCGCGCGATCAACATTCATCACTCGTTCCTGCCGAGCTTCAAGGGCGCGAAGCCGTACTATCAGGCGTTCGATCGCGGCGTGAAGCTGATCGGCGCGACCGCCCATTACGTGACGTCCGACCTCGACGAAGGGCCGATCATCGAGCAGGAAGTGGAGCGCGTCGATCACAACATGACGCCGGATCAACTGACCGCCATTGGTCGCGATGTCGAATGCGTGACGCTCGCGCGCGCGGTGAAGTGGCATGTGGAGCATCGCGTCGTGCTGAATGGGAGCAAGACGGTGGTGTTCCGGTAAGCATCGCCGTCAAAACGAGAAACCCCGCTGAATTCAAAGATTCAGCGGGGTTTTTTATGTCGATGCACGCTTCAGACGAGCCGCAAATAAATCAGTTCGCGCTTGATATACGCGTAGAAAATCGGCGCGGCGATTACGCCCGGAAGACCGAACGCGGCTTCCATCGCGAGCATGGCGAGCAGCAGTTCCCACGCGCGCGCCTCGATCTGCCCGCCGATGATGCGCGCGTTCAGGAAATACTCGAGCTTGTGAATGACGATGAGAAAGCCGAGCGACGCCACCGCCGTGCCGAACGAAACCGACAATGAAATCCCGACAATGATGGTGTTGGAAATGAGATTGCCGATTACCGGCAGCAGACCGACGATGAACGTGATCAGCACGAGCGTCTTCGACAGCGGCAAACGCTCGTGAAAGAGCGGCAACGCGACCAGCAAATACAGCGCGGTGAAAACCGCGTTGATCGCCGAAATCTTGATCTGCGCGAAGACGATGCGGCGGAAGGCATCCGAGAAGCGCGACACGCGCGTGACGAGCGCGGTGGATAACGGCAACCGATGCGCCTGCTTCGGCGCTCCGACCGCGATGATCGCGCCAATGATCATGCCGATCAGAATATGCCCGAAGCCGCGCGCCATTTCCTTGCCGCCTTGCTGCAATTGCTCGGCGTGCTTGTGCATGAGGTCGGCGGCGCGGTCTTTCATCTGGTCGGCATCGACCGGGAGGTAATTGGCGATCCAATCCGGCACGCGCAGCCTTGCGTGCGACGTGATGCTCATCAACTGATCCAGCAATTTTTGCAGACTCGGCACGTCTTGCTGGAAGTGCTCGATGATGGCTATCGTCGCGAACGTGAGCCCGCCGATGATGATCGTGGAGATGATGACGACGGACACCAGCCGCGCGCCGCGGCTCATGACGTGCCGCTCGATCACGGGCGCGATCATGTGAACCAGTTGGAACACCAGCATGCCGGCGAGCAGTCCGCCCAGCAACTTCAGCTGCAAAACCAGGTACATACCCGCGAACGCCGCCAGATAGCTGCCGATCTCCACGGCGGACAACTTCTGCATGCTCATGTCGCTCGTCAGCCTGACGGGGCGCGCGGGAAGATCCCGTATGCGTCGCTCCTCGTTGGCCGCTTCGTTGCGCTTCGCCATGACTGCGTTCCTTTTCCCTGCTTGCGACGGTTATTCGTGCCGCGTATCGCGGCGCATTTCGAACGGCTATGGCGCGCGGCGCAAGTGACGCGCCGCAACCATGCTACGCCGCCGACTTGGGCCGTTGCAGCAAGGGTGCCAGATATCTGCCCGTAAAGCTCGCTTTCGATTTCGCGACCTGCTCGGGTGTTCCCTGAGCGATGATCTGGCCGCCGCCCGCGCCGCCTTCCGGACCGAGGTCGATGACCCAATCCGCCGTTTTGATCACGTCGAGATTATGCTCGATGATCACGACCGTGTTGCCCTGATCTCGCAGACGGTGGATCACTTCGAGCAGAAGCGCGATGTCGTGGAAGTGCAGACCGGTCGTCGGTTCATCGAGGATATAAAGAGTCCGACCGGTGTCGCGCTTGCTCAGTTCCAGCGAAAGCTTGACGCGCTGTGCCTCGCCACCTGAAAGCGTGGTCGCCGACTGGCCGAGCCGGATATAACCGAGGCCCACTTCCAGCAGCGTCTTCAGCTTGCGCGCGACGACCGGCACCGGCTTGAAGAACTCGTGCGCGGCTTCCACCGTGAGGTTGAGCACTTCGCTGATGTTCTTGCCCTTGTACTGAATGTCAAGCGTTTCGCGGTTGTAGCGCTTGCCGTGGCACACGTCGCAGGGCACATAGACATCCGGCAGAAAGTGCATTTCGACCTTGATGACGCCATCGCCCTGACACGCCTCGCAGCGTCCGCCCTTCACGTTGAACGAAAAACGGCCGGGATCGTAACCGCGCTCTTTCGCGGCCGGCACGCCGGCGAAGAGTTCGCGGATGGGCGTGAACAGTCCGGTATAAGTGGCCGGGTTCGAGCGCGGCGTGCGGCCGATCGGTGATTGATCGACGGCGATCACTTTGTCGAAGTGTTCGAGACCTTCGATGGATTCATACGGCGCGGGCTCGGTCGATGATCCGTACAAATGTTGGGCGACCGCGTGTTGCAGCGTGTCGTTGATAAGCGTGGACTTGCCCGAACCCGAGACGCCGGTCACGCAAGTCAGAAGCCCGACGGGCAAATCGAGCGTCACGCGCTTCAGATTATTGCCGTACGCCTCGACAATACGAAGCTGCCGCTCGTCCGGCGCGGTCCGCTCGGACGGATAACCGATAGTCCGCTTGCCCGACAAATACTGTCCCGTGATCGAATTCGGGTCTTTCTGCACCTGATTCGGCGTGCCTTGCGCGACGATCACGCCGCCATGCACGCCCGCGCCCGGCCCCATGTCGACGACGTAATCGGCCATGCGGATCATGTCTTCGTCGTGCTCGACCACGATCACCGAGTTGCCGATATCGCGCAGATGCTTGAGCGTGGCGATGAGCCGGTCGTTGTCGCGCTGATGCAGGCCGATGGACGGCTCATCGAGCACGTACATCACGCCGGTCAAGCCCGAGCCAATTTGCGACGCGAGGCGGATGCGCTGCGCCTCGCCACCCGAGAGCGTTTCGGCGCTGCGTTCGAGCGACAGGTAATCGAGCCCGACGTTATTCAGGAACGACAGCCGCGCGACGATTTCCTTGACCACCTTGTCCGCGATCTCACCTTTCGCGCCGTCGAGCCGTAGCGTCTGGAAGTAGCCGAGCGTATCGCGCAACGGCCAACCGCTGACTTCGTAGATGCCGCGAGCGTCATCGCCGGAACCGACTTTGACAAAACGCGCCTCGCGGCGCAGACGCGTGCCCTCGCAGGCCGGGCACGCCTGATTGTTTTGATACTTCGCCAGTTCCTCGCGCACGGCGGCCGAGTCCGTTTCGCGATAACGACGCTCCAGATTCGGCAGAATGCCTTCGAATGCGTGCTCTCTCACCGAAGCGCGCCCGCGCTCGTTGATGTACGAGAACGGAATGACCTGCTTGCCCGAACCGTACAAAAGCGTCTTGCGCACCTTTTCCGGCAGTTCCTCGAACGGCGCGTCGATGTCGTATTCGTAGAACGCCGCGAGACTTTGCAGCATCTGAAAATAGAACTGATTGCGCCGGTCCCAGCCCTTCACCGCGCCCGCCGCGAGCGAGAGCGAAGGATGCGCGACCACGCGCTTCGGATCGAAAAACGTGATCTGGCCCAAGCCGTCGCATTCCGGGCACGCGCCCATCGGATTGTTGAACGAGAAAAGGCGCGGCTCTAGTTCCGGCAGCGAGTACGAACAGATCGGGCACGCGAACTTCGAGCTGAAGAGCTTTTCGTTTTCGGTATCCATTTCGAGCGCGATCGCGCGGCCATCGGCGAGACGCAGCGCGGTCTCGAACGATTCCGCCAGGCGCTGCTTCATGTCCGGACGCACTTTAAGCCGGTCGATCACCACGTCTATGGTGTGCTTGTCGTTCTTCTTGAGCTTCGGTAGCGAGTCCACTTCATAGATTTTCGCGATGCCTTCGTTCGCCGTGCCGCCGCCCGAACGAATGCGAAAGCGGATAAAGCCCTGCGCCTGCATCTCTTCGAATAGCTCGACGTGCTCGCCCTTGCGATCCACGACGACGGGCGCGAGGATCATCAGCTTGGTTTCCTCGGGCAGCGCGAGCGCGGCATCGACCATCTGCGAGACGCTTTGCGCTTCGAGCGGAATCAGATGATCGGGGCAATAAGGTGTGCCGACGCGCGCAAACAGCAGTCGCAGATAATCGTGAATTTCGGTGACGGTGCCGACCGTCGAACGCGGATTATGCGAGGTGGCTTTTTGTTCGATCGAAATGGCCGGTGAAAGGCCTTCGATCAGATCGACATCCGGCTTTTCCATCAGCTGCAGAAATTGCCGCGCGTACGCCGAGAGGCTCTCGACATAGCGGCGCTGACCTTCGGCGTAAAGCGTATCGAATGCGAGCGACGACTTGCCCGACCCGGACAACCCCGTAATCACAATCAGCTTGTGACGCGGCAAGTCGAGATTGACGTTCTTCAAATTGTGGGTGCGAGCCCCACGAATACGAATTTCTTCCACGAGTCTCTTCCGGGTTCTTTCGGGGGTCTTTCGGCCGTCTTTTAGGTCGTGGCGCGGGGTTTCCTGCGACTACCGGACGACAAAGTAAGGGGGCTAAACCTGCTACTATAACGACTTTTGCAGGGTGCGGCGCCCGTGCCAAAAGGCTCTCGGGGCTCTCAGGGGCTCTCAAGGCTTCTCGGCGGCTTTCCAACGGCTTTTCCGTTTCCCAGGCGCCTTCGCGTTAATGGCCGCAGGTCGTGCGGCGCGCGAGCAGCCGTATGTCGCATATAGTGCCGTTTCGAGCCAGAACAAGGCGGCCGCGCCGCGCTCCCCACGCGTCAGGCCAGTCGCGACCCTCACCCATTTCCGTTCCTGATGTCCAATCCGTCTGCCATGTCCACACGTTTGTCCGCGCCCGAATTGCGCGCAACCGTGTCGCTCGCCGCGATCTTTGCGCTGCGCATGCTCGGCCTCTTCATGATCATGCCGGTGTTTTCCATTTACGCGAAAACTATCCCTGGCGGCGATGACGTGTTTCTCGTCGGCATAGCGCTCGGCGCTTACGGCGTCACGCAGTCCATGCTGTACATCTTCTATGGCTGGATTTCGGACAAGCTGGGCCGCAAACCCGTGATCGCATTCGGCCTGCTCGTGTTCGCGCTCGGCAGCTTCGTGGCGGCGGCAGGGCACTCCATGGCGTGGATCATCGCCGGACGTGTGATTCAGGGCATGGGCGCGGTGTCGTCGGCGGTAATCGCGTTCATCGCCGATCTGACTGAAGAAGAAAATCGCACCAAGGCCATGGCGATGGTCGGCGCGAGCATTGGCGTCTCGTTCGCGGTCGCTATCGTTGGCGCACCGATCCTGTTCCACTGGGTCGGCATGAGCGGCTTGTTCACGGTGATCGGCGTGCTGTCGATCGTCGCGGTCGGCGTGGTCTTGTGGGTCGTGCCGGACCCGCCCGTGCCGCCGGTTCACGTCAAGGCGCCATTCGCCGAGGTGCTGCACAACGTCGAGCTGCTGCGTCTGAACTTCGGCGTGCTGGTGCTGCACGCAACCCAAACCGCGCTCTTTCTCGTCGTGCCGCGCATTCTCGAAGCGGGCGGGTTACCGGTCGCCTCGCACTGGAAGATTTATCTTCCGGTGATGGGCCTCGCTTTCGTAATGATGGTTCCGGCAATCATCGCCGCCGAGAAGCGCGGCAAGATGAAAGCGGTCATGTTGAGTGCGATTTTTCTTATCCTGATCGGCCAGTTGTTATTAGGCGCGGCTCCCCATACGCTATGGTCTGTGGCCGCGATCCTGTTTGTGTACTTCTTGGGCTTCAACGTGCTGGAGGCGTCGCAACCTTCGCTTGTGTCCAAACTGGCGCCAGGCACCCGCAAGGGCGCGGCCGCCGGGGTGTACAACACGACGCAGTCTATCGGGCTCGCGCTTGGTGGCGTGATCGGCGGCTGGCTGCTCAAGCTGGATGGCCCGAGTGCGGTGTTCTTCTCGTGTTCGGCGCTGGTGCTGGCATGGTTGATCGTCGCGTGGAAAATGAAGGCGCCGCCGCGCAGGGTCGAGCGCGCGGCGTAGCGAATCTGTATTAATCATATTGAGGCAGTGCGATGTTTCCCGTCCTCTTCCGTGGAAGAGGGTTGAACTGATAACGTCGCATAACTGCTAGTGGGCAAGGAATTTACCGGAGAAATCATGGCATCTGTCAACAAGGTCATTCTCGTAGGCAATCTGGGCGCCGACCCGGAAACGCGCTACCTTCCGAGCGGCGACGCCGTGGCCAACATTCGTCTCGCGACGACCGACCGTTACAAGGAAAAGTCGTCTGGCGAGATGAAGGAACTCACGGAGTGGCATCGCGTGGCGTTCTTCGGGCGTCTTGCCGAGATCGTGAACGAGTATTTGAAGAAGGGCTCGTCGGTGTATATCGAAGGGCGCATTCGCACGCGCAAGTGGACCGATCAGGCGGGGCAAGAGCGCTATTCGACCGAGATCGTTGCCGATCAGATGCAAATGCTCGGTGGCCGCGGCGGAGCAGGCGGCGGCGATGACGGCGGCTACAGCCGCAGCGCGCCGATGGAGCGCTCAGGCGGCGGCGGTGGTGGTGGCGGCCGCGCGTCGGCAGGCGGGCGCGCTGCGGGCGGTGGAGCCGGTGGCGGATCGAGCCGTCCGAGCCAACCTGCGGGCGGCGGTTTTGAAGACATGGACGACGATATCCCGTTCTGACAACTCGCAACAAATTCGTTTGAACGCTAAGCCTCCGGCATTAATTGTCGGAGGCTTTTTTTTTATCAAATCTGCAAGGCGCTTTCCGAAATATAACTTCGAGGCTCTCCGCGATTCCCGCAGCCGTATAACGCTTCCGATTAACCGCGAATATGAGGCTTTATACGGACCAACGAAGAGTCATGACGGTGTAATCGGAGTAGTCCTATGGTGCGCGGCTTGTTTGCGTCCTACTTTGATTCATCCAGTTTAGAACGTTTAGTTACTCGCTGCTTTTAGGCATTCATTTATTGATTTCAGATGTTTACTCGATTTTATTGAGTTCGAGCAAACGTAACGAAAGAGAGACTTCGTTGATTGCATAAAGCAATAAATGCGTTCTGACCAAAATCTAAAAATCAACAACATCATTTAGAGGGGCGACTTTGAAACTTCGCGTAGTGCTGGCCGACGATCATCCTTTCGTGGTCCTTGGCGTAAAGGCGCTTTTCAAGGCCGACGAGGGGATCGATGTCGTCGGTGAGGCGAATAATGCGAGCAGCCTTGTGGTCGAACTCGCGAAGACGCCATGTGACGTGCTTGTCACGGATTTCGCCATGCCTGAGCCTGGGCCGGACGCGCTAGACGGATTACGGCTGATTCGTAGAGTCAGGCAAGAGTGGCCAAGCATCAAAATCGTCGTGCTGACGAGCGTCAGTAATGTCGCGATTCTTCGTTCTATTCTCAATGCCGGTGCCATCGGACTCGTGAATAAGGCGGAGGCTATTGAACTCGTGGCGACTGCCGTGCGCCATGCGGGAATCGATCGCCGTTATGTCAGTGGGTCTTTTGTTACCGCGTTAGCGGAAGCGGGCGCGGAAACCGAGTCATCACCAGAGGAACCGCGGCTTTCGCCCCGGGAAGAAGAAGTCGTTCGTTTGTTCGCCAAGGGTCGCACGATTACCGAAATCGCCAAAGCGTTGAACCGCGATGTGCGCACTATCAGTCGACAGAAGCGAGATGCGATGAACAAGCTCGGAATTAGAAACGACCCGGGTTTGTTCGCGTTTGTACGCGCTCAAGGACTCGGCTGAGTTATCGGTGTGGTGAGTTCGAATTCGGATGCATCTTATGTTTTTTAATGTTTCGGTATCCGATTCTTATCGGTGTCAAGAATGAATTTGAGTTCGCTCAACGCGTGAAGGTTTTAAGTGATGGAATCATTGAATGAAGGTCAAGTGTTCTCGCATGCCAGGAGAATTCGGTTAGCAATAGCGGACGATCATCCGCTCGTCATTCTCGCTATCGAACGGCTGGCTGGGAATTTTCCCAATGTAGAAGTGGTGAGTCGAAGCATCGATTCCACGCAGCTCGACGAGTGTCTGGCACGCGGTGAATGCGACGTGGCCATCGTCGACTTCTTCATGCCGGGGGGGCGCCATGGTGACGGCGTTCAACTCGTGCAGCACATTTCTGCGACTTATCCGAATGTGCACATCGTCGTGCTATCGCGCACCGATAACGCGACGCTCATCAAGCAGGCGCTGGACGCGGGCGCGCACGCGTTCCTCAGCAAAGAGGACCGGCTTGACCTCATCTACGTCGCGATCGTCTCGGTCATTGCCAACGAGACCTATCTCGGACCGGCAATTCGCCGTGCTTTGGCCATTGCAAATACGGAAAGTCACGCTCTGTTCATTCGGCAGAGACTGACTAGCCGGGAAATGGAAGTCATTGAAAACTATGCGCGCGGTGCCAACGTGACTGAGATCGCAAGGAAGCTGGGCCGTAGCGTAAAGACTATCAGCGCTCAGAAATGCGCCGCCATGCGCAAGCTGGATCTGTCCACGGACGCAGATCTGTATCGCTTCGTTGCGGACACGGACCTGATCTGACGCGCGCTTACAAGCAGCACTGCCGGCGGGCGTGGAGACGCACTGCCCTCGTTAGAAGGGCATGCCGGCTTTTACAATAAAAGAGACCAATGAAAACAAGAATGCCGCTGAGGGCAATCATCGCCGATGATCACCCGATAGTCGTGAAGGGTATCAAGAGCTATCTCGAACGGGACGGCGCCATCGAAGTAGTGGCGACGGCGCACGACACCCAAGAGCTGGCCGAAGCGCTGGATTCGACTGCTTGTGACTTCGTCTTTTCTGACATTGGAATGCAGGGGATGGAAGGTGAGAGCAGTTCCATCACATTTCTGAGGCGTTTTTCGAGTCGGATCGAGCGGCCGAGGCTGGTCGTTATCACCATGCTTTCACAAGCTCGAATGCTAGCGGGACTCATACGAATGGGCGTCGACGGTGTGGTCGACAAGCGCGACGGACTGGAGTCTCTCGAAACCGCAATTGCGGCCATCAGCGCAGGCAGACGGTTCGCCTCGCCGCTTGCCATAGATGCGTTGAGCAGCCTTCCAGAAACCATGCCCGCATGTGTCGGCGTATTGAGCCGGCGCGAGTGGGAAGTGTTTCGGCTGTACGCCAGTGGCATGGTGGTGCACGAGATTGCAAGCCGATTCGGACGAAGCAGTAAAACCATCGCTACCCAGAAACGCAGTGGCATGCGGAAGCTGGGCCTAAGTTCGGAGGCCGATCTCGTCGAGTATTTCAGGCAGGTGGGCCTCGTCTGACTGAAGCGGACGGTTGGCGTCATCAGAACTATTTAAGACGGTTCCGATGTCTGCGCCAACGGATGCGTATCAGACTCTACTGTTCGACGGCGCCTGCGACAGCCTGTGTCGCAGCGTACGCAAGTTTTCCGATGCGGTGTCCTCTCAACGACGCCGACTTTTACCTTTGTGAGATTCGATTTGAGTTCCGTCGTCGTGCGTTGCTGGTTTTTGCTCGTCGTGCTCCTGTCACCGTATTGCACGGTGGTTCGCGCGGACACTGTCGCGTCCGACGCGCGTGCAACGGCGGCAGATATCGCGCCCGCCAGAGAAAGCATTCCGCCTATCGATGCGGATGCCTTCATGTTTCGCGCTAACGACGCGCTCTCGAACGTTTATGTCTCGGCAGCGCCGTCCCGTGTTCTGAGCGTTACCGCACTGCGCCTGCTTCCTGCACTCATTGGCGTGCTGGCCGTTTTGATCGTCACGCTTCGGGCATTCGTCCTGTTGCAGCGGGAAATGCGAAAGCGTCTCAAGATCGAACAGCAACTCGCGACGCAGTTGAGCTTCCAGCAGACCATGATGGAAGTCGTGCCGTATCCGCTTGTCGCGAAGGACATGGACAATCGCTACGTCGCGGTCAACCGTGCGTTCGAGGAGGCCCTGGGCGTTCGCAGGACGGATATCGTCGGACAGACGGCGCTCGAAGTGGGCGCGTGGGGAGCAAAGCACAGCCGTTTGCTGCACGATCTCTCCGGTTGCACGCTCGCCACGGGCAAGCGTCAGGAAGTCGAGGCCGAGTTCTTCGACGAGTTCGGCAGATCGCGCTACGGCCTCTTTTGGACCGGTGCATTTCTGGCACCGGACGGCGAGCGAGCAGGCGTAGTCGGCACGATGATCGACATTACCGATATTCGCGACGCCGAGATGCACGCCCGTCGCACGGAGCGGCGCCTGCACGACGTCACGCGCTCGCTTCCCGCTGTCGTCTTCCAACTGCGGCGTGCGCGCGATGGCGCTTACAGCCTTCCGTATATCGACGGTGACACGCGGCAACTGCTTGGCCTCGATCTTGGAGCGTTGGCTAACGATCCGCTCAAGGTATTGCGTCAAGTCAACTCCGAGGACGGCGTGCGCCTGCTGGCGGAAATCGAGCGGTCATCGCTCACGCTCGAGCCCTTGCATACAGAATTTAGAGCCGTCGTCGGGGGCGTGACGCGCTGGTTTCGCGCAGACCTCGTCGCTCATTGCGAAGACGACGGCGCCGTGGTCTGGAGCGGATATTGGGTGGATGCGAGCGTCGAGCACGCGCGCGCTGAAGAGCTTGCGCGGGCGAGAGATATCGCGGAAGCCGCATCGAGAGCGAAGGACGATTTTCTCGCCATGATGAGCCACGAAATTCGCACGCCTATGAACGGCGTTCTGGGTCTCGTCGAAGTGTTCGAAAATACGCCGCTCAATCCGGATCAGTCGCAAATGCTCGGCATGATTCAGGATTCAGCCAGCGCTTTACTTCAGATTCTCGACGATCTCCTGGACTATTCGAAGATCGAAGCAGGCCGTCTGACGATCGAGCCGACCGCGATCGATTTGCGCGAACTCGTCGATAGCGCCGTCGGCTTGCTGGCGGGCAGGGCACACGAAAAGGGCTTGCGAGTGCGAGTCAATGTCGCGCCGGAAGTGGCGGCTACCGTGCAGGGCGACAGCGTGCGTCTGAGGCAGATCATCTTCAACCTGATGAGCAACGCGATCAAGTTCACCAGCGCTGGTGAAGTCGCTGTGCACGTACGGGAAGTGGGATCGACGGAGTCCACTCAGCTGCTCGAACTCTGCGTGAAGGACACGGGCATTGGTATCGCGTCCGAGGCGCAGGCGAGTCTCTTCGAGCCGTTCGTGCAAGCGGAAAAGTCCACTACCCGACGCTTCGGCGGTACGGGCCTCGGACTGACTATCGTCAATCGGCTCGTGGATTTGATGGGTGGCACACTGACGTTGCAGAGCGAAGTAGGCGTCGGCACATCCATGACGCTTCGCCTCGAAGTGCCGGTCGAGACATTGCAGTATCAGATCGACGGCTTGCGCGGCCGGCGAGGCATCGTGGCGATCGACGAAGAGCGCGTCGCCGACGCGTTGGTGAACTACGGACAGGCGCTCGGTCTGGTGCTTCAGCGCATTCCGTCGGATAGCCCGAGCCTGATGCTTCCGGAGACGTTCGAAGGCGTCGATATCGTATTTCTGAGCGATACGCACAAGGACAAGCTGCCGTTCGGATCCCGCGTCATTCACGCGACGGAAAAGCCGAAGCCAACGGGTTATCGTATTCTTGAAGACGATATTCGCGTCAGCATCAATCCCATCTCTTGGCGAGGGCTTGGCGCTGCCTGCGTCGCGGCCTTGACCGGCATGCCGCAGATTGCGGCGCGCGCGACAATGGGCCTCGAACCGAAGAAGGAAGCGCCCGACCGCGAGGATGCTTTGCGCAACGGCAGGCTCGTGCTCGTGGCGGAGGATCATCCGGTTAATCAGGAGTTGATTCGCCACCAGCTTTCGTTGCTCGGGTTCGCCTGCGATGTCGTGCAGGATGGCGTCGAGGCGCTCGCGGCGCTCGAACAAACGCATTATGGCTTTCTGATCACGGACTGCCATATGCCGAACATGACCGGCTATGAGCTGACGAGGCGCGTGCGCGCCAACGAAGCGGGAACAGCGGTCCGACTGCCGGTTCTCGGTATCACCGCTAGCACGGCGGCCGAGGAGCGCACCATGTGCCGCGACGCGGGTATGGACGATTGCCTCATCAAACCCACTCGGCTCGCGACGCTGCGCGAGCATCTTAACCGGTGGTGGTTGAAGGACACGATCGCGCCCGAACCGGATGGACGGGCAGTCGGCGGCGCCGAAGCAAGGCACGCGGAAGAAGATGAACTCGACCTTGAAGCGATGGCGCAACTCTGGGGCAGCGAGGCCACCGTCAAGGCGCTTCTCGATGCCTTCGTATCCTCGTTCCGCGACGATCTCGCCGCGCTCGAACCACTGGTCGCACGTGGCACGGTAGAACACTTGCGCGAATGGCATCATCGCGTGTCTGGGGCCGCGAGCGTGTTGCAGTATCGGCCGCTGCTTGATGCGCTGGAAACATTCAGGCGTGACTTGTCGAGTAAGCCACTTGCAATGCGTCGACGGGACGGAAATCTGTTGATCGTTCGCTGCAGGCAATTGCTCGAGCGCATAGAGGCGCAAGGCGCCGAGCTCGTTTAAGCGGTCGGATCACTCAAAGCGCGACGCGAATCAAATCGCGTCGCGCTTTTTCCTTTTAGTCGGAAAGACTGGCCGCGCCGATATCGGACGTCGCTCGGTCGCGGAAATGCGTCAGCGCAAAGTCGACGAATGAACGCGTCTTGGCCGATACGTGTCTGCGTCCCGGATAAACGATCGACACTTCCTTGTCCGCGTCGTTGAGCGTGTAGGCCGGCAGCAGGCGCACGAGCGCGCCCGCTTCGACGTCCTGCCGGACATAGCTCTCGGGCAATACGGCAATGCCCATTCCCAATATCGCCGCCTGCCGCAACATGGGTGAACTGTTCACCGTGTACGACGGGTCGATCGACACTTCCTCGAGCGAACCCGTCGGACTGGTGAATGACCACTTCGATCCGTGAATATCCGTGGACGGCGCAAGAAACTCGTGTTTGACGAGAGCGGCGGGCCGCGCCGGCAGGCCGCGGCGGGCGAGATAGTCGGGCGATGCGACGAGTGCCGCGGCGACCTTGAAAAGCGGCCGATTGATGAGCGTGCCGCTATTGACGAGATGCGGCACGACGATGCCGACATCGAAGCCTTCATCGACGAGATCGACCGGCCGATGGAGCAGCGTAAGACTGAGCTTCACGCTCGGATAGCGATCGCGATAAGCGCGCAGCATGGGCGTGAGTTCGAGCAAGGAAAACGATGCCGATGCAACGAGCTTGAGTGTTCCGGATGGATCGACTGAACTGTTCGCTACTGATGCCTCAATATTCTCGACGTGTTCGATCACTGTTCGGCAGCCATCGGCGTATTCCTTGCCCGCTTCGGTCAGCGACACGCTTCGTGTCGTGCGATTCAGCAAGCGGGTATTGAGATGCGCTTCGAGTAGCGAGACATAGCGCGTGACCACGGCGTTCGAAAGATCGAGCGCTGCGGCCGCGCGGCCAAAAGAAGATGTCTCCGCGACTTTGAGGAAGACGCGCATCGCCTGTAATTGGTTCATGAGCGGATGGCCTGACGAAAGCGTGAGCTGCGGGTGATCGATGCGAAGTCAGCAAGGGCAGGAGTGCCGCCTCGCGTGCGCGATGTTACGTAGCCCGATACATCTTGTGAATAGGATGACTCCGATGTCTTCTCGCTGTCGCTCGTCAGCCACTGTCGCATGTGTGCAACGATGCTGCGTCTGGTCCATCTCGTTAAAGAAAAAGCATTCGGGTAAGTACCAGATGTGTAAGCGTTAAGTCATATTGAAATTCTATTTTTTGATTTATTCGAAAGACCTTTTGCGTGTTCCTTGGTGGTCTCTGCAAAAAGCTGCGCCATACACTTTGGGCTGCCGAATATCGGTGTGAGGCTTTCTCCGGGGCTTCGATCCCAGATGTGCCGCGCCGCGGCCTTAAGCAACTCATCGAGTCTCGTGACTCAATCAAAGGAATTCGCATGAAAAAGAATCTTATCGGAGCCGCAGTGGCCGCTCTGGCTGCATCGTTCGCCACGGCTGCAAGCGCACAAAGCAGCGTCACGCTGTACGGCACGTTGGACGCAGGTTTCACGTTCGTGAACAACGTGCGCTCGGCACCGGGTTCGGACTACAACAAGGCAAGCGCATGGGGCGTCACTGGGAACAACGTGCAAGACAGCCGTTGGGGCCTGACGGGCGCTGAAGATCTGGGCAACGGCATGAAGGCAGTCTTCAGGCTGGAAAGCGGCTTCAACCCGGCAAACGGTAGCGGCGCCGGTGCTGCTCGCCAATCGTATGTCGGCATTTCGACGAACCAAGGCACGGTAACGTTGGGTCGTCAGAACGACGCCGTGGCTGACTACCTTGGTCCTTTGAGCGCAACGGGCACGTTCGGCGGCACGTACTTCGCGCACCCGGACAACCTGGATAACCTGGACGGCAACAACTTCCGTCTCAGCAACTCGGTCAAGTTCCAGAGCGCCAACTATGCTGGTCTGACGTTCGGCGGCGAGTACGGCTTCTCGAACTCGGCAGGCAGCTTCGCGGCGAATCGCGCGTACAGCCTGGGTGCTGGCTACGCTAACGGCCCGATCAAGGCTGGCATTGCTTACACGCAAGCAAACGGCATCAACAGTAACAACGTCGGCGCGATCAACGGTGCTACGGTCGTTCCGCATGTCGTCGGTGACGCGTTTGTAGCAGCCGGTCAGCCGGCAGAGGCAGCAGAAGCCGCATTCGGCACGATCCGTCAACGTACGTTCGGCGCAGGCGCCAGCTACTCGACGAATGCTATGCAATTCGGCCTGCTGTGGACGCAAGTTCGTCAAGACGGCAGCAACTTCGACGCTACGGCCGTCACGAACAACTACGAAGCAAACGCTCGTTACGCTCTGACGCCGGCGCTGTCGCTGGGTGCGGCCTACACGTTCACCAACCAGAAGCTGGGTGCCGCAGGCGAATCGACGCGCGTTCGCTATCACCAGTTCGGCTTGCAGACCGACTACGCGTTGTCCAAGCGTACGGACGTCTACGCTGAAGGCGTGATGCAAATTGCAAGCGGTCTGCCGGAAAACGAATACCCGTCGGCTCAAATCAGCGGTGCAGCAGCATCGTCGAGCAGCCGTCAGGTTCTCGTGACGGCTGGTATCCGTCACCGCTTCTAAAGCGGGCTGAGTTGTAAGCAGTAGCTAGCTAGCAGTAGAAAGAAAAGGGGGGGGGGGGGGGGGGGGGGGGGGTGGGGGGGGGGGGCCCGCGTACGCGGGCACACAAACAATAACAGAAATCTATACCAAATCCATCTAGTAATAGAATGAACAAAAAA